>NZ_CP101751.1:1568393-1882072 GCF_024496085.1 Flavobacterium cerinum | reverse complement strand
CAATAGCAACCATTGTATGCCCTAACATTCCTAAAATAATAGGATAGGCCAATCGCAGGTTATAACCAAACTCTCTTGTATATACCGACCATCTCATTTTATTGTATTTTCCGGCAAAGGTAAGAACTTGCAACGCCATAGTATCATTAAAAAATACAATTTTTAGCTCATGTCAGATTCAATCACAAAACACTATAAACCAATATTTTACACTATTTTATTACGATATTTTATACTAAATTAACATAAAATTAAGGTTTAAAATATAACAAAGTGGTCTGATTATTGTTAAAACCCTTAATGTTAAACATAAAACGTATTAAATATGAAAAATGTTAAAAAGCTTTTAGGACTGACTGCAATTGCTTCAGCACTATTCTTCTCAACAGATTCCCAGGCACAGACACAGGGATATGAAAAAGGATGGCGGTTAGGATTCGGACTAAACGGTGGTATTCCGGTAAACAGTTCGTATGACTTCAGTTTAGGAGCTGATGCGCGATTGCAATACGATTTAACGCAGAAAACGTCATTGGCTGCAACAACGGGTTATACCCATTTATTCAGTAATGAAGAAGACGGCGGCTTTATTCCGGCCAAACTGGGTTTTAAATCCTTTTTAGGAAACCAGATCTACGTTTTGGGTGAAGTCGGTGCCGGAATTGGTGTAAAAGACGGTATGGGTACTTCCTTCCTTTGGGCGCCGGGAATCGGTATTGCAACAAAAAATATCGACATTAGTCTTCGATATGAAGATTACAACCATTTTAACACCGGTCAGATCTCACTCAGACTTGCCTACGGTTTTAAATTATAATAGGAAAAAAGTGATATTTTTTTAGCATTAACTCCAAAAATGTTAAGAAAATATCACTACCTTTATATGAGAATTCTCAAAGATAATCAACAACTTATAAATCACTTCTTATGAAAAAAGTAATTCTAGCGATAGCTTGTATCGCGTTTGCGGTGACATCTTGCAAAAAAGAAAACAAAATTGAGAGTGCCGGAGCCAATTCAGAAAAAAGTAATTCAGCACTGGCGAAAAGTAGTGAAAACGTATTAGATTGGGACGGAACATATAAAGGCGTGACTCCTTGCGCAGATTGTGAAGGCATCGAAACTACCGTTACCCTAAACCGGGATAAAACGTATGTGATGACGACCAAATATCAAGGCAAGGGAAATGACATCCTCCAGGTCACAGGTTCCTTTAGCTGGAGTGATGACGGCAGTACGGTTAAATTGGAAAACATCAAAGACGGACCGAGTCAGTTTCTGGTAGGTGCCAATCAATTGATCATGCTTGATATGGAAGGAAAAAAAATAACCGGGGCTTTAGCAAAAAAATATGTGCTAAACAAAGAGATGAATGTCCCAGAAGAATAACAAAATATGAAAAAAGTAACTTTATCATTACTAGCAGTGGCATTAGTGTCAGTTGGGTGTAATACCTATAAAAAATCCGATACAACGGTTGCCCTGGAAGGCACGAAATGGAAATTAGTTGAACTAAGAGGCAAACCGGTTTCAAAAACAGAAATGGGAAAAGATGTTTACCTGCAACTGGACCAGAAAGAACATCGCGTATCCGGATTTAGCGGTTGCAACGGATTTGGCGGTACTTACACACTAAAAGACGGAAACCGTATCGAACTATCGCAAATGATGGGTACACTTATGGCCTGTCCGGATTTAGAAACTGAAACTGCTTTTCTTGAAGTATTGCGTACTGTTGACAATTACAACCACAACGGCAAAACTCTTCAATTGAATAAAGCCCGAATGGCACCACTTGCCAAGTTTGAAGCTGTAAAATAAAAAAAACGCCTCCGGGCGTTTTTTTTATCCTTATTCTTTTTGCAATTGTTCTCTATACACAACAATATTTTTTTTGATTTCCGGATCCAGTTCCGGCTCTTTAATATCAGTGTACTTCTCCATCTCATCTAATATTGTTTTGGCTACGATATACCGACAGGTTTCTTTATTATCTGCGGGAATCACGTACCAAGGCGCCTGTTTTTTAGACGTATGATTGATTGTTTCTTCATAATATTGCTGATAAAGTTCCCATCTGGCACGTTCTTTTAAATCTCCGGGCGAAAATTTCCAGTTGTGTTCTTCCTTCTCCAAACGGCGTAACAAACGCTGTCGTTGCTCTTCTTTACTTAAGTGCAGAAAAAATTTCAGAACGATGATACCATTTTCAACAATATGTTTCTCAAAATTATTAATCTGATCGTATCGTTTTTTCCAGAAATCTTTCGGAATATCCTCCACAGCTTCAATTCCGGGCAAATTTTCATTTAGTATATATTCCGGATGAACCCGCGTTACCAATACGTTTTCATAATGCGTCCTATTAAAAACCGAGAATTTTCCTTTTTCGGGCAAAGCCAAATAATGACGCCATAAATAATCGTGTTCCAGTTCCGTTGAATTGGGTGTTTTAAAACTATGAACCACGACACCTCTTGAATTAAATTCTTTAAAAACCTCCCGGATCAGGCTATCTTTCCCCGCTGTATCCATTCCCTGCAAACAAATCAGAACCCCATAACGGTTGTGTGCATACATTTTATCCTGTAGTTTACTTAATTTTTCTCTTGTTTTTTCCAGTGCTTTTGATTTCTTTTTTTCAGAAGTATCAATATTCAAAAAAGTCGGTAACTCCGATAATTTGATTTCTTTATCCACTCTAAAGTCATCACATTTAATAGTTTTCATAGGCAGGCGATTTTACATTCCTTATAAAAATAAGAATATTTAAGAGCATCGGGGAGAATTTCCGGCTGCTTTTTTCGCAATTTTAAAAAATAATACAGTACTTTGATAATGCAACATTAACCGCCACATCATGAATCGATTTACACTCGAACTGCTGTTCCAAATTATAGGAGTCGGATCGGCTTCCGGTCTTATCTACAACCATGATCATTTAAATATCATCAGTGATAATAGTTCGTATTTTTATGAATATGGCGTAAAATCGTCCTCCTTAAAACGGCATCCGTTACTGGAAAATCCATCAGAAAACATTGCTAAAAAAATCAAGCCCGATTTTGAGGCGATTACTTCCTATGCAGATACATTATATCTTTTCGGTTCCGGTTCAACTGCAAATCGTTCCAAAATGATTAAGGTCAATGCGCAATCCAAAGAAGTCATTTCCGTAACCGATATTTCCGATTTATATGCCGCCATGCAAACTTTTGCAGAACTTAATGCTGAAAATTTCAACATTGAAGGTGTAGCCTATAACGGCAAAAGCTGGTACTTTTTTAACCGAGGTAATGGCGCTACCGGAAAAAATATTGTTTTTACTATCGAAGGTAAAAATCTTGTTGACGATTTCAACATCATATTCAGCGAATTAAAATTACCTAAAATCAAAGGCGTACGCAGTGGTTTTACCGATGCGATACTTGTTGGCGATAAACTTTATTTTTTAGCAGCCGCAGAAGATACGAGTTCTACCTATAACGACGGAGCTGTTTTAGGAAGTTTAATCGGCCGAATCGACATCGAAAAGATGAAAATTGATTTTACAAAAAAAATAACAGACAGCCATAAATTTGAAGGCTTAACGCTATATTCCGATTCTGATCAGGAAATTTCATTTTTATTATGTGAAGATAATGACACGGAACAATTACAAGCCGACATCTATCAGTTACGCTTAAAGAAATAGATTTTACACTACAATTATTACACTTATAAAATAGAAATCCGTTTACCCGACGGATTTTTTTGTTTTTTCCACCTACTAAAAATCAAAATTTTACCTTATCCAAAAGCATTTTAAAAAAATTATTCTTACATTTATAAAGGGTCTTTCCTATAAAAATTTGTTAATCTCAACAAAAGCTAAGGTCGTTCGTTTTTTAGTCCTTACTTTTGTAGTTGTCTAAACAACTATTGTTATGGAAACTATTTTTACAACGGAGAATCTTTACAACCTGTTATCGGGACGAATCCCGTCTGCATTCAATCGCGCTTTAATGACCCATTTTAAAGCCAATGGTATTACCTTAACCAAAGAACAGTGGTCAATACTGGCTGTTTTATGGAAAAAGAACGGTTGCTCCCAACAAGTATTAGCTGATGACACCTATCGCGATAAACCCAGCATTACCCGACTGATCGATAATCTGGAAAAAGAGGCATTAGTGGAACGCCGACCGGATAAAAATGACCGTAGACTAAACCTCATCTTTCTAACCGAAAAAGGAAAAGCGATGGAAGAAGGTGTTATGAAAATAGTAGACCAAACCGTTACCGAAGCCGTTCGGAATATCGATCCTGAAATACTACAAATAGTACGAGATACTTTTATTCAGATATACAATAACCTGGAAACAAAGAAATAAGATGAAAAAAAACAGACTCCTATTTTTGATTTCGCTCTTTTGTCTGACGCAGCTCCATTCCCAGATAGCGGTAACTGCCTCATTGGATGATGCCATACAAAAAGCTTTGGAAAAAAGCAGTTCCATAAAAAACAAGGAACTGGAGATCGAGAAACTCAATCTACAAAAAAAAGGGATCTGGAATAAGTATATCCCGACAGTCGAGGCAACTGCATTGTATCTATATTTCGATAATCGGATGACCGTCGATTTACCAACCGTAACTGTTCCGGTTATTAATTACCCTTTATTGGACGGCAAAACATCATTTGATAATTACGGTAACATATTCCATGGCGGTATAATGGCCAAAACGGTACTTTTCAGCGGATTTCAGATTCCAAACGGCGCCAAAGCCATTGAACAAAAGGCTATCGGGACGGCCTATCTTACCGAATCGGAAAAAGACGGCATCGTTAAAGATGTTATCAACACGTTTGATCAACTAGCATTACTGGATGAAGTCGAGAAATTAATCAATGATAGCGAAAAACGTTTGAATGCAGAAACACTTCGGGTAACCAAAGCTATCGAACAAGGTTTGGCTATTCCGTATGATCGGGATAAAATAAAACTGGCTACATTGGAATTAGCTTCTAAAAGAATTGAAATGGAAGGGAAACGCAAAGTCGTTTTTAAAAAGATTAATTATCTGACCGGATATTCCAATGAAGAAATCAAAAATGTGCAATACCAATTGAGTCCTTATTTGATCGGTCAAAATCTGACCACCGAAAACAAACAGGAAATAAAAGCACTGGAATCCTTTAAATCGGCTTACGAATATGCCTTAAAAAAAGAAAAGGGAACTTATTTACCGACTTTAGGTGCTTTTGGCGGGCTTACCTATTCCAGTCTTTTCGATGCCAATGCGACCACACCTCCGCTTCCGATATTAGGACAACCGTCGAATTTGGGATTAAACGAACTAACTATTAGTCAGAACTGGATGATCGGAGCGGCTTTAAAATGGGAAATATTTAGTGGCTTTGAACGAAAACATAAGGTTCATGAAGCCAAAATCAATATTGAACAAGTTCAGAACCAGATTGACGACACCAAAGAAAAATTACAATTATTATTAGAAAACAATTATGCCAACTATACCGTATTAAATCAGAAGACAGAAATTGCAGCACAACAAGAAAAAGTAGCTCAAAACAATCTTAATCTGGCCATCAAACAATACAAAGAAGGACTAATCAATATATCTGAACGTCTGGAAGCTGAAAATGATCTTTACAAAGCTTCTCTCGGCAAAATCAGTACCTTAATCGAACAACGTCTCTCCGCCATAGAAACGGTTATTGCAACCGGAGATTTGACCAAATATTTATCCAAATAAAACCAGTATTATGAAACCAATTCTTACGCTAATAGTCACAGTATTTGTCTTTATCGGATGTAACAAACCTGAAAACGACAAAAAAATACAGGGAAAAGTCGAAAAAGAGCAGATTGCCGTTGTGAGCAAAGTTCCGGGTAAAATCCTAACGATTTTTGTAAAAGAAGGTGATCTGGTACAAAAAGGAGATACACTTGCTATATTGGACATTCCGGAAGTTGATGCTAAAAAAAGTCAGGCAGAAGGTGCTGTGATTTCAGCAAAAGCCCAATACAACATGGCCGTAAAAGGCGCAACGGATAACCAGATCAAACAATTGGAGGCCAAACAAAAAGCATTGAAAGAACAATATGACTTTGCTCAGAAATCCATACGCAGACTGAGTAATATGCTAAAAGATTCTTTGGTATCGCAACAAACTTATGACGAAGCTTTTGCAAAATATCAAGGTGCACAATCCCAATATATTGCTGTTCAAGCCGAACTAGACGATGCCCGAAAAGGCGCTCGTATAGAACAACAAACCATGGCTTTAGGTCAGCAAGATCGGGCTTTGGGTGCTTTAAAAGAGGTGGAAACTGCCGATAAAGAACGTTATGTAATCGCCCCGCAAAACATGAGTATTGAAACGATTACGTTAAATGTAGGCGAACTGGCATTACCGGGCTATACGCTGTTTAACGGTTATCTTGACAATTCGTTATATTTCCGTTTTACACTACCCGAAAGTCAGCTTGATAAAATTAAAAAAGGCCAGGAAATTTCTGTTTATGTTCCGTATAAAAAACAGGATTTTAAAGGCAAAGTAACCACCATCAAACAATTGGGTGCTTATGGTAATATTGCTACCGCCTATCCGGATTATGAAATGCAGGAAAGTCTTTTTGAAATAAAAATTACGCCAACCGACAATAATGCGGCCAAAGAGCTGATTACCAAAACGACAGTCACTTTATCTTTATAAGCCTATGGAAAATTTCGGATCATTATTAAAAAGAGAATTTCGCTTCTTCTGGCAAAACAAAGTGCTACGTTTACTGTTTATAGGAGCGCCATTACTTTATGGCATCTTGTTAGGTTATGTATACGGTAAAGGAAAAGTAACCGATTTACCGATTGTTGTTGTGGATGAAGACCGAAGCGAGATGAGTGCCAAAGCCATTCAGATGTTTCAGGATAATGAAGTTCTGAATATAGCCGCAACCTTATATGATCAAAACAATTTATCGCAAATCGCTATTGATAAAGAAGCCACTTGCATTGTATTGATTCCAAAAGGGTTTGAAAAGATGGTTCTGACTAAAAAATATCCCGAAATAGTCACGATTGTGAATACGTCCAATGTTTTAACGGCGAACTATGCCTCTACCGCTTTACAGGTTTGTCTGGGCACTTTAAAAGCCGGTGTACAAATTGAAACCTTACGAAAACAGGGAACTCCTGAAAATCTGGTTATGACCCAATACGAGCCTTTTCGTACGACTTTTATCAAAAAGTACAACCGAAGCACCAATTATATGTATTTTTTATGGCCCGGTGTTCTGGCAACGGTTTTACAGCAGGTTTTATTATTGGGACTGGCGCTATCGTTTGCTTCTGAATACGAAAACGGAACTTTTAAAGAATTGGTTCAAAAATGTCCTTCATTGCTAAAACTGATTTCCGTAAAAATTATTCCCTATCTGATTATGAGTTTCGGACTTTGGATTTTATACTGGTTATTTACGCTATGGTTCCGAATTCCGTTTTTTGATAATCTGTGGGCTCTAACTTTGGTTGCCGGTGTTTTTGTGATCGCCGTATGTTTTATAGGAATTCTGGTCAGTATTTTGATTCCGAATCAACTTAAAGCCACTGAAGTTTTAATGGTAATCGCTACACCGAGTTTTATTTTGAGTGGTTTTACGTGGCCGTTAAGTCAGATGCCGTTTTGGGTTCAGTGTGTCGCAGATGTAATTCCGTTGACCCATTTCCTAAAAGCTTTCCGGATTCTGATCATTGAAAACGGGGAATTATCTCAAACCATAAGCGCGGTTCGCAATATGCTTATCATAACGGTAATTTGCGGTATCGCTTCCTATGTAGCCTTATACTATAAACGAAAAGCTGTTTTAAAAACCTGATAGGTTTTTATACCTGACAGGTTTGTGAAACCTGTCAGGTATAAAAAAAGCGGTAATGATTATTACCGCTCTTTTTTTTATTTTTCGATTTCCCGAAGGTTTTCCATTTTCTTAAATTCCAGGAATCCTTTAATATCTTCGAAATGCTCGCGAACTCTTTTGTTTCCGAACTCAAATACTTTTGTCGCCAAACCGTCAAGGAAGTCACGATCGTGCGATACCAAAATTAAAGTACCGTCAAAATCTTTTAATGCATCCTTAATAATATCTTTGGTTTTCATATCCAGGTGATTTGTCGGCTCATCCAGAATCAACACGTTAACCGGTTCCAATAATAATTTGATCATTGCTAAACGGGTTTTTTCACCACCGGATAATACCTTTACTTTTTTAGTTGTATTATCACCGCTAAACATAAAAGCGCCTAATAAATCTTTAATTTTTGTACGGATATCGCCCACAGCAATATGATCGATTGTTTCGAACACCGTTAGATTTTCATCTAAAAGTGACGCCTGATTTTGTGCAAAATAGCCCACTTTCACATTATGCCCTACTTCCAGTTTCCCTTCAAAGTCGATTTCTTTCATGATCGCCTTGATCATTGTCGATTTTCCTTCTCCGTTCTTTCCTACAAAAGCTACTTTTTCACCTCTTTCGATTACCATACCGGCATTTTTAAATACCACATGATCTCCGTATGTCTTGGTTAACTCTTCTACAACAACCGGATATTGTCCTGAACGCGGTGACGGCGGAAATTTCAGGCGTAGTGCCGATGTATCCACTTCATCCACCTCAACCAGTTCCAACTTTTCAAGCATTTTCACACGCGACTGAACTTGTAGGGTTTTAGAATAAGTACCTTTAAAACGATCGATAAACTCCTGCGTTTCAGCAATCATCTTTTGTTGCTCATCGTATGCTTTCTGTTGGTGTACTCTTCTGTCCTTACGCAACTCCAGATAATCAGAGTATTTTGCTTTGTAATCATAAATACGGCCCATTGTTACTTCAATAGTACGATTCGTAATATTGTCAACAAAAGCACGGTCGTGGGAAATTACCATAACGGCTTTAGCAGAATTGATCAGGAAATCTTCCAACCATTGAATACTTTCAATATCCATGTGGTTTGTTGGCTCATCCAGTAAGATCAGGTCCGGTTTCTGTAATAATATTTTAGCCAATTCGATACGCATACGCCATCCACCGCTAAATTCAGATGTCGGACGGTTAAAATCTTCACGTACAAATCCCAATCCTTTTAATACCTTTTCTACTTCAGCTTCGTAATTAACTTCTTCGATCGAATAAAATTTTTCGCTTAATTCCGAAACCCTTTCGATCAACTTCATATAATCGTCACTTTCATAATCAGTACGAACCGTTAGTTGTTCATTCAGATCATCAATTTCCGATTTCATTGCAAAAATTTCAGCAAAAGCTTTCGATGTTTCTTCAAAAACCGTAGCGTCATCCTTTGTTAGTAAATGCTGTGGCAAATAGGCAATAACGGCTTCTTTAGGCGCTGAAATAGCACCGGTTGACGGTTTGTTCTCCCCTGCAATAATTTTTAGCAAGGTTGATTTTCCCGCTCCGTTTTTCCCCATTAAAGCGATTTTATCATTTTCATTGATGGCGAAAGTTACATCACTAAACAATGTTGTACCTCCAAACTGCACTGAAATATCGTTAACTGTAATCATGGTATGGTTGTATGCCTTTTTAATTTTAAGGCGCAAAGATAGTTTTTATTAGTCAGTTACACTGGATTTTACCGCTAAGTTTTCGGAAATAAAAAAGCCGGAATCAACCGGCTTTATAACTTTATCAGATATATAAATTTTCATCTTCTGCTTCTTCGTCGTATTCTTCCAATCCGAACAATACAGGCTCAATCATAATTTTATCGGCCATAGCTTCAACACGTTCCGTCAGCGCATGAGCAAAGAAAACGCGTTGTGTTTTTTCGATACTGGTTGACAATCGCAATACTATCGCATCCATTCGTGCCCGGAACAATTCATCTGCATCATCTACAATAAACAATTTTACTGTATTCATATTGAATCCGGCTGATGAGAACATCGCATTAATCTTATTAGGTGTTCCTACCAGAATGTCCATCCCCAACGAAATCTGATTTTTATCGTAATCGATATCGCCTTTATCATGAACTCCGAAAACACGCAGGTTGTGATAATGTCCGAATTTCTTAAACAATTCAACCATTTCCAACACTTCTTCTTTATCTTTTACAATGACCACAGCCCGTGTGGATTCCCCTTCTGCTTTTTCGAGTTTTTGGATTACGGTATAAACAATTGTAGTGGATTTTCCTCCGCTATCAGCCATAATTACAACAGCATCTGCGCCGCTTTTTAACGTTCCGAAACAGTCTTTCTGGATTTCATTCGGCTCGGTAATTCCGTTTTCTTCTAATGCCAGCGCTAGTTTTTCGTCTATCTTTTTTAATTTCATACTACTATTACAAAAAAAGAAGGATTCCCCTTTCTTTTAAATTATTTACTTGCAAACATTTTTACATCACTTTCTGAAATCTCCGTTCCTCCTAAAATGATCAATCTTTCGATCACATTTCGAAGTTCCCGGATATTTCCGGTCCAATCGTATTCCTGTAGTAATTTAACGGCTTGTGCTGAAAACTTTTTACAGGTACTCCCTTGCTCCGTTGCTATTTTTTCTGCAAAATGCGTTATCAGTAACGGAATATCTTCCCGACGATCGTTCAGCGCCGGTACCTTAATCAGGATTACAGCCAGACGATGGTATAAATCTTCACGGAAACGCCCTTCTTCAATTTCTTTTTTCAGGTCTTTATTGGTCGCGGCTACGACACGGACATCAACTTTAATATCTTTATCAGCACCTACTCTTGTGATCATATTTTCCTGTAAAGCCCGTAATACTTTGGCTTGAGCCGACAAACTCATATCTCCGATCTCATCCAGGAAAATAGTTCCTTTATCAGCTGCTTCAAATTTTCCGGCACGGTCTTTAACTGCCGATGTAAAAGCACCTTTTACGTGTCCGAATAATTCGCTTTCGATTAATTCTGATGGAATAGCAGCACAGTTTACTTCAATTAACGGTGCAGCCGAACGTTCACTTTTTTCATGTAACTGATGCGCTACTAATTCTTTTCCGGTTCCGTTTGGTCCGGTAATTAATACTCTGGCTTCCGTCGGTGCAACTTTATCGATCATTTCTTTGATCTGGTTAATCGCTCCGCTTTCACCGATCATTTCATAATTTTTACTGACTTTCTTTTTCAGTATTTTATTTTCGACAACCAATTGTTTTCGGTCTAATGCATTTCGAACGGTATTCAGTAACCGATTTAAATCCGGCGGTTTTGAAATATAATCGAAGGCTCCAAGACGCATAGTATTTACAGCTGTTTCTAAATCGCCATGTCCGGAGATCATCACCATCGGGATTTCCGGTTTTATTTTTTTTACGGCTTCGAGTACTTCTTCCCCGTCCATTTTCGGCATTTTGATATCACACAGAACCAGATCATAATCTTCATTTTTGATTTTTTCCAATCCTTGTAATCCATCTTCAGCTTCTTCTACTTTATAGGTATCATTTTCTTCAGAAAGTATTTTTGACAACACTCTTCTGATTGCTGCTTCATCTTCTATGATTAGTATTTTGGGCATATAGACCGTATTTGAAAGTTATCTGTTTGCTAAAATAACAAAAAGCAAAACAAAGTTTGTGAAGTTTATGCTAAACTCCGTTGTAAAAAATATTTTAACGGTTCAGGATTGTAATTTCCCGTTGCGGGAATGGTATACTGATATTATTGATGCGGAATGCTTCTTCAATTTTAAATCGGATTTCACTTTGAATTCGCGGGCTTCGCATACCGTCATTAACCGAAAAACTAACGGCAAAATTAAGGGAAGAATCGGCAAAATCTTCAAACAGCACTACAATTCCTTCTTCTACTACGACACCATCTGTTGACTGTACACATTCTTCCAATAGTTTTCGAACTAACTGTACATCGCTTCCATACGCCACACCTACGGTTACATGCTCCCGGTTCGTACTGTTATTTTGCGTCCAGTTAAATAGTGTCTCACTCATAAACACGTGGTTCGGTATAATCATAACCCTGTCATTTCGGGTTACAGCTCTTGTGGTTCGCAATCGGATTTCCGTTACTTTACCTACTTTACCGTCTACTTCTATAATATCACCCACGTGTAACGACTGATCCAATATCATCAGAATTCCGGAAATAATATCCTGAAAAAAAGTTTGTAGCGCCAATCCAATTCCGACAAAAAGAGCCGCTGATGCTGTCAGGAATACATTCATATTAACTCCTGAAGCATGTAATGTAAACATTACTACAAAAATGTAAACGACATATTTAAAGAATTGAAATACCCCTACAAACTTATTTTTATCCTGTTCCGGTATTTTTTTTATGATAATCCTGAAAATTATTCTCAGGACGATACCGGTAAACATAAAAGCAAAAGTCAGAACCAGTAAATCGAAAACCGAAAAGTCAATACTTTTAGTATCTATCAACCGAAATCCTAATATATTCTTTATATGTTCCAGCATTGTATTATCTAATATTTAAGCCATTTATATAATTCTTTCCAGGTCGGTTTTTTACCATACATCAGGATACCGACTCTATAAATTTTGGAAGCAAACCATACTACCAATAAAAATGTTCCGAATAACAGTGCTATTGAGATAGCCAACTGCCACCACGGCACTCCGAACGGAATACGCATCAGCATTACGATAGGTGATGTTAGCGGTATAATTGAGAATACGGTTGCAACCGTTCCGTGCGGATCATTCATCACTGTAAAGAATCCAACATAAACACCTAGCATCATCGGCATAATAATCGGTAACAGGAATTGCTGCGAATCCGTTTCACTGTCTACAGCCGCTCCGATAGCCGCATATAACGAACTATACAAAAAGTATCCGCCGATAAAATAGACAATAAAGCAGGTTACCAAAGTTCCCAACGGAAGCTTGAATATCTCGCTGATATACATTTGAACGCTTCCGCCCATTTCCTGTTGGGCTGCATTTAACATTTCCGGATCAATTGATGCCTGAGCACCGGTTTGAACTCCGAAAAAGGACGCCACTCCAACCAACAAAATAACCCCTACAATAGCCCAGATAGCAAACTGTAAAATTCCGGCCAATGAGTTTCCGATAATTTTTCCAAGCATCAATTGAAAAGGTTTTACCGATGAAATGATAATTTCAATAATACGGTTTGTTTTTTCTTCAATTACACTGCGCATCACAAAGTTACCATAAATAATGATAAACATCATGATAAGGTATCCAAAGGCCGATCCAATGACAATTTTGATCTCGTTTAGTCCTTTTATACTGTCTTCCCCAGAAAATTTTGTAAGATGAATATCCGCATTCGTCTTTGCTTTTTCAATCTTATCATAATCAAATCCCAGTTCTTTCAGATTGTTTTGTGTTAACTGATGATCGATTACTTCTTCCATACTCATGATAAAATCGATACTCGGACTATCATCCGAAATGTATTCTACTTTCTTCAGTAATTCTTTGGTATCGGTTACTTTGGGAATGTAAATCATTCCTTCATAATTTTTACTGGCCGTATCTTTAGCGACTTGTAACGGCATTGCCGACAGGTCGATATAAACCGTTTTTTCTGTATTTTTAAAATCGTTTTTAAAAATACCGGCTTCATCGTGAATAGCCACTTTTTTAACTTCTTTATCGTTCATACTGGCCAGGTAGCCAATTAGAAATGACATTCCCACGATCAACAACGGACTAAGAAATGTCATTACGATAAAAGATTTGTTTCGCACTTTGGCGATAAATTCTCTTTTTATAATTAAGGATAAAACGCTCATTATTTACGGCTTACTGTTTGAATAAAAATATCGTTCACACTTGGAATTTTCTCAACGAAATGGGTAACCTGTCCGTTTTGAGTTAACAGATGCAACAAGGCATTAGGTGTTTCACTTCCCAATTGCACTTCCAGTTTTAACTCATCATTCAGTGATTTAAAATTGGTTTGCTGCAACGTAAATTTCTGTGTCAGTTCATACATCAGACGTTCTACATTATCCGAAAGTATTCCGACCTCAAAAGCATTGGAACGGTGTTCTTTCTTTACATCGATCAGCTTTCCTTCGATCAGTTTGTTGGATTTATGGATAAGCGCGATATCGTCACACATTTCTTCCACACTTTCCATTCGGTGTGTTGAAAAAATAATGGTGGATCCTTTTTTCTTCAATTCCAGAATCTCATCTTTTATAATATTGGCATTAACCGGGTCAAAACCGGAAAAAGGTTCGTCAAAAATCAACAATTTCGGTTGGTGCAATACCGTTACCACAAATTGAATTTTCTGAGCCATTCCTTTAGAAAGTTCCTGAATTCTTTTATTCCACCAGCCTTGAATTTCGAGTTTATCGAACCAGAACTGCAATTGTTTTTTGGCTTCCTCTTTTGAAAGTCCTTTTAGCTGTGCCAGATATAACGCCTGCTCTCCTACTTTCATGGTTTTGTACAACCCTCTTTCTTCCGGCATATAACCGATATGTTGTACATGGTGCGGTGCCAGTTTTTCACCGTCAAGAATTACCTCTCCACTATCGGGCATGGTAATCTGGTTGATAATTCGGATCAGTGATGTTTTTCCTGCTCCGTTCGGACCTAGCAGTCCGTATATACTTCCTTTGGGAACTTTTAAAGAAACGCTGTTTAAAGCCGTATAGTCACCATATTGCTTTACAACGTTTTTAACCTCTAAGATTGAACTCATTTGATTTACTATAGATTTATGTAAAAATAAAAAATTAGTTACTATATTCAGGATTGATTCTTATAAAAAAACCCACCCCTGATTTTCGCAAGGATGGGAAAAATTGCTATGAAAAAGAAATTCACCAGCCTTAGCTAGTGAATTTCAAAAGTATAACTTTTATAATCATTATGAAAACATGTCTTTAACTTTTTCAAAAAATGATTTATCGGACTTTTCCGGTTTCGGTGTAAAGTTTTCATCAGTCAGCATTTTCTCAAAAAACTGCTTTTGTTCTTTATTCAGTGTTTTCGGCGTCCACACATTAACGTGAACTAACAAATCTCCGCTTCCGTAATTATTAAGGCTTGGAATTCCTTTCCCTTTTAATCTCAGAATTTTTCCGGACTGGATTCCTTCTTCCAGTTTGATTCTTACTTTTCCGTTTACGGTATCAATATCTTTTGATGTTCCTAAAGCGGCTTCGGCTACACTAATATATAAGTCATAATGCAGGTTTTCTCCTTCACGCTTCAGTTTTTCGTGTTCAACTTCTTCAATTGCTACAATCAGGTCACCCGGAACACTGTTTGCACCCGGTGCATCGTTACCTTTACCGGCAACTTTAAGCTGCATACCGTCTACAACACCGGCCGGTATTTTGATCGATACGGTTTCATCTTCCATGATCATTCCCTGTGCATCGGCATTGTTCGGTTTACTATCGATTATCTGACCGGTTCCGCTACAGGTATGACACGGAGAAGACGTTTGCATTCTTCCCAGAATTGTATTGGTCACTTTCATCACCTGACCCGAACCGTTACAAGTCGGACAGGTTTTATAGGTTACGCCCTGAGCCTGAACTTTACGTTTTACTTTAACTTTCTTTTCAACTCCGTTCGCAATCTCTTCCAGTGTTAATTTCACTTTGATTCTCAGGTTACTACCTTTCATACGACGTTGGCCACCGCCACCGAATCCACCACTAAATCCACCGAATCCGCCACCGAAAGCACTTCCGAAAATATCTCCGAACTGACTGAAGATGTCATCCATATTCATATGTCCGCCACCGCCAAATCCGCCGGCACCATCGAATGCGGCATGACCGTATTGGTCATAACGTGCTTTTTTGTCAGCATCACTTAATACTTCATAAGCTTCAGCTGCCAATTTGAATTTTTCTTCGGCTTCTTTATCGCCCGGGTTTTTATCAGGGTGAAATTCAATTGCTTTTTTGCGGTATGCTTTTTTAATTTGCTCCGGCGTAGCACTTTTATCCACTCCTAATATTTCGTAAAAATCTTTTTTCATAAACCTATTGTTCGAATTGAAATACTCCGGATGCTCTTAGAAAGGGCTCCGGAGTTTCTATTTTTTTAAAGCTTTATTGTCCAACCACTACTTTAGGGAAACGGATAATTTTATCTCCGAGTTTGTACCCTTTTTCAATTACATCTACAATTTTCCCTTTTAGCTCTTCTGACGGAGCCGGGATTAAAGTAATGGCTTCAGCAAAATCTGCATCAAAAGCGTCACCGGTTTGTATTGCTACTTCCTCCAGACCTTTCGACACCAAAGTTGATTTCAACTTATCATAAATCAGCGTTACTCCTTTAGTCAGATTTTCATCGCCCAGATTCTTTGCAATTTCAGGCAAAGCTCTGTCAAAATCATCCACAATCGGCAACATTGCCTGTAATACTTCCTGGTTTGCTGTTTTAAATAAATCCAGACGTTCCTTAGCGGTACGCTTTTTATAGTTTTCAAACTCTGCAAACAATCTCAGGAATTTATCTTTTTCTTTTGCAAGCTCCTCCTGTAACTGCTCTTCAACTGTCAGTTCCGGTTGTGGAATCCCCTGATTTTCCGTACTATTTTCTCCTTGTAACGTTTCTTTTTCTATGTTTTCAGTATTTTCCTGGCTCATATTTTTAAATATTTTCTTGAACATTATCTCAATTTGGATCGCTAATTTGGATTGCAAAAGTATTGCCAAATATTTAAAAATGTCAATTTGTCACCTAACTATTTTTTCAAAACCCCTTTTAACTGCTAAAAAGACAAGGTTTTATCACTGTCGACTGATCATTTACAAACCATAAAAAACACAAGAAAAACGGCTTTTTAATGCGATTCATAAACTAATTTTAATATAATTTTAAGAAGTTTTTCATTTCATTTCGATAGATTTGTAAAAACTAAAAATTTATTTTTATGAAAAAAGGCATTTTAAGTTTATTCGTTTTAGCGACTTTATCATTGGCTTCGTGTAAAAAAGACAAGACAAATGAAGCCGAGATCAAAGAAACTGTAGAAGCTCCTGTGACTTCAAACGAAGCAGAGAAGTTTAATGTGGATGCAAAAGCATCTCTTATTGACTGGATCGGCAGCAAACCAACCGGAAAACATACCGGAACTATTGCTGTTAAAAACGGGGAACTGTATGCCAAAGACGGAGTTATTGAAACCGGAAAGGTTTTTATTGATATGACTTCGATTGTTGTAACCGACTTAAAAGGGGAAGAAAAGACATCATTGGAAGGCCATTTAAAAGGTCTTGGAAAAGAAAGTGATGTAGATCATTTCTTCAACACTAAAAAATATCCTGAAGCTGTATTTGAAATCACTAAAGTTACCGATGAAGCCGGTAAAAAGATGGTTGAAGGTAACCTTACAATGAAAGAAATCACGAAAAGTGTTAAATTCCCGGCAACGATTACTGTTGACGCAAACGGAATCAGCATCGAAAGTGAGCCTTTTACAATTAACCGAACATTATGGAATGTAAATTACGGTTCTAAATCTGTATTTGACAATTTAGGAGACAAATTTATCAATGACGATATCGAATTAAAAGTTAGCGTAAAAGCAACAAAATAATTATTACCTCATCTTACGATTATAATTCAACGAAGTGCTGAAATTTTCAGCACTTTTTTTATTGGCTAAGGTCGCAGCAAGCTATCCAATGCTTTATCCAGAAACTTATATTTAAACTGAAAACCATTATCCAGTACCTTTTGTGCACTTACTTTCTGACTTTCATACAAGAGAATGTGCATATCTCCTAAAATCAGTTTCATCATAAAGCGCGGTGCATTCGGCAGTATTATATCCTTATTTACAGCATCAGCAATCGCTTTAATCATTTCCTGACTGGTTACCGGATTCGGAGCAACCGCGTTATAAATACCGATCCAGTTATTTTCCATTGCATAATAAATCATATCCGCCAGATCATGAATATGAATCCAGGACTGCCATTGTTTTCCGCTTCCAAATCCGGATCCGATTCCCGCTTTGATCGGTTTTAGCATTTCCATTAAAACACCACCCTGATTCGACAGCACTAATCCAAAGCGAAGTTTACAGGTTCCAATATTCAAACGCCGAAACTGATCAACAGCATCTTCCCATTTCACAACTACATTTGCTAAAAACGTATCGCTTACGTCTTTTGCTTCTTCACTATATAATTCAGTTAGACTATCCGGATAAATTCCAATGGCAGACGCACTGATAATCTGTCGTACCTGATTCGGATTTTCTTTCAGCACTTTATACAGCAGATTGGTCGACAAAATCCGACTTTCGATAATTTCGGATTTATAAGCTGAAGTCCAACGTTTTGAGATAGAAGCTCCGGCCAGGTGCACGATTACATCAACACCCAAAAGGCAATTTTCATCAATAATACCTTGTTCCGGATTCCAGAAAAAACCATGGTAATAGGACTCCTTTTCTATTTTTTTCCGGGAAGTAGTCAGATAATGAATCGCAATACCGTTCTGCAACAGTAGAGCAACCACCTCTTTTCCCACTAAGCCTGTAGCTCCCGTAATTAATACTTTCATAGACTCCCCTTTCTTTTTTAAAACACTATAGAATCAGGCCACAGCCTTTTCATTTTCAGCATTTTATTACAAATTTAACCACAATAAGGGGACTATAAAAGTTATTTAAGTTAGGTTTAACGTATAAAAATGCTACTTAATTCTTACACTCCATTCAAATTCCATTTCCGATACCGGATCGCCTTTTTCATCTCGTCCAACCGATTTCATCCAAAATGTCTGACCTTCTCCGGTTGCAATTGTCTTTTTAATTGCTTCTTCAATCAAATGGCCATCCTGACAAAGAAAAGTAATCCTGCCTCGTGCCTTTTTTGAAAAGTTACCTTTATTATTAGCCACAAGCATCGAGATCTTCTTACCGCTACGCTGAATCTGATACATCACAAGAGCTCCGGTAGTTAATTCGGCCGCCATAGCCTGAACGGCAAAATACATCGAATTAAATGGATTTTGATTGATCCAGCGGTGTTTTACAGTTACTTCACAAGAAGTCTCCGATATCTTTCGTACTCTGACACCAGTCCAAAAAGCAGACGGCAACTTAAAGAATAAAAAGGTATTTAATTTTGAAGGTGTAAATTCCATAAAGCCTTTATTTTCTATAAAAATACAAAAAATACTATGCATTCATAACAAAATTTAATAGTACAATATAATCCATTCTATTCAGAAGATATCGTTGGTAATTCCGAATAGTCCATTTCAAATGTTCTTTTGTCTATTTCACTCTCACTTTTTACCTCTAAATTTACCTAATATGATTTTAATCAAAGAAGTATACTCTTTTTACAGGCTCCATCAGAAGAAGAATACTTATATATAGTATAGCAGACAATACCAATTAAAAACACTATTCTTATAATGAGAACGCTTTTCATTTATCCCGCTTTTACACTTTTAATGACTATAAAATGTTTATTCACTCAAAATACAACTACTATGGATTCCTTATACCAAAAGAAAAGTAATTCCGATTTTTATACCACCGAACAGCATCTGAAAAAAGAATTGGAACTACAACACATACACATCTTTTCAGCAACAGATCACTCAAAAAATGCTTCAGATATCGGAATCAAAATGAATCCTTCCAAAGTTTTTATTCTTGGGAATGCCAAAGCCGGCACACCCTTAATGCTCGAAGATCCGCTTATAGCGATTGAACTTCCGTTAAAAATACTTTTGGTTGAAGACGACAAAAAACAGGTTTGGGTGTATTACAAAAATTTACATCCGCTAAAAAACACCTATAGTATTCAGAAATCTGCTGATCAGTTAACTATGATCGACACAAAGATGCATCATATAATAGAGAGCGTTTGCCAATAAGAGCGATGTCTAAAATGTAACTTTTCCAATCTTTCCTTTATTTATAATAAAACCCTTCGCTTAATTAACACTCCTTTTTGATTATCTGCTCCCGCTATTCTGTTGAATATCCTATGATTTTCAAGTGCCGGTAGTGCAATTATTTAATCTTCTAAGAAAAATAAAGAGCATCTTCTGACTATTTTATTTTTCGTCTCACAAATACTTCATTTTATCATTTTCAACGTAAACCCTCTGTTTTAAAGGCATTACATAATTAAACAGCAAGATTACCCTTTTTCTCAATTGTTAAAAAAAAGTTAAATTAATGTACTATGCAATACAAGATACCATTCTTTAGCCATATATTTGTATAAGAAAATAATAGCTAATCAATAGTATTATAAAAACGAGAATCAATCATCAATCAAAAAACAATAGTATCATGACAACAACGACCAACGAAAAGAACACTGCGACGATAATGCACTTAAGTACATTTAGTCAGTATTTTATTCCATTTGGAAATTATTTCTTTCCAATTTTGATTTGGGCTTTTAAAAGAAATAAATCCGAATTCGTAGACTTTAACGGAAAGCAAACTTTAAATTTTCAATTAAGTATGTTACTGTATTCTTTAATATTATTATTAATAGCAGTACCGGTTTTACTTTATACAATATTTAAAAACATTTCTTTTACAAGTTTTGACCAAGGCGACTTTTTAATTCGCGATATGTCAACAGCCAATTTATCCGGAATTGTAATTGTAGCCCTAATAGCCGGATTGTTGTTCTGTTTTCTAAAAGTAATTGAGTTTTTCCTTGTCATTTATGCAGCTGTTAAAAGCAGCAACGGCGAACTATACAATTATCCGTTAACGATTTCCTTTTTAAAATAAAAAATCAATCATCAATTATATCAATCATCATCAATCATCAATCAAAAAATGAACAGTTTAATATCAAAAAAGACATTCTATGAACATTGAGAACACCAAAGCTCAGATGCGCAAAGGAATTCTGGAATTTTGCATCCTTTCTGTAATCAAAGAAAAAGATGCCTACACATCCGAAATTCTGGACACTTTGAAAAACGCAAAACTACTTGTAGTGGAAGGCACCGTATATCCCTTATTGACCCGATTAAAAAATGACGGTTTACTCAACTATCGCTGGGAAGAATCGACATCGGGGCCACCGAGAAAATACTATAGTCTGACCGAAGAAGGACATGAATTTTTAAAAGAATTAAATAATACCTGGACAGAATTGTCTGATGCAGTAAACATTATAACTAGCCAAAACCAATAGCCATGAACAAAACAGTAAGTATAAATTTAGGAGGTTTTTTCTTTCACATTGATGAAGATGCCTTTCAGAAATTAAACCGATACTTCGATGCAATCAAGCGTTCATTATCTCCTGATGGCAGAGACGAAATCATGAATGATATTGAAAGCAGGATAGCTGAACTATTATCCGAAAAGCTTTCAAATGATAAACAAGTGGTAAGTTTAACCGAAATTGATCAGGTAATAGCCGTAATGGGTCAGCCGGAAGACTATCGCCTTGAAGACGATACCGACAACGAAAAAACGACCTATACAGCCTATCCTCCTTCTAACGGATCTAAAAAATTATACCGTGACAAAGAAAAAGGAATGTTAGGTGGTGTTGCAGCCGGTTTCGGTCACTATATCGGTATCGATCCGCTTTGGATACGTATCATTTTAATCTTATTGGTTGTGGCCGGGTTCGGGACAGGTATTGTTGCTTATCTCATTTTATGGATTCTGATTCCGGAAGCTAAAACAACAGCAGAAAAGTTGGAAATGACCGGTGAACCGATAACCATTTCGAATATCGAGAAGAAAGTTCGCGAAGGATTTGGAGAAATATCCGACAAAATCAACAATCTTGATCATCAGAAAATAGCACACGAAGCAAAAAGCGGAGCCACTAAAGTTGCTACAACGATAGAAGATATTTTCCTGGTAATTTTTAAAGTTTTCGCAAAAGTAATCGGAGCCATAATCGTGATGTTTTCGCTAATGGGTTTAATCGGAATCGTAATAAGTTCTATTATGATGATCTTTACCGCAGCCATTCCGAACTCCCCTTTCTTTGATTTTATGAATGCTTTTAACTATACCGATATGCCGATGTGGTTATTAGGAATCTTAATCTTATTAAGCGTAGGAATTCCATTATTTTTCTTCTTCCTTTTAGGATTAAAGATATTGGTAAACAATCTGAGATCCATCGGAAATGTAGCTAAATTCACTTTGCTGGGTATCTGGATTATTGCCTTGATCATGTTAGGTTATTTTGGAATTCGTCAGGCAACTGAAGTAGGCTTTGAAGGTAAAGTTGTAGAAAAAGCAAATCTGACTCAGATTACGAATGACACATTACACATCAAAATGCGTTTTAATGATTATTTTTCAAAAACTGCCGATGGTGATACTGAATTCCGATTTGAACAGGATTCCGCTCAAAATGAAGTAATCTATTCCAACAATATTGAAATTCATTTGTTACGATCAACGGACACTCCTTATGTACAAATTGAAAAAGTTGCCGGAGGACGATCATTATCTGATGCCCGTAAAAGAGCTGAAAAAATTAAATATAATTTTGAAATTCAAGGAAATACATTAATTTTAGACAACTATTTACTAACCGGTATTACAAACAAATACCGCAATCAGGAAGTTCGGATTTATGTATACCTACCGGAAGGTACGATTCTTCATCCGGGTGAAAATGTAGATGATTATGTGAGAAACAACACTTCAAACTATTATTTACATGGTGATGCGGATCAATATTATTATAAAGTACTGAAAGATGAATTAAAATGTTTGAATTGTCCGGACGAAGAGAGCGAAGAATGGGACGAAGACAATGATCCTGCCGACAGTACTAATACCACAATTACCATCAACAGTAAAGGCGTTCAGATTAAAGAAAGTACTAAAAAAGAAGTGACCAAAAGTGTAGAAGGTGTACAGTTGAAAAAAGATCAGATCATCATCAACACAAAATAAACAGAGCGATAAAGTCGCCGGACAAAAGGCGGCTTTATCCTTTTTAAAGTGACATCGGAAATCCCGACTTGCTTAACATCATCCAATCAATCAAAAAACAAATATTATGATCAAATTAGCTATTCATTTTGCAAAAGTAGTCATTGCTACAGTGGTGGCACTGCTATTTGGTTCCTGTAACAATTTCAACATATCAAATCTGGAAAGAGTAGACGGAAGCGGTAATGTTGTAACCAAAACACGAAATGTTTCCTCCAATTTCACTTCTATTTCAGCGTCACGCGGTTTAGAGGTCATTCTGGAACAAGCTTCTGAAACAAAAGTATCGGTAAAAGCAGACGATAACTTACAAAATCACATCAAAACGGAAGTAGTAGACGGTGAATTGCGCATCACTTCTGATGTTAACATCCGAAATGCCGAAGCTAAAAAAGTATACGTAATGTTACCCAAACTGGATTCATTCGAAGCTTCAAGCGGCGTAAGCGTAAGCAGTAAAAACACTTTACACAATAATGTAATTGCCTTTTCATCCAGCAGCGGTAGCAGTATCACCGTAAAAGTGAGTGCAGAAACCGTGAGTTGTGAAAGTAGTAGCGGTAGTGAAATCAGAATCAGCGGAAAAGCCAATCGCCTGGAAACCGATTCTTCAAGTGGTAGCTCCATCGATGCCAAAGAATTAGCGACAAAAGATGCGATAGCCGATGCCTCCAGCGGAAGCAGTATCATACTCAATACTACGCAAAGCCTTGCAGCCGAAGCATCGAGCGGAAGTTCAGTTTCCTATATCGGTTCTCCGGGTAATATCAGTAAAAAAGCAAGTTCCGGCGGTAGCGTATCCCCATATTAAAAAATCAGAAGCATCGTAAAGACGGTGCTTTTTTTATGTCTTTAAATTGATAAGCAAATGCTAAAATAGTCTCGGGCAGTAATTTTTTAGCTAAATTTGCGCTTCAAATACCTGATAGTTCATGAAAAAAACGATTTTATTATTTGCCCTATTATTGACTGCAACGCTTTCTTTCGCTCAGAAAAAAGAAAAACTTAAAGGTTCTAAAATTGTAACCGTTACCCAAAAAGATGTTGAAAAATTCGAAAGTCTGGAATTTGAAGACAATCTGGAAGTATTCCTTGTAAAAGGAGACAAACAAGCTTTAGAAATTGAAGCCGATGACAATCTTCACGAATCCATTAAAGCGGAGATGTATGGCAGTACCTTACGCGTTTATACCGATAAAGACATTTCGAATGCTAAAAAATTAAGTGTTCGCGTTACCTATACCAATGATCTTAAAATGATTTCCGCTAAAAACGAAACCAAATTAAATGCACTGGCGGATTTACAGTTAGACAATATTACGGTAAAGAATTTTGATTATTCCAAATCTTTCCTAAATGTAAAATCCTCTTCTTTTACCATTCTGCTAAATGACAAAAGTAAAGCGGAATTGAATGTAAAAGCAGAATTTGCGGCATTTGAATTGAGTAAAAATGCCGAGTTAAAAGCCTTGATTGCCGCAGCAGAATCAAAAATTGACTTATATCAGAAGAGTACGGCGACCCTTGAGGGGGATTCCGGTGTTTCAAAAATCCGTTTAGACAACAATGCTGTGCTAAATGCCAAGAAGTTTGCTGTAACTGATATGGAACTGATTGCGGAAGCCTATACCAGCTGTAATGTAAATGCAGCTAAAACGATCAGCATCTTTGCAACGGGAAAATCGGAAATTCAATTGTTAGGAGCTCCGAAAGTAGACATGAAAAATTTTGCAGATAACGCTACTTTATATAAAAAGCAACAATAATCGATCATAAAAAAACGCCCTGATAATCAGGGCGTTTTTTATTTATATATACCAGGATAGTTTATTCCTGAGCAGCTAAATATCTTTCGGCATCCAAAGCCGCCATACATCCGGTTCCCGCAGCTGTAATTGCCTGACGGTAAACATGATCAGCAGCATCTCCGGCAACAAAAACACCCGGTACGTTTGTTTTAGAAGTTCCCGGTTCGTTAATGATATATCCGGTTTCATCCAATGTGATAAAATCTTTAAAGATATCGGTATTCGGTTGGTGTCCGATTGCTACGAAAAATCCGGTTACCGGAATTTCGGTTAACTCACCCGTTCCTCTGTTTTTCACGCGTACAGCTGTTACCACTTGTCCGTCTCCGATAACCTCATCTGTTTCGGTATGCAACAAAATTTCGATGTTTTCGGTTTTACGAACACGATCTTCCATAATACGGGATGCACGGAACTTGTCGCTTCGAACCAACATGGTCACTTTTCGACATAGTTTTGACAAATAGTGTGCTTCTTCACAAGCACTATCCCCTGCTCCAACGATAATTACATCCTGGTTACGGTAGAAAAATCCGTCACAAACCGCACAAGCAGAAACACCACCTCCTAATTGCAGGTATTTTTGTTCTGACGGTAATCCTAAATATTTTGCTGAAGCTCCGGTACTGATAATTACAGTATCGCAGTGTATTTCTTTGGTATCGTTTATCCAAACTTTATGTATAGGCCCTGAAAAATCGACTTTAGTAGCCCATCCGTCGCGAACATCAGTACCAAAACGTTTTGCCTGATCTTGTAACTGTACCATCATTTCCGGTCCGGTTACGCCATCCGGATAACCCGGAAAGTTTTCGACTTCATTGGTTGTGGTTAATTGTCCGCCGGGTTGTGTTCCCTGGTAAAGCACCGGGTTCATGTTTGCTCTGGCCGCATAAATAGCTGCTGTATAACCAGCAGGCCCCGACCCGATAATCAAACATTTTACTCTTTCAATCGTATCTGACATAATTTTGTTTTTAATTTTTTAGTGATAGCAAATGTAAGTTTTAATTAAAAAAGATTCGCACAAAAGAGATCAGTTTTAACTATCCGAAAATAAAAATGATTTATTTTTCAAAAACGTTTTGCAAATTAAATTTTAGTTCTATATTTGCACCCACAATAACAGACCGAAACGGGGTGTAGCGTAGCCCGGTCATCGCGCCTGGTTTGGGACCAGGAGGTCGCAGGTTCGAATCCTGCCACCCCGACACAAAAGCCTTATACAGGCCGTCAAAACCCCTTAAATCGTATGATTTAAGGGGTTTTTCTATTTATTTAACTCCAAAATAATCAGGTTATATCAGATAAAAAGGGACCTATTCGGTTACCCATTTTGTTTTTTTAAGTTTAGGTCCCAAATATGAGATTAACATATTGCTATTCAGTCAATTTATCCAGAATATCCACTCAAAGCACTGAATTACAAATAATTAATTATTCTACTTGAATTATATATAAAAAATTTAAAGTTTAAGTAGTTTTTTTTATGGTTTCTTCATAAAAAACATATTTCACTGTATACTAAACTAGTAGGGTAATGTAATAAAGAATATTCTTTCTCCTATTTTAGGAGAAAAAAATAACTGAATCGTTTTTAAACGCTGTATAATAAAAATTAGTTGATTGTACCTCAAAAGTTTATTGTACAACAAATGCTAAATTTGTATTAATAACTAAACAAACCCAACTATGAAAATACAAAGAAATAACCAATGCCCATGCGGAAGCGGGGAAAAGTACAAAAAATGCTGCCTTAACAAGCCGCTGGTGCAACAAGACAGTTCTTATGTCAACGATTCTACAGATGAGATTGATTTTTTCAACAAATACAATACAACAGATTTACTGCAATCCATAGCAGGGTTAAGCATCTTAAAGGAAAATCACGGGAAAAATTATAGGTTTGAACAGATAACCGAGGAAGCGATTTTGTATTTTAACACTAATGCTGCGAGTGCCTCCATACCTGAACTTCGAGATTTCCTTTCGTCAAAGTATCCAAGTGAGGCAATGGAAGACGATCCTTTTAACCTTTTTACGGAGATAGTAACTTTTCATGGCGGAGATTACATTATATTTCCAGGAATAAGCGAGAGTACTTCTTTTATTCTTGGGAGCCTTCTGAAAGCAATTTTTCAGACCCCAGACAATCAGCTTCCAGATGAATTTATGAAAATTGCCTACCAGGCTTCTATGTTTATTTTGGAAATATCCGACCATATTGCTAAAGTGAATGGTTACGCACGTTATCTTACGGGTGAAATAGACAAAGGACTTGTGAAGTTTCCATCGGAGGAGAGATTTGACATACTGAAAAAATCCGTTGAGATTACTAGAGCGGAAATGTACAGACTGCTGCAGACCTTCAATATCGAGAAATCAATCCTTGATTCTTTTCTTCTTGAAATATCTTCTCCTGATCTGGGTGGAAGATATGGGCAGGACAGTCCGCTGACTACACATCCAATTGTAAATGCTCAAGACAGGTTTGTGGTTGTTTCGCCAAGCAATTTAAGCTATGCCTTGGTAGAGTTTATAAAAAGTGAAGCAAAAAGAATCGGCTGTTATGAATTGTTGGTTGAAGCATATCATGATTTTATATGGTTGGATTTACAGTTAAAAATTAAAAAACTCGGGTTTACGTATATTCCTCTTGAAGTTACAGAAAACCTAAACGGACCTTCCTTGAGATATGGTGTATATAAATTTGACGATGATAAGATCGCACTGGCATATCAAAAATATCCCGGGCAGAGTTTGAAAGAGAAACAAGATCAAGAAACTTCTTTTAAGACGGTATTGGGCATGCCAGAATTCAAAGAATTTGAAATATTAGAACTGCCGATTGTTTCGAGTATTAATGAAATGTTTTTTGCTGGCGCAGACAAAAATGCCGATAGACAGACACTCATCCTTGAGGCTTCAGAACTAAATATTATCAGTGGACTGAAAGATGTCAATGCAATTGACCTGTACAAATTTGCGACAGCAAATGATAAGGCACATGATTCGATGATGGTTCCGACTTCTTTTCTTGACAGATTTAAATTCTATCAGGACAACGACAATTCATTTTATTGCTCTGACAATGCAGGCCCAACAAGCATTATAATTGAACCAGGTTATGGATTTGACCTCCTTCTAAAATCTAAAGAGAATGTTGACCTCCATTCAGCCCGTTTTAAAGAAGATGGCAAGGTGAAATTAATGGAAGTCATGAAGACAGATAAATACGGAAGCACCTATTTAAATCTTGAGGAAATTGGGACTGGAAAACTCAATTTGCTGGTAGAAAATCTGCCAGTATACATTTGGATATCACCTTTAGAGATGTCAACTAGAACAAATCCTGCGCTAAATAATATGTATTGGGAATTATGCGACGCAATTGCTTATTGGTTGTGGCAGCTAGAAGACAGTATTAAAGAAAAATTATCATCATTAGGATCGGTACCTATTAAAATAATATTCACCTTAGATGATGAAAGTAAATTTGCTGAAATAGATCGTAATTTTGAAAGAGACCCAGCATTATTTGACTATTTCATCGTAAAAGCAACGGAAGATTCTATAAATATTACCATTCCTCATCAAATTCTGCCTTATTTATATGGAGCAGACAATGAGGGTGAAAGACAGCTGGTAAGAGCTATCCTGACTGGATTGAATGATTTG
Source organism: Flavobacterium cerinum (assembly GCF_024496085.1). Taxonomy (NCBI): domain Bacteria; kingdom Pseudomonadati; phylum Bacteroidota; class Flavobacteriia; order Flavobacteriales; family Flavobacteriaceae; genus Flavobacterium; species Flavobacterium cerinum. The sequence continues at coordinate 1,853,621 of NZ_CP101751.1, read as the reverse complement.
CTAATCAGCAATTCAAAGCCAGGCTTTACAAAGGCAGAAATAACCAGCAAGATAGATGAAGCTGCTCCTCTGGGAATTAAGAAAAAAATATATGTCCTGGATACTAATGACAACCTCCTGCTGGAACCCAAGAATCTTTCCGGATATAGGCTGGTTGAACAGCATGATGTCAATGTTGTGCTCGACAATATAGTTCCGCTTCTTGGAGAGCATGCTCCCCCTGTTGGAGAATTAACTACAAAAAAAGAAAAGGAAAAGCTTACCTCGGCTATAGTTCAAAAAGCATTGCTTCCATATTTAAGAACTAAAATACAGCAATACGATTCTACTGAATTATTAAAAAGACTCATCAGGATTAATGAGGGGCTGATTAATAAAAGAGAGCGATTAAGAATCAATACTCCAACAAGAATAGCATGTTTTGTTAGTGTTGAGCAGCATCAAGTAGATTTGGCTAAAGATTTGCAAGATCTGGACAAATCTACCATATCTGTTCGCTGCCTCATTGAACATGTTACCGCCGAGCCTTACAAAGGAAGCCACCCCGTGAGCAAAACAGCAATCGATGAACTTATGGCTATTATGGAGCAGATACTTGCATGGGGCTCTACCGGGGATCAGATACATTTCGACCTCCTTGACATAGAATTATCGGTTCTTCCTTCAAAAAGAATTGGAAGCAAGAAAGAAAACATACGTGATATTTTTGACCCATTTCAAAGTGCAAAAACAGAAGAAAATATTACTGACGCAATTGAAACTTACAAACATGTTTTTCCTCAGCATCTGACCACCGAAAAAAAAGATGTCCCTGTAGCATTGGAAAAAGCATTTTTAAAAGATTATGGCATTACTTTTTCCCGTTTATGTGAATTTGTGGAAGGCTTATGCCACATTGGCTTTCTGCAGGAGGATGCATGTGCCAGTTTCCCGCTCAGTAGGTTAAATGCAGAGATAAACAAATATGTGGATTCATTTTCAAGCGATGAATTTGATAATGCAGTTGAGTTTTTAAGTCTTCGGGCAAGAGGGAAAGTAGATAAGTTGCCGGCTGGAAAATATGAATTTATTGACATTATTCCTTGGAGATATAACAGAATACTGTCCCTACTTCGAAAACCGTTAGTAATAGTTGACGAAGATGGCGATAGTACTGCATATTGGGGAGTCCGACAAATGCTTCAATGCAGAATGACCTGGGTGCAGCAGCTGCTATCGGGCCGTTTTAGGTCATCTGACGGCAGTGAAGTAAGCAAAGCCATAGGAAAGTTTGCCAATGAGCGGGGCGATGAATTGGTTAAAGCGGTCGTAAAATCAATTGACCCCACCAATCTGATAATAGATACGGATGCTTACATTAAACCTAAGGCTCTCTTAAACCACACAGAAGATATTGGAGATGTAGATGTATTAATAATTGACCAGACAAATAAAATCCTATATAGTCTTGAATGCAAGAGTATGTCTCCAAGCAGGAACGTAAAGGAAATGATTGAAGAAGTGACGAAACTGTTCGGAGAAAATTCATCAGACAAAGGCTGGATTGAAAAGCATATGACCAGACATGTCTGGCTGGAAAACAATCTTTCCACAGTTGGCAAGGTCTATAACATCGACATGACTGGTTTTAAGGTAAAGTCATTCTTTGTTACAAATGAAGAAATGCTAACTCCGCACTTGCGAAAGGAGGCGCTTCCTCTGCCTTTTATAACTTTATACGATCTTGAAAAAAATGGTTTTAGTACCTTAGAAAAAAATTATGACCATCAGATCAGAAAATAGCTGCTAAATATTACCAGTATATTGAATCTGTAATATTTATAATTTGATTTAGTAATTTTACAGGATATAAGAAAAACCGGCGGGTATATAATATACCCGCTTTTTAAGTCTTTTTTCATAATCAATAATTTCATAAAGCAGATGGAGAAACAATTATATGCTTTTGATGAGTCAGGAAATACAGGCGGCGATCTTTTAAACAGAGACCAGCCGGTTTTTGTCTTGTCTTCTGTACGCTTAACTGAAGCGCAGGCTACCCTTTTGAGAGGTTTACTAACAGCTAAAGCAGATGAGTTAAAATTCAGCCGCCTAAAGAAGAGTACGAGGTATCAGAAAGAAATAGTAGCACTGTTAAACCACGAAATTATATCTAATGAGACCGTACAGATTGCCTTATTTCATAAACAGTACTGCATATGGCTTCATACTGTTGACAGACTGATAGAACACGTTCTTAGGGAGGATATTGGTTGTGATGTATATGAAGATGGCCAAAACATCGCCATAACAAATATGCTGTTTTTCTGTGTTCCGGCATTCTGCGATCCGCAGGCAGTTCAAGAGTATAAACAAGCTTTCATTAATTTATTCCAGTTTAGGGATGAAGTTCATATAGATAAGTTTTACACGGCAGTTGAAAACCTTATCGCATCAAGTAAGGATGAAAAGTTCGTAGACGCACTCTTGCCAATTTTGGGCAGCTATCGGTATATCGATGAAATCTTAAACCGTTGGGATAAATACAATTTTGATTCAACATTGGCTGGCTTTATTAATCTGATAGATTACTGGGGAAGAAAAACAAATACATTTTTTAATGCCATTGTTGATAATTCAAAACCCCTTGTTCATCACAAGGAACTTATCGATCTGGTTACGAGCATAAACAAGGAAGGAGAAATAGGCACTGACAGGAGGAAACTAAAACTGCCTCTAAAATTGATTGACATTGAATTTGCCGATTCTAAGGATTTCCATGCGGTGCAAATAGCTGACGTAATTGCCGGTGCAGCGAATCACTACTTCAAGGCTGTCGCTGATCCCCGCCACGTTGACAATTTTTCTGAAATGCTTGGCCAGACAAAACTTGTTGAATTGACTTATAGCCCGGTGTGGCCCCATATGGCGTTTACGCCTGAGGAGCTTGGAACCCAACATGATGGAGGCGAAAACATTCTCGACAGTCTCGCATTTCTAAGCCAGCGAAAAAACTAAGGCGGGTAGAATATTTATCAACTGACATTAGGACGTTTTTTTTCCTGATTGATGGTAGCCGCAACAGCAAAAATATTTTCAAAGACTAGTGTCAAACCCGACCAATCATGTCCAGGTTGAAGTGCCCCCGCGTCGATGCTGCTTTGTACCTTTAGATAGAATTTTTTTTGCAGCTCAGCCTTACGCGATAATTCTCCTTGATAGATGTTTATCTGATGTTCAATCCCCTTCCATTCAACTGGGGCTAGTTGGCCACTTATATCGGTCAATATATCCGTCCCCAAATACATTTCTATACTGCAGGCGCGTCCATTTACATTTTCATTTGTATTGCCTTGAGGTCCAAGCGTTGGATACTTTTCTGCAAGTTGTATTGAGGGGAGATTCATTATTCTAAAATTAGCTGGTAGATTTCTTTTTTTCAATCTCGCGATAGCTGCAACACCAGCAGCATCATAGTCAAAAAGGCCTATAATTTTATTATTTATTCCTGCGGCCGCAAAGGATTTAATTGTTTTTTCAAGCATAGCAGACCCGCCTTCAGCTTTATAACTGTCAAAATCAAGAAACGAGAAATAACTTTCAACTTTCGGAAACAGTAATTTTAAGGATTTGCTTAAAATCTCGCTGTCAGTACTCCCTTCAGTGAGAATTATGACTTTCTGAAATGCTAATGTTGAATCAATATGACTTTGGGCGGTGCCAGCGCAGATCAGCTCATCTTCTTCATAATATCCCGAGCTTACAAGTGATGTGACATCTAAAATTAATTCAGATTCTAAATCTACAGCTTCTAACGCGGCCCGAATAAAATATCCCATTCCAATATTTGGATAACCTAAATATAAGTCTTCATCAATATCATTGTATTCAAGAATAAATCGATAAATCCCATCATACTTGTCGATGTCCTCGCTGTAAATTGTAATATTTTGATCGAATATATATCTGATAGATATTAACCAGTGCTCAAACCCTCCGTTCATTAATGTACTAAGATGCTGTACATCGTTGTTTTGTAAACTACCTGCGAATTCTTGACTGCTTTGCTGCCTACTATGTAAAGCCCTTTCTATCCCTTCTACGAACTCCCTCTTAACCTTTTCTAAAGTATAACCCATAATTTCAAGACGCAGTTTCATGGTCTCCACCGAGGCTGCATATTCGTAAGTAGGCACTTCATCAGTATCACTTAATGGCTGTGTATAATAAAGATCATATGGGACAGAACGACTGCGCTTGTCTTGTTCATTAAAGAAACAAGACCAAAAAGGATTAATGTAGCTTTTTGACTGATCTATTTCATAACCTCCCAAAGTTAAAGAGCAATAACTTCCCATATTTATATTAACTATATTTAAATTTCTAATTGATCTACCAGAGAACCGCCCAAAGCTTAGTCAATTTTTGCTCACATAAAAGTGATAAAATCAACTTCAATTGTTCATCTTTTATTTCTCAAAGTTAAATACAAATATACCTTATATTACAAAGTCAAACTTTGGATTTCAATGACGGGTCTATTCTTAATTGAGCTTTTTGTTATATCTTTTTTGCTTGTTTTCGACTTAAATTTTTAATACATTTACATTAATAATATACTTTGACTGACTGGCAATAGAAGTTAACAGGTCTAAAAAAGACTGCAAAGCAAGTCAAAAAAAATGAGACCTATTCGGCTACCCTTTTTGGAAGAGTACTTGAGAACACCAATAAAATCAACGGATTAAGGAATAGGCAGGTCGTCCTGCCACCCCGACAAAAAGCTGAACAGAAATGTTCAGCTTTTTTCATTTTACACCTACACTTTACCAAATCTCTATTGCAATCGGGAAGATTGTAGGCTCAAATTTTACCATCCTAATTATTTCAACATTACTCAATCTTAGTTTTTTGTTTTATTTTAGCCCAAAACCCGTTAAATTTTTCATTTGTTCTTGAGCAGTAAGTATCGATGCTAAAAATAATAACGACCAAAGCATGAAACGAAATAAAAAAGCAAAATTCATATTCGAACTGGCCTTACCTACACTACTATCTGTTTTTTTAGTTTTTTTAGGATTCAAAAATCAAAACATCGATTTAACTAAAGCAGACAAAATTACCGGTATTGTAGAAGATCATGGAATTGACTTAAAATATGGGAGTAAAGGAAAAACAAGTGACGTTTTCTTTATTAAACTTAAGCAGGTCAATAAAAAATTGGGAATATATAGAATGTCAAATAATTATGACGATCTGATCGCACTAATAAATACCGGAGACCAATTAACGCTATATTATTACGAAAATGAAGATCAACGTGAAAATGTAAATATTAATCTTATTCAGGTTGAACGAAACAATAAAGTCTTGATCAATAAATCGGAATTTGAAAACAAGCAAAGTATTGGAATTTATATCGGAATCGGAGGGCTAATTGCAACCTTTTTGTATTTTATCTACAACCGAAAAAAATACTTTAAGCCAAAACAAAAAAGGCAACCTATTTTAGGACTAGTCCCACGAGCGGGAGGCTCGCACCAGCGAGGGGTTCTGTAAGAGATAAATTAGTCTAATCTTTCAAATAGAACTCACTTTCTGTTTTTTCAAATACTATTCCTGTAAGTTTTTCTTCTTCTATTTTTTGTTTTAACTCTTCAGATATTAAGGTGATTCCGAACGGAAGTTTAACTAAATCTGACCTATAATTTAATACAATCTGTGTCGGAATCAATCCATAACCAAAACCTTTTTCATCCCATATTTTAGCCGACTTTAAAGAATAATCCTCGCTTGAAGTTACTTCTATAATATCTCCTCCAAATCTAAGCATTGGAGAAACCCTATCTAAAATAAGTGTTGACTTTGAAAAATCTACAATATCAATTCTTTCAATAATACTAAGAATAAAATAATTATACTTATTGTTTTTAAATGTAACTACTGAGTCCAAAAAACGGACATTATGAAACGTAAAATCTTCAATTATTTTTTTGAATTTTTCACTTATAATGTAATAGCTTGAAAAGAAATTACTACTTAGAATATCAGTTACCTTTGCTTTGTCATCGGCTTTAAATTTTGTAAAATCAAGAGAAGAATCTACGTGATCTAATCCTATATATGAATATTTTTTAGTTCTTTCTACACTATTATTCTCAGGATCAATAAAATTAATAATCTGGGAATCTTTGGCTCCAGTTATTTTCTTATCAACTGAGTAATTTATTTTATAATAATTTACTTTTTTCATTTTTTATAATTGAAAAATTAATAAGTCAATTTTTAAAGGTTTATCTGACTTTAAACTAGCCTCAATAATTTCATCGATTTCTTTAGCAAAATCTTCCATAAATAATTTCATCTTTCTCTCTGTCACTACTTCAACGCTTGTCTTTAGAATATTTTTATAACCCTCTGCCCGCGCCAACCTGAGGCGTTTTTTTCCGGCTAAATATTCTTTTAATCTAAATTTTCATGCCCCCATCTCGCTAATCCCGGATCATTCGGATCAGCATCTATAACCTGTGTTAAATCTTGTGTCCTTACTAAAGTCAGTTTTATTTTATTCTCTAAAATAAGCCCCTCCAACTGTTTACTGATGAAAATATACGTCGGAAAATCAAGTACTCTAAAAATATTTCTTCCGTTCGTTTTTTCATCAATCATTTCCACTTTTGTAACATCATCCGGCCAAAATTCATTCGGATTACTATATTTTGTTCTTTTTACGTATTCACTTTTTTCCCAGTCAAAACAATCAACTAATTCAAGGATATTCATTATCCAAAATTCTTCTGTTTGTTTGAAATAATTCGACTTACATTTAATGAACTGAATGTATTCACTATCCGGAAGCGAACTTAATAAATCTTTAAACCGGGTTGAGACAATCGGAAAACGCCCGATTCCCATTATATAATCTGTTATTTTTGCTTTTTTATTTCGGAATTTAATTGTCGGATCTCCGATATCTTCAATTAAAACGCCTTCGAATTCTAATTTTTCAGCTTCTTTATTGATGTTCTCTATATTCGTGTAATATAAATCACCATCTCTTTGGTAGCTCATTATTCTGACAAAATTTGACATAACTTTTTTTAGATTTTATTATTTTATTTTATTCTTCTATAGCTACGGGGAGACTTTATTGGCACGAACGGGACGCTCACACTAGCGGTTTATACTTCTAAATTAAACCGCACTAATTGAGTTTACATTTTCATAAGGCGGTTCAATAGTCGAAAATGTCAATTGAAATATGATGTTGATATAGGGGATTTCATCCGACACTTTTGTATGTATAAATAAAAATGCCCAGCCACTTCTAAGATTTGAAATCATTATTTTTTCGTTCCAAAAATCAAAACGGTCAATATCACCCTGATACTGATCGCAAATCTGAGTAAATTCACTATGTGACAAAACAAATATGTCGTCCTCCGGTTCGATAAAGAGTTTATTTTCTGATGAGAGAGTATAATTTTCTTTATCATTCATTCCTTCCATTACAAGAATCTCACCCGTAACATCATCCCCACTTTCTGTAACAATGGCTGCAATAATGCCCTGATTCACTAATGGAATTATTCCTTCCGGAAAATCATAATTAAATTCACGTTTTTCATAATACTTTTTTAACCCTTTTTTGGAACATAATAACAAAACACCATCTGTTTCTTTTTCGAATTGTACGACCATATATTTGACTTAAAGTTATTTGACCCGATCCTACTTTACTTATACAGTATAGGATCTGACATAGCTATCGCTAAAGTAAGGATTATCTCTCAAACATGTGATATATAATTCTCAGATACCGTTTTTTATTCCGCTCTGTTTACAGGAGCATAACGTTCGTACCCGTAATAATAAAAGCTACTTCACTTTCAAATCCTTAACTACAATCGAATCCGGAAAAGCCTCAGTTGTCTTATAAAACTCCTTTTTATAGCTTTCACCTAAATCCAGAAAAGCAGCATCTAAAATATCGAGGTACGTCTTTCTTATGGCTGCCTCATTTTTTGAAGCCGGTTCTTTTAGGATAAACTGATCCAATGCCACATAAGCATATACCTTTCCTCCTACAATCTTTATGTTTTCCAGATCATCGGAAACATCTTCCTTACTGTAAATCCATTCTCTTTGATCGAATTTCAGCAAGTCGTCTTTTTTAATGACAAACAAACAACAATTCAGAAACGAATCGGGATCTTTTTCGATATTCAGATAAATAATACGTTTCGGAAAAACAGCACTATCCTTTTCCAGATAATAGAACTTTTTGTATTCTCCTTCATTCGGCATAAAAACATTCCACTTCCGTTTCCATCCTTTTAAGCGGGTGACCTCAAATATTCCTTTATATTCCCTACCCAAACTGCTTTCCATACTTTTAACCGATGTGAGTGATCCGTAACCGATTATCCCTACTTCATCTGGTTCTATTTTTATTTCTTTGATTGCCGGTTGCCGATCGGTACAACTCGTAAAAACGACCATTAAAAAAACACTTAAGCCGATCCAATATTGTAATTTATCTTTCATTTTTATACGGTTTTCCGGTTATCTGTAAAGCAAAACCACAGATTCCCATGTTAAAGCGACACTAATTTAGAAAATAATCCCAAACGGATTACTCATCCCTTTAAAACAAAAAATGAGGTTACTATAACCCCATTTTTGATTTACTTTATTTAAAGTACAGTTTACTATACACCAAACTTTCGATACCATTCCTGTATCATTTCCAGTTCATTAATTTCCGGGTATAGCATACTTATCGCTTCTTTTATCTTTTGTACAAAATTGACACATTCTGCTTTTAATCCGCTTGTGGTCATATATTCGGCCGAAATCGGAGTAATCCATTTTTCGCCCGATACGTTTTCTATTTTAACGGTATCATGATCAACTTTGGTAAATAAAATATCTCTGTCAATTCCATCTTCATAATACCACATGGCATAGGAAGCGTCTTTTTCTTTGTCACACAATTGGTAAATATCCAGTAAATGTTCCGTGAAAAGCGAAAAATCATAGAAAACCATCACATTCCAGTCTTCCCCTAAACAGTTCAGTTCAAACGTAACATTTTCAGACGCTCGCAATGCATCCTGAATCACACCGATGTAAGCATTCAGATAATCGCTGTCGCCTTCGTAGATTTCATATTCAAAATCGTTTAACTTTTTTAAATCTTTATATATCAGGTCAAATTTCATATGTTACTCTATTATTTTTGGATATGCTGTGTTTATTAAGTTTGTTGCTCCTTTTGGGTTCTTAACCACTACTGCTTTAATAACGTTTTCAATAACCCTCCCATCGGGTAGTATTACTTTCCCCAATCCCGGCGGAATATCAATTATATTTTCACCTACAACAAAATTTCTCCAATTTTGTTTTATAAGTTCGGCCGCTTTGGCATCATCCATCCAAACACCTTGCGGTATTTTCAATGTATTTGCCCGGTCGATTAAATTTGTAAATCGTTTTTTACCATGTCTTAGAAAAGCATGCCCAAACGTTTTATCACTTTTATGATCCCAGTTGATCCGAAAAAACTCATCCGAAAAATCTAAAAACTCTTTTAATTTTGCACTATTTCCTTCTTCCAGAATTTTCCCTAAATCTGCTGCCAGTACTTCATTATTCCCAAATGCTTTCGCTTTACCAAAAGCTTCTTTTATCGATACCAGATCTTCCGGGCTTAAACTGGCATCACTTATTACTTTAGCCAGCCTAAGTTCGGCAATGAAACTATCAAATGTAACGATTCCTTTTCGGATTGCAAATACGGCACGCGCCAGTAATTCACCCGTTTGAACCAGTAATGGAAGTGATGATAAGGCCATTCCTCTGGTTTGCGCAAAACTTGCCATTATTTTTTGTTCCTGGGCTTTTATTCTGGCCTGCTTCAGAATATTTTCCTGTACTTTTTTATGAAGTCCTTCGATTTTTGCCAGATCATCTCCCAACTTCTTTAAGGCACTTGCCGCATCTTCCGCATCATTAAAGGCTTTTGCTGCCAATGTAATCGGTTTTGCTGATCGTAACACCGCTGCCAAAGCGCCCGCATCTAGTGCCGCACCTGCAATGGCTATAACCACCCAGGCCACGCTAGGATCTTCACTGAGCAATCCGACATCGTGGAAACCTTTTTTGGTTTTATATTCATCAATTGCTTCATACGCAAGACCAATACTGATACCCGTTGAGATGATTCCGCCGGCAACGACAACCGGAGTAGCCGCTCCCCAGGTAACGACAATAATCGCCAGTGCCAAAATACCCAATCCGACCGCTTTTAATACGTCATACTTATGAATTTCTTCGTATTTTGCTTTCAGGATTCGGTCGTAAATTGAACCGTCTTCAATATGTTCCTGTTGTCTGGCCGTTTCAAAAAGTTTATCCAGTTCATAAACATGTTCCGGGTTATTTCGGATCTTATCTATGGCATCATTAGCTTTTTCATTTTTCTCCAGAATATACGACTGTAAAAAGCTTTTTATCTCAGCTGTGCTACTACAATTAGCAAAACCTTCACTGTCAAAACCTTCATCAATTACTAACGGTGTCAGATTCGTGAAATCGGCTATATTATTTTCGGCTTCGGCCTGTTTCTGATCCGCTTCCGCTTTCATTTCCATCTGAAAAGAACGCTCCTGTGCTGATGGTTTATCTGCATAATGCAATACGGAGGCACTACTTTTTGCCCTGTCTGCCGCATCAAATTTTTGTTTGGCACCCGTTGCTTTTAACTGACTTAGTAACTTTTCAAGATAAGCCTCATTACTTAGTTTCTTTTGTTCTTCAAATAAGAAATGTTTGTATTGTTGCAGGTAATCAATACCAATCTGTGCTGTTTTACTTTCGAAACCGTTCTCATAACTTTCAATAAATTTTTTAAATTCGGCTATACCTCCTTTAAAACCATTGGCAATTAAATCGTTGGTTAATTTTTGTTTGTCCGATTCATACTCCGTATTAACCACAGTTACCGGAATCCCTCCGGTAGCCGTATAGGTTGTACTTGCTGATGTTTTTGAAAATCGGATATACTGTTCGTATAACGCTTCCAATCCGTATAGTTTTGTTTTAACGGATTCGTGTTCGTCCTGTTCTTTACGTCGCTGCTTAACACTTTCGATATAGGCTTTTAACGATGCTTCGATGGCCGCCGGATCGTTGGTTTCCGTATACACTTTACTCTTATAATCGGCGATTTCTTCATCGGATAATTGTTTTAAAAGATCCAGTATACGCAGGTTCTGAATGTAATCGGCACTGTTTCCGGCATCTTTTATAAAACCTTTTCGGTCTTCCGACAATGATTTCGCTTCTTCCTGAATGTCATTTGATTTTACGTTAATTGTATACCAAACCGTACCACCATTAGCTACCATTGCCTGAACTTCGGCATCCGATAGTACTTTATTCCAGTTTAACTGACGGGTAATTCCCATTTCCGATTCGGCAAAACGGTTCAGATCATCCTGATTCGCAATGATTTTATTATTGAAACGTTGTCCTTTACGAACGGTTATCAAACGGCTAACCGGCGGATCCTGACTCTGTGTATTCGCCGCCGGAACCGCTACAGCTTGTCCGGAACTTTCTTTTTCTGATTTCATATCATAATATTCCCTCAGACCCGAAATTCCCAGTGTCCCTTTATAATCCTGCTCTTTCTTTTGTGTCTCCGGATGGTTTAAATCGCCTGTTTGTCCGAAACTTTCCTGAAATTGCTGATACATTCGTTCCGATCCTTCGGCATAGGCCGACTGTGAGCCGTGAGTGGCTTTATTGCTACTCAGATCTCCGGTTTTGCCTGCTTTAGCGTCGTCTGCCTGTAGTGTTTCGTTACTTGTTCGTCCGCTATCCGGTACAGCAACAGCCCGATCATTTTGTTTGTCTCTGTTTTTTTGCTCTACTTTCTGCTGAGTCTCTTTCTCTTTTTCGTTGTGCATTATTTTCATTGAAAGAATATATTTAGAATACGAAATTCATCTATTTTTGCTTCCAATGATAGTTTTTCGGGCGCTCAATTCTGTAGTTGCATCAGAACATAAAATTCACTTTATTTCTGATGCGACTACAGATTTAATTCTTAAAAATCAATTTTGTAACGGTAAAGAAGATTAAAGGATAATAATCGATTTTATACATTCTTCTATTTGATCAAACAGACAGAAGACAGTGATAATCCTTCCCAATCCGGCGCTACTTCCTGCCGGATAAAGCCATTATCCTCAAAAAAGGGCAATAACGGATTTTCGCTATATTCCGATATCCAGATGCTTTCGTAAAATTTGGCAACAGCCATACATTTTTCAAATAAGGAATGGCGGACAGCTTCGTCGTTATAGTGTTGAAGTATTCCAAAATCGGCTATACGAATAGCCCGTTTATTTTCTAATTTCAGCGGTTGTTTTCCCTTTGAAGTTATTCGGGCATAACCAGCGGGCACACCGTCTACATAAACAACCAGAAACTGATTTGACATACTGTTTAGTTCCGCAATAAGGGTTTGTTTATTATAATTAACGGTTATAAAATCGGTTAAAGCAGCATCCGTTATCAAACCGGATAATTTTTCAGCAGTGCTCTTTTCTGTCAGCTCCAGTAATTCTGCTACTCCCTGTTCCGTGGCAATTGTAAACTTTGTAATGATCTTCATAATGTATTCCAATGTATTGATCAAAGTTACCGACATAAAACCGTTTTAAACAGTACAGAACAGGAAATACAAAGCAGTACAGATTATCGTATCCATTGGCCGGCAAGCTGTATGGCTTCGATTCTTTTTGGTGAAAAAGTATTTGCGAAAACTATTCGAAAATAGCGGCTAAAAGTATTCGAAAATGAAAAGGTATAACCGGGTGTAAATTTGACTCCGATTTGATCACATTGTTTATAAAATTGTTCCATATTCGTTGCTTCCGGCATTCCGACCCAGATGGCATATCCGCCGGCGGGTGTTGCAATTGACGTTCCGACAGGAAAATGTTCCGATAGCAGATGAATAGCCGTATAGGCATTTTTCGCCAATTGCATTCTAAAAGTACGAAGATGACGATCGTAGCTATTTCCCGACAATAAACGATTGACGGTTTCCTGATAGACCGGTGCTACCGTACTTCCCAATGAAAACCGGATTTGCTCTGCTCGTTCCGTAAATTTTCCGGCTGCCAGCCAACCCAGGCGAATACCGGGCGCTAACGTTTTTGCATAAGACGAAAAAATCATCACCAGTCCGCTATCATCAAAACTTTTAATTGTCGCAGGTCGTTTTCCCTGAAAGTAAAGATCGCCGTAAATATCATTCTCAATTATGGCAATATTATAGTGTAGTGCAACCGATAACAGCCTCTTCTTCTGTTCATCTCCTAACAAAATTCCGGTCGGATTATGAAAGTTCGGTGTTACCACAATGGCTTTAACCGTATTCGTGTGACAAGCTTTTTGTAAAAAATCCACATCCAATCCTGTAACCGGTACAACCGGAATCTCAATTACTTTTAAGCGGAGCATTCGGATCACTTCCAGAACCGAAAATACACAGGGACTTTCAACCGCCACAATATCACCCGTGTTACATACAGCTGCCAGAGCAATATACAAAGCCTGAAGTGCACCGTCAGTGATAAGTAATTCCTCCGGATGTAATATTGTCTGATAAGAAATCGCGCGCTGTATAATAGTCTCTTTTAATCGTTCCGATCCGCCGGAAGGATAATAGCGTAGCAAACCGGCTCCTTCTTCCCGGATAACCTGTTGCATGGTTCGCAGTATTAATTTTTGCGGAATCATAAGGTCGTCCGGTGCCGCGACATTAAACGAAACCAATTTTCGTTCCGTTTTAACCGAAGTAATTTGATCAAGATTGTTGGTAAAAACAGCATCCCGAACAACCGGTCGTTGTTTTATATTTACCGTAAGATCCGAACGGTCAGGCTGATTACTTACATAATAACCCGATTTTGGAATACTTTCTACCAATCCCTGAAGCATCAGATATTCATAGCCGTGCTGTATCGTACTGATACTGGTTTGATATTGCTCCTTTAAAGTCCTTACAGACGGCAACTTAAATCCCGGTTTATAATTCCCGTTCCGGATATTTTTTTCGATCTCCGAAGTGAATAGCTCAAATTTATAGGTCTTCATTACTTGTACTGCTCATTTTTACAAATTGTATAGCTGTATCACAAAATTAACGATATTCAACTTCAGTTGTATCTTATCACTTCTACCAACAAAAAATGTCTGTCCGGAATATTTAAATATTTTCTCAAAAAAGAGAAAAAAGTAATCCCTTTTTGTCAATATTATAATTTTCACATTATATTCGTATTACAATTTTCATAACCAATCCAAAACCAAAAACATGAAGAAACTCATTTCAGGAATCTTTTTTATTCTTTCAGCATCCGTCTTTTCGCAGAGCGATCTTACTTTCGACAAAGGTTTTATTCAAAGCGAAAACAAATGGATTACTATGCCTGCCGACAGTAGTAATACTTATATGTTCGGGTTTGTTTATATTGATACACAAGCCGGTTTGATGTTTCATTATGGAGGCTCATTTAAGGTTGATGACAAAAAACGTTATATAGTCGATCCTGATGAAACAACATCCGTTAATTTTAAACAACGGATCGGTATTGGCAACGGATTAAAAATTGCTTTTATTCCGGAATCGAGATTTGAGGAGTTAAAGATTACCTCAACTCCGGATTGGCTTACAATTTATCAGGGTGGTGATCCCGTTCGACGCTTGTACGGACAAGGTTATACCTATAATGCCTGGAGCGCCTGTGAAAAAGCATTGGAATTTTTAGAAAAAGCCTATAAAATTAATCCTGATTACGACGGATTAGCTACTGAATTAGCTTTTTCCTATAATTGTCTGCAAAACTATCCCAAGTCCATTGTTGTTTTGGAAAAAGCACTTAAAAAAGAACCTTTGAATGCTTACACCAATAAAGAGCTCATATATGCATTAGCAAAAAACGGGACACCGGAAAAAGCAGAAATCATTTGTCGGAAAGTATTAAAAGATTGTCCGGACAAGAGTTATAATACCGAGAATATTTATTCGGTTTTACACGGTTATTTTTTGAAAAAAGATACTGCTAAATTTACAAAATGGTTAAAAGAACATCAGTCACAATTAGCTGAAAACAAAGATTTCATGGTTCATGTAGAGGGAATGAAAAAAGAATTAAAACTATAAATCGGGCTTACTTCATGAAATATTATCCTACAAAATCCGTTATTCGGATAACAACCATTATCTAATATTTATGAAAAGAAAATTTTTAAACATTTTAGCCCTGTCATCTGTTCTAACAACGATCGGTTTTTTAATGGACGGTGACGCGAAAGATCCGAGTATGGCAATGCGATTTATAGAATTTATCGCTATGAACGGGATTCTGTTTACGTTGATGGCATCCGTTTATTTTGCCTCTTCTTTTGTTTATCAAAACATTCAGAAAGCATAACGCTCTTTCTAAAACACAATCTAAAAAGCCTTAAAAAATGATTTTTAAGGCTTTTGTTTTATAATAGGAATTTCGGGTTTACAATTTCATTTCCATTGTTCTCTTAAATTATGCCACTCTTTCCAGAATGTCAGGTATTTTGTATCCAATGTAAATCAGACAACTGTATTATTAGTTGTTGTTCCATCTTATTTTATTCTTTTAAGGCTTTCGTTTACAATTGTTTTTATTATTCCGAAATATAGCTCCTTCGCAAAAATCGACCTTATCACTCCAATCCTCAGTATGCTTCATTAATTAATTAATTTATTAGTCTAATTCTTCAACTAACTTTTCAATAGTTATTCTAAAATCGCGTATTGCCGGCGGAAGTTTTTCCTTAGCCCTTATATACTCATCAATAATAATTGTTTTATGGCATTCCGCAGTACTAAATGCCAAAACCAATTTATCTTCATTTTTATTTTCCGTTTCGTAAAAACTGTCCCAAATACGAGTTAGCAATTCTAACGGTATGCCATTGATTAACGCTTTCACTTTATTCCGTTTTTCATCAGAAAGTTCCAAACCTTCAAAAACGTAGCCTTTTGATGTAAATCTATCCGAATGCCATATTCCCCGGGTGTCAGCAAACAATTGGGTATCGGTTAGCTTATAAATAGTATACGATTCGGGGTAATCGCCGCTTTTAAAGATTCCGAAGATCAGAAAATCCGGTTTAAAGGAAGGCAGATTACTATGAATTGTATATAAAAGGGCATTCATATTTTTATTTCTGTCCGGATTTTTCTTTTCATAGTTAAACAACCTGACATTACCAATTCTTATCGAATCAATTTCCTCTTTTTGTGCGAGATTGAACAATTGCAAAGCTATATTTTTCTCTTCAATCGTAAAAGTTCCCCCTGACCATCCGTGATTACCGAATGTCATACTCCAACAATCTTCCAGATCATTTTTATCCTGTGAATAAGTCACATAAGCTCCCGGATCACCAATTTCGTACGAATACAACAACCGATCATGTACACTAAACGCTATTTTATGTTTTCGTAACGTTTTTAAAAGTTGTGTGATCGCTTCCAGACTCATTTGATTATCTATTTTGATCGTATAATCCTTCCCGTTACTAATTACAGGAATTTCGTCAGGCCAGGATTGCTGCTGAATCGGCCGGGATTGCTGCTGACTCGGAGCGGATTTCTTTTTTCGGAAAAAACGGAGGAAGTTCATATTTTTTGTCTTTGTTTTCAAATATACACCAACCTTTTTATCCGTTACCTGATTCGCAATAAAAAAGCCGCATTAAGCGGCCAAAAAATCGTTTATTTTTTATATTCTAGTTTATAATTTCCGCTTCAAAAATTTTCTTGAGATTGTCTTTTGAGAGCTCCCATTCTGAGACAAAGCTCATCATTACCATTCCGTAAACAAATAAGAACATCATAATCAGCAATGCTATTACAGCCTGAAAATCGGCTTTATTATCGTATGTTTCAAATAAAGTTGTTGTAATACCGGCAAAAAGCATCCCCGCCAACCACAATATTAAAACCCACAGTATTCCTTGTCCGCCAATTTTAACCTGAATTATAGTTCCTTTACTTTCTTTATCTATTATACCGGTAATAGCAGGACGAAAAGAATTCCGATAGGTAATAACTCTTTTTATATCAAAACTTTGTTTACCAATACTACCTTCATAACGCTTTGAAGCATTCGCTTCTGAATTGCCCGAACGGTCAATACCCCATATCCGGACTTGCTCCGAAAGGTTGTGGACAACTTCAGCTTCAGTCAATTTCGTCCGATAGGTTATTTTTCCATAAGGCAGTAACTTCATATCCCTCTTTCCTCTTTCCTCTTTCCTCTTTCCTCTTTATTCTACAATCTTAATTCCCGTTAAAACTAATCGTTGTCGAGAAATTAGCTTTTATCAGACGACCGTTTTGAATACCCGGTTGCCATCTCGGCATTTTTTCTATAATTCGGATGGCATCTTCATTGAGTGCTTCGTTTTCACTGGACAGTACCTTTATATTTTTTACCAATCCGCTAGTATCTACTTGCCAGGTTAGTTTTACTTTTCCGGAAAAATTCCACATTTTTTTATTCATTTCATTGGCCAGAAATTTCCGCATCGCTGCATCACCTCCGTAAAATGTAGGTTTCATTTCCAAAACGCTAAAAAACAGGTTTCTATTTTTTTCATTCAATACTTCTCCGTCCTCTTTAACGACATCCGAAGGCTTATTTTCTTTTCTTTCAATTGTAACCGGAGTTCCTTTTACACCTTCATAAAAAACATAGGCTTTGGTGGCGGTATCAAAGGTTACGACTAATTTATTTTTGTAGAAATATTCAATATTGGACACAAAGGCATCATTCTCCATTTTTCCGTTTATTACAATATCTCTTTCTTTGTCAAACAATTTCCAGACGCCATATTTCTTTCCGTCCTTATCCAGTCGGTTAATCGTTTCGCCTTCGTAATTGACCGCACTTTGGGCAAATGAAACGGCTGAAATCAGTAGGCATACAGCCAATGTTTGTAATCTTGTAATCATAATAATAATCTATATCGGTTTATAAAGGTTAATTTCGCTTTTGTCCAACCACTCGGCTGCTTTTTGCTGAAAATTCAGAAAATGTGTCGTTTGTGTATGTTTATCGATCGCCTCTTTACTTTCCCAGGATTCATAAAAAAGAAATTCCAGCGGATTCGCAATCGAAGTATGCAATCGGTATTCCCGACATCCTTCTTCCTGTAACGAAGCATTAACCAATTCCTGTAATGCTTCGAGAACCGCTTCCCGGTACTGCTCTTTTGCTCTGAGTGTAGCCACAATAGTAATCATATGCGATGTTATTTATTTTTTCACAAACATCGGATATTTTTCTAACATTTCCCCCCTCTCTTTCCTCTTTCCTCTTTTATCTCCCCTCTACCCCACAACAATCACCAAACGTTTTCCGGCATCAATTGTTTTATTCCAATAGTCTTCAATTTCAGATAACGGCGCCACTTCCGTTTCAATGCTCAATTTTCCGTTGGCCGCCAACTCAAAAGTTTCCGGTAAGACTTCCGCTATAAATAACTGCATTTCCTTTTCAGAAAGACTTCCGATACCCGATCCTAAAATTTCAATAGCCGTACTACGTAATACATCCGAACGCAACTGAATTTCCTCACCTGAGATACTGCCCACCGTTACCATTTTCACCGGATGCGTATAACCGCCTTTTCCTTTGAAAGCCTGTAATAGTAATTCGACTGAATGTCCCCAAATGTAATCGATCACAATATCAATAGGCGTTTCATTTTGTATTGCTTTTAGATTTTCAACAATAGTGGTATCTGCGTCTTTTAAAGACAAAATCACATCGGCTCCCAGACTTTTTAGTTTTTCTAATGCTTCCGAATTCCTACCGGTAGCGATCACTTTCGATGCTCCGTAGTGTTTTGCTAATTGTACGGCAACCTGACCTGTCACACCCGTTGCTCCGTTGATCAAAACTATTGCGCCCGGTTGAATTTTAGCCCGAAACAGTAAAGCCATCGCCGAACCGATCACTGCATTCGGTAAAGCTGCCGCGGTTGCAACATCACTATTTTGAGGGAGAATCAGGTATTTTCCTTTAGGAATCAACGCCTGTTCGGCAAGCATTCCCGTCATACCCTGTGCGTATACCAATGTTCCGTCGGTTAAAGTACCCACACCGTCAAAGCCAACTACTGCGGGTAGTTTCGTATAACCGGCATAATGCTTTCCGCTGGCGCGAAGTTTGTCCAGATTTTTTACCGATGCGGCTTTTACGTTGATTATTAATTCATGTTCATTCTGCGGAACCGGATTTGGAAAATCGGCATAAACCGGTGTTGTTCCTAATTGTTTTATTACTGCTGCTTTCATGTTTTATATTTTCAGGCAAAGTTCTGATGAACGACCATCACAGAACGATAACAATTGTTAAGATCAACTTCGAAAATTTTAATATATCAGAATATTCCCATTATATTTAAACCTATAAACTATAATCCGTGAAAAAAATACTCACATCGCTATTACTGGTTTCGGCCGGACTTTACGCACAAGAAAGCAAAGTACTTTTTAAGGCAGAAATTACGCATCCGAACTCCGATTCTCTTGTTATACATAATAAGACGTTTAGAGTAACTTTATAATAAACCCGTAATCTCAATTAATAAGTGACATTATAATTATTTTACGGGTTTATTTCATTTTAGCCACTTTATTCCGTATTCTACTCAGCGAAACAGCTGTAATACCGAGATAAGTAGCAATATAATGTTGCGGGATTCGCTGAAAAATAGTCGGATTCTTTTGGAGTAAACTTCGGTAACGATCTTCCGGTTTGTCTCTTAAAAACGACAATAAATGTTTCGAATAATAGATAAATCGTTTTAGAATGTAGTTATCAAACCAGCTTTTAAACTCCGGGTCTTCTTTCAATAATTGTTCAAACTGTGTTTTTTCCAATACATAAAGCGTGCTTTTTTCTAATGTTTCAAGATAAAAATCACTCGGTTGATCCGTCAGCACACTTTCAAGTGAAGCAACAAGACTTCCTTCAAAAAAGAATTGGTTTGTAATTTCCTTTCCGTTACTGTTCATCCACAAACGCAAACAGCCTTCTTTTATAAAATAAATACGTTTTGCCTTTTCACCTTCCTTTAATAAAGTGATCCGTGCATCGGTTGTTATTTGCTCAAGGTCATATTTTTCGGCCAGATAAAGCATCATCCTTCCTGCCGTTGTATCGTCCTGAATCACTATTGCCATTGTGTTTTTACTATAAGGTTTTAAAACAAAGTCTGTTACCGCTGATACAATTTATACCGGGTCTGAATAATACGCTTACAGCATAAAACTAAAAAAAATAAACCCCACTTCCTATTAATTATTATTTTTGCGGAGAAAAAAACAACTAAACTATTTATGCTTATAATTGGTATTGCCGGAGGAACTGGCAGTGGAAAAACGACGGTAGTTCATCAGATTATGAATGAATTACCCGAAACAGAAGTAGGAATCATTTCACAGGACTCCTACTACAAAGCAACACACAACCTCAACTTTGATGAAAGAGCGTTAATCAACTTCGATCATCCGAGAGCCATTGATTTCGAATTACTGGTAAGCCATCTGAAAGATTTAAAAGAAGGAAAGACCATTGATCAACCGGTATACTCCTTTGTAACCCATAACAGAACGGACGACACTATTGTAACTCATCCGCGTAAAGTGATGATTGTGGAAGGAATTTTAATTCTGACCAATCCGGAATTACGCGATATGTTTGATGTCAAAATCTTTGTTCATGCTGATTCTGACGAACGTCTGATTCGCCGTTTAAAACGTGATATTGCCGAACGCGGTCGTGATATGGAAGAAGTATTAAACCGTTATCAGTCGACATTAAAACCAATGCACGAACAGTTTATCGAACCGTCTAAAGCGTACGCCGATATTATCATCCCGAACGACAAATACAACACCGTTGCTATCGATGTAGTACGAGCGGTTATCAACCAAAGAATATCATAATTTATCGTTACCTTTATAAGCCATGAAAAAAGCATTTGAAAAAATAGTTACAAAATATCCTTTTCTGAAAATATTCGGGAATCGTTATGTTTTGGTAACCCTTTTTTTTGCCATATGGATGCTGTTTCTGGACAACTATTCTTATCTCGAACACCGTGTTCTGGACAAGGAAATAAATGAACTCGAAGACAATAAAAAATACTATCAGGAAGAGATTAAAAAAGACAGCGAGAATATCAAAAAACTTAAAAATCCTGACCAGATAGAGAAATATGCCCGTGAAAAATATTATATGAAACGGGATAGTGAAGATATTTATATCATCGAGTTTGAAGAAGATGTGCCCGAAGAGGACACAAAATCACTTTAATTTTGCATTATGAGCAACAAACTGTTTACGGATTTTGAACCTGTATCGTCCAAACAATGGAAAACACAGATTCAATACGAATTAAAAGGAGCCGATTATAACGAAACCCTTGTTTGGGAAAGCCCGGAAGGCATTAAAGTACGCCCGTTTTATCATATTGACGAAGCCGCCGAACCTTTAAACGTTTCAACCGAAGTATCCGGTTTTAAGATTGTACAGAATATTTTTGTTCACGATCTTGACAAATCAATTGCCAGAGCTAAAGAAACCTTATCCAGAGGAGCCGAAAGCCTGCGCTTTACATTGGAAAATGAAAAAGTAGCTATTGAAAAACTACTGACAGCTCTTCCGCTGGAAACTACTCCGGTCTATTTGAATTTCCATTTCCTCGATCTTCCGTTTATTCAGAAAATAGATGCTGTTGCCAAAAAATACAATGCGACGATCTACCTGCACATTGATCCGATCGGACAACTGGCAAAAGACGGAAACTGGCATACGAATCTGGATACCGATTTTAATACACTGAATGATATCGCACTAAAATGTCCGAATCTGAATTTTCTAAGTGTAAACAGCGATTTATATCAAAATGCAGGTGCCAATGCCGTACAACAAGTCGCCTACACATTAGCCCATGTAAACGAATATTTTAATAGAGTGGCCACTATTGCGAATCCGATAACAATTCAGGTAGCGGTAGGAACCAACTATTTTTTCGAGATAGCCAAACTACGCGCCATCCGTTTACTTTTTAATGTATTGGCAAAAGAATACGACCACAAACAGGATTGCCATATTATTGCCGTACCGACAAAACGGAACAAAACCCTTTACGATTATAATGTAAACATGCTTAGGACAACTACCGAATGTATGAGTGCTATTTTAGGCGGAGCCAATGCGGTTTCAAATTTAGCCTATGATGCAATCTACCATAAAGACAATGAGTTTGGCGACCGTATTTCCAGAAACCAGCTTTTAGTGCTAAAACACGAAAGTTATTTTGATCTGGTAAACAATCCGGCCGACGGTGCTTATTATATCGAAACGCTTACTGAGCAACTGGCCGAAAAAGCACTGACACTCTTTAAAGATATTGAAGCAAACGGAGGTTTTATTACACAACTGATTGAAGGTACTATTCAGCGAAAAATCGGAGAAAGTGCTAAAAAAGAGCAGGATTTATTCGACAACGGTAAAGAAATCTTATTAGGAACCAACAAATATCCGAACAAAGAAGACCGTATGAGCCATGATTTAGAACTGTATCCGTTTATCAAGATCAATCCGCGTAAAACCTTAATCACGCCTATTATCGAAAAACGATTGGCAGAAAAACTGGAACAGGAACGACTGGAAACCGAGAAACAATAAGTTTACCGAGCGTATCAGCATCATAACAGCAGCTTTGAAATGAGAAAAAACATTCAACATATAACCCTGGAAAATTCCAAAACAAAACCGGAAGCAACGAACACCGAATCGGTTGTAAATGCAGAAGGAATTTTGGTAAAAAAAACGTATTCCGAAGACGATTTGCAAGATTTGGAACATCTTCACTTCGGAGCCGGATTTGCCCCTAACCTACGCGGACCTTACGCGACCATGTACGTTCGCCGACCATGGACTATCCGTCAGTATGCCGGGTTTTCAACGGCCGAAGAAAGTAATGCTTTCTACCGTAGAAATCTTGCTGCCGGACAAAAAGGTTTATCCGTTGCTTTCGATTTAGCCACACACCGCGGTTACGACAGTGATCACGAACGCGTAGTGGGTGATGTCGGAAAAGCCGGTGTAGCCATCGACAGTGTTGAAGATATGAAAATTCTATTTGATCAGATTCCGTTAAACGAAATGTCTGTTTCAATGACCATGAACGGAGCCGTATTGCCCATCATGGCTTTTTATATCGTAGCCGCTGAAGAACAAGGTGTAGAAGCAAAACTGTTATCCGGAACCATCCAAAATGATATCTTAAAAGAATTCATGGTACGGAATACTTATATTTATCCGCCGACACCATCGATGAAAATTATAGCCGACATCTTTGACTATACCAGTAAAAAGATGCCGAAATTCAACTCCATATCCATTTCCGGTTATCATATGCAAGAAGCCGGAGCAACTGCTGATATCGAGTTAGCGTATACCCTTGCCGACGGATTGGAATATATCCGTACCGGATTAGCAGCAGGAATGAAAATTGATGAGTTCGCTCCCCGTTTATCCTTTTTCTGGGCAATCGGTATGAACCATTTTATGGAAATTGCCAAAATGCGTGCCGGACGTATGCTTTGGGCCAAACTGCTAAAACAATTTGATCCTCAAGATGACAAATCACTGGCTTTACGAACGCATTGTCAGACTTCCGGATGGAGTTTAACGGAACAGGATCCTTTTAATAACGTAGCCCGTACTGCAATTGAAGCCGCAGCCGCTGCATTCGGAGGAACACAATCGCTACATACCAATGCTTTGGATGAAGCGATCGCTTTACCAACCGATTTCTCTGCCCGTATTGCCCGTAATACACAGATTTTCCTTCAGGAAGAAACCAAAATATGCAAAACGGTTGATCCGTGGGCCGGAAGTTATTATGTAGAAAGTCTGACTCATGAAATTGCACAGAAAGCATGGGCGTTAATCGAAGAAGTGGAAGAACTGGGTGGTATGACAAAAGCCATTGAAGCCGGAATTCCGAAACTTCGTATTGAAGAAGCGGCAGCACGTAAGCAAGCTCGTATCGATAGCGGACAAGATATTATTGTAGGCGTAAACAAATACCGTCTTGAAAAAGAAGATCCGCTACATATTTTAGAAGTAGACAACCAAACCGTTCGAAAACAACAAATCGAACGTTTAGACCATATTAAAGCAACCCGTGATACGGCTAAGGTTCAGGAGTGTTTAGCTCAGCTAACCGAATGTGCCAAAACCGGACAAGGGAACTTATTAGAATTAGCCGTAGATGCAGCGCGTAACAGAGCAACTCTGGGTGAAATCAGCGATGCACTCGAATCGGTTTTCGGACGATATAAAGCACAAATTAAATCTTTTAGTGGTGTGTATAGCAAAGAAATCAAAAACGATGAAAGTTTCGAAAAAGCCAAGCAATTAGCTGATGCTTTTGCCAAACAGGAAGGACGCCGTCCGCGTATTATGATTGCCAAAATGGGCCAGGACGGGCATGATCGCGGTGCTAAAGTTGTAGCCACCGGATATGCCGATGTCGGTTTTGACGTAGACATTGGTCCGCTATTCCAAACTCCTGCTGAAGCAGCCAAACAAGCTGTAGAAAATGACGTTCACATTTTAGGAGTATCCTCTTTGGCTGCCGGACATAAAACGTTGGTCCCGCAGGTTATTGAAGAGCTTAAAAAATACGGACGGGAAGACATTATGGTAATCGTAGGTGGTGTAATTCCCGCACAGGATTATCAGTATTTATTTGACAGCGGAGCCGTAGCTGTTTTCGGTCCCGGTACAAAAATCAGTGAAGCAGCCATTAAGATCCTTGAGATCCTGATTGATGCCTAGACATAATAAGCCAGCCTTAGGGTTGGCTTATCTTTTTTGAAAAAAGAGACAACTCTAATGCGGGAAACGGTACTTAATTTATTCGGCGGCTTGGAAAATTTTGAATATATTCACAGACAGAAAAATTCCAATATTATTCCCAACAGATAATACATCTGACAGCTTTTAAAAAACTGTCAGATGCTAAAACAGAAAACATGTCAAAACTCCCGCATATCGGCACCAGTATATTTACCGTAATGTCACAAATGGCTAACGAACATCAGGCCATCAACCTGGCGCAAGGTTTTCCGAACTTTCCGGTTGACGAACGGTTAACCGCAATTACAGCAAAGTTGGCTACAGAAAACGTACACCAATATACACCTATGGCCGGTCATCCCGGGTTACTGGACAAAATAACCCGACTCACCTCAGCATCATATCAACGAAATATTAATTCTGCTACCGATATTGTAATAACAGCCGGTGCTACTGAGGCCATTTTTGCCACAATACAAGCGTTGGTTAACAAAAATGAAGACGTCATTATCCTTGATCCGAGTTATGATTGTTATGAAGCGCCGATCCTGTTAAGTAATGCAAATCCCATACGAGTATCTTTAAATGACGATTACACCCCTAACTGGGAAGCTATCGAAACCAAGATAAACGCTAACACAAGAATGTTGATCATCAACAATCCGCATAATCCTACCGGAAAAACATGGTCGGAAACGGATTTTATACAGTTGGAAAAAATATTGGCTTTATATCCCGATGTGATCTTATTATCAGATGAGGTATATGAATATATTACGTTCGAACAAAAACATATTTCTGTAAACACCCGTACAGCGTTACGTGACAGAAGTGTCATTATCTCTTCCTTTGGAAAATCATTACATATAACCGGATGGAAAATCGGTTATGCGATTGCACCCGAACATCTGATGCGGGAAATTAAAAAGGTACATCAATTTCTGGTTTTTAGTGTAAACAGTTTGTCACAGGCTGCTATCAGTCAGTATTTAGATGTAGTGGATTTTAATGCGATAGCAAATTTATATCGTCGCAAAAGAGCTTTATTCAGCGAATTAATGGCTGAAACACCATTTGACTTATTACCCTGCGAAGGCTCTTATTTTCAGGTTGCCTCGTATGCTTCGTTTTCCAACCAAAATGATATTGACTTTACCAAAGAACTGATCACCCGGTATGGTGTGGCGACTATTCCGATTTCTACATTTTATGCCGACAATAAAGACCTGAAACTGGTTCGTTTTTGTTTTGCTAAAGATGATCAAACATTAGAACAAGCCGCTAAGCGATTGCAAAAAATAACGTTATAATTCTTTTTAACACATTCTTAGTGATAAAATCTTATTAATTCAATAATTTTGACCAAGAATATATTCTGATGAAAAAGTTTCTGGTAACCTTATTAATGCTATTGTATTTAATCCCTGCTGTAGGGGTTAATCTTTCTGCGCATTTTTGTGGTCAGGAACTGGCATCAGTAAACCATCCCGTAACAGAGGCCGATAAATGCCTTTGCGGTATGCAACCGATGAAAAAAAGTTGTTGTGAAGACAAACAACTGCAATTTAAAATCGACGACAATCAGCAAAAAACAGAATTGCTGTCGCCCAAATTCAGTAACCCGTTTCACATACAGTTCAGCATTCCTTCAATATTAGAAATACCTTTTGTATTTCAAAGTATCGAAAACCCACATCATTCTCTTTACAATCCACCTAATCTTTTCTATAAGCGGCCTATTTACCTGCTGAATAACGTATTGCGAATTTGATTTTTAGAATTTAATTGATCATTACCGGCTCTTTTTGCCGGCTTACGGCATTTTGCCAAATTCATTAATCTAAAATTTCAATACCATGAAAACATTTAAAAATATATTCCTGGCTTCTATTGCTACCTTATTTTTAACAAGCTGTGAAGCACAAATTAAGAATCCGAAAACAGAAACCGTTACCGTATACGGTAATTGCGGTATGTGTAAAAAAACGATTGAAAAAGCAGCAAACGAAAAAGGTATCGTTAAAGCCGACTGGAACATTGACACCGATCAACTAACCGTTACTTTCGATCAAACCAAAACCAATACCGAAGCGATTCTAAAAAAGGTAGCCTATGCCGGATATGACAGTGATTCTTTCCGCGCTCCGGATGAAGCCTATAAAAATTTACCGGAATGTTGCCAATATGATCGCCCGGTAAAAAATAATACAGTAGCGGATAATCATACAACACATACCAATCATGATATGACGGCGGCAACTCAAAACAATTCGGTATTCGGTGCTGTTTTCAACGCCTATTTTTCCCTTAAAGAAGCCTTAATCAAATCAGACGGTAAAATGGCTGCTGCCAAAGCTTCCGAACTTACAAAAGCAATCGGATCTGTTCCGATGAGTGCGATACAAGCAAATCAGCATACGGTATGGATGAAAATCCAAAACAATCTTAAAACCGACGCAGAACATATTGCCGAAACCAATGACATCAAACATCAACGGGATCATTTTGCTTCTTTATCAGAAGATTTGTTTACGCTGGCAAAACTGACTACAAAAGGTACTACTATATACTATCAAAAATGTCCGATGTATAACGACGGTAAAGGTGCTTATTGGCTAAGTAAAGAAAATACCGTAAAAAATCCTTATTACGGTTCCGCTATGTTAACATGTGGGAGTACCGTTGAAACTTTAAAACAATAACAGGATGAAATCTGGTTTTTCCCTTTTCCTGTTACTATTGGTGTTCTGGAGCGGCTGGTCCCAAAACACCAAAGAATACGATTTGTATGTCAGGGATACAATTGTTAATTACACCGGCAAAAAAGTAAAAGGTATTGCCATAAACGGTAGTATTCCCGCTCCTACTCTACATTTCACAGAAGGCGATACAGCGATTATCCGCGTGCACAACGAAATGCATCATGAAACATCTATTCACTGGCATGGTTTACTATTGCCTAATGAACAGGACGGTGTACCGTATTTAACCACCGCTCCGATAAAAGGTATGACAACGCATACTTATAAGTTTCCGATCAAACAAAGCGGAACCTACTGGTATCATTCTCATACGATGTTACAGGAACAAAACGGTATGTACGGTGCTTTTATCATCCATAAAAAAGAGGAACCTAAATTACCGGAATATACAATGTTGTTGAGTGACTGGACGGATGCCAATCCACACGAGATTGAACGCTCATTACACAAGGCTAACGATTGGTATTCAATAAAAAAAGGCGCTACTCAAAATTACGCAGAAGCTATCGGCAAAGGCCATTTTAAGACAAAACTGACAAATGAATGGAAACGTATGCATGCTATGGATGTCAGTGATGTTTATTATGAGCGTTTCTTTGTGAACGGTAAAACCGAAGATCATGCGCCGCAATTCAAACCCGGAGAAAAAGTTAGGGTACGGATTATTAACGGAAGTGCTTCTACTTATTTCTGGCTCAATTATGCCGGTGGAAAAATGGATGTCGTAGCCAGTGATGGTATGGACGTGCAACCCGTTTCCGTTGATCGTTTTATTGTTGGTGTTTCCGAAACCTACGATATTATCGTCACTATACCGGAAAACAATACTGCTTTTGAGTTGGTTGCGACTGCTGAGGATCGTACCGGACAAGCATCACTTTGGCTTGGTAAGGGGATTAAACAACTACAGCAACCTTTACCGAAGTTAAAGTATTTTGAAGGAATGAAAATGATGAACGACATGATGACTGTAGGCGGTAACATGAAAGACATGGGCATGAACATGAGTCTGCAACAGATGGATATGAATGCTGTGATGTACCCTGAAATCACCGGAAAGGAAGAGAATAAAAAGGATGTTAAAATGGCCGATATGGAAGGACACGATCATAGTCAAAATAGCACCTCCAATCCGGACATTGTAACCCTTAATTATGCGATGCTGAAATCACCGGTAAAAACCAATCTACCAGACGGGCCGGTTCGTACTCTTCATTTTGAACTAACCGGAAATATGAATCGTTACGTCTGGACATTGAACAACAAAACGATATCCGAATCCGATAAGGTGATGATCAAAAAAGGAGAAAACATCCGTATTGTGATTACCAACAATTCGATGATGCGCCACCCGATGCATTTACACGGCCATTTTTTTAGAATCTTAAACGGCCAGGGTGATTATGCTCCTTTAAAAAATGTACTTGATATCATGCCGATGGAAACGGATACAATTGAATTTCATGCGTCAGAAGAATATGGCGACTGGTATTTCCATTGTCATATTTTATATCATATGATGGCAGGAATGGGACGTATCTTCACTTACGAAAACTCTCCGCCGAATCCACAATTCCCGGATCCGAAAAAAGCCCTTAAAATGGTATACAATGATGATCGTCGTTATTATTTTTCAGCTGAAGTAGGCTTTGAAAGTAACGGTAGTGACGGTGAAATGCGTTTAGAAAATACCCGAAACTTTTTTGATGTCGAATGGCGTTTGGGATTAGACAAAAAAGCAGGATACGAAACTGAAGCTCATTTCGGACGTTATCTGGATAAAAACCAGTACTTATCCGTTTATACCGGATTTGATTTCCGTTATCACAATAGTCTGGAGCGCGAAAAAAATCTTTTTGGTCAGCTTAGCACTCAGGATCAAAGAGCGGTTGCTTGTATCGGAATCATTTATCAGCTTCCGTGGCTTATCAATGCCGATATGCGGGTCGACCACGAAGGAAAGACCCGTTTACAGTTTACCCGAAAAGACATTCCGGTAACCGAGCGATTGCGATTATGGGGAGCCTGGAATACCGATTTCGAATATAGTGCCGGTTCCCGTTATATTCTGACCAAATACTGGTCGCTTTCCGCTCATTATGACAGTGACATGGGATTAGGCGGCGGATTAGTTCTGACTTATTAAAAAAACAAAAACCGGAGTATTGAATAGTCCGGTTTTGTTTTTCTGCTCAAATAACAAGTTCCACGGATTATCGGATCGATTTTAAAATACTGATTTTACTATGCACGCATAATATTATTTTTTATTATATTTACGGATACTAAAAAACAAATCCTATGAATTTTACAGCAAAAATGCTTCGCGATGATGCTTTGGAAGATAAAGTAATCGTTGTAACCGGTGGCGGTAGCGGACTTGGAAAAGCCATGACCCGCTATTTTCTGGAACTCGGAGCGAAAGTAGCGATAACCTCCCGTGATCTGGAAAAACTAAAAACTACTGCAAACGAACTCGAAACGGAAACAGGAGGGAAATGTTTGGCCGTTCAATGTGATGTACGCCATTATGAGCAAGTAGAAAATATGCTTAAAGAAGTTTTGGATGCTTATGGAAAAGTGGATGTATTACTGAATAATGCTGCCGGAAATTTTATTTCACCTACAGAACGTCTTTCCGCCAATGCGTTTGATACCATTATCGATATCGTTTTAAAAGGTTCCAAAAACTGTACGCTGGCATTTGGTAAACATTGGATTGACACAAAACAAACGAATACCAACATCTTAAATATTGTGACCACTTATGCCTGGACCGGATCGGCTTATGTTGTTCCGTCCGCTACAGCCAAAGCGGGAGTTTTAGCGATGACCCGAAGTCTGGCGGTGGAATGGGCCAAATACGGAATCCGTACCAATGCAATCGCACCGGGGCCATTTCCTACTAAAGGAGCCTGGGATCGTTTATTACCCGGCGATTTAAAAGACAAATTTGACCTGGCCAAAAAAGTCCCGTTAAAACGTGTAGGTGATCATCAGGAATTAGCAAATTTGGCAGCTTATCTTGTTTCTGATTTTTCAGCATATATCAACGGAGAAGTTATCACAATTGACGGTGGTGAATGGCTTCAGGGAGCCGGACAATTTAATCTGTTGGAAGCAATTCCGAAAGAAATGTGGGATATGCTGGAAGCGATGATTAAACAAAAAGGAAGTAAATAAAAGTGAGCCGTCCGAACAGACGGCTTTTTTCTTTTAAATACTGGAGTATCGCTCAAAAAAGTCACGATCTATAGCCTGCAAACGGGCTTACATTCAGAAATCTAACAAATCACATCTGCTATACAAAATGTTATAAAAAAAGATCTACTTAAAAAAGATGCCCTTCCGATATTTTTAAATCGTCCCCCATCTAAATGTCAGATAAATGCCTTCCGGCATCATTCGGAACTTTATTAGATTGTTAACAAATAAGATTTTCATAAACCATAATAAATTGTATTTTTACGGTTCAAAATTTTTAAAGACAAATGGGTAAAATCATTGCTATAGCCAATCAAAAGGGAGGCGTTGGAAAAACTACAACTTCAGTAAATTTAGCTGCCTCATTAGGCGTATTAGAAAAAAAAGTTTTATTGATTGATGCTGATCCACAGGCAAATGCCAGTTCCGGATTAGGAATCGATGTTGAAAGCGTAGAAATCGGAACCTACCAGATATTGGAACATAGCAATACCCCGGATGAAGCTACTTTGGAATGCACTGCTCCCAATGTATCCTTAATTCCGGCTCATATTGACTTGGTGGCTATCGAGATCGAATTAGTCGATAAAGAAAACCGGGAATATATGCTAAAACAAGCTCTTGAAAGCGTAAAGGAAAAGTATGATTATATTATCATCGATTGCGCTCCGTCATTGGGCTTATTAACGCTTAATGCGCTTACTGCTGCCGATTCAGTAGTGATCCCGATTCAGTGTGAATATTTTGCACTTGAAGGTTTAGGAAAATTATTGAATACGATTAAAAGTGTTCAGAAAATTCATAACCCGCAATTGGATATTGAAGGTCTTCTATTGACCATGTACGATTCCCGTTTACGCCTTTCCAATCAGGTTGTGGAAGAAGTACAGAAGCACTTCAACGATATGGTATTCGAAACCGTTATCCAGCGTAATGTAAAATTGAGCGAAGCACCGAGTTTCGGAGAAAGTATCATTAACTATGATGCTACCAGTAAAGGTGCCACCAATTATATCAATTTAGCAGAAGAAATAATCAAAAAAAACAGTAACTAGGTTTTATGACAAAAGCGATTAAAAAACAAGCATTAGGAAGAGGCTTATCTGCATTATTAAAAGATCCGGAAAACGATATTAAATCCGTTGAGGACAAAAATGCCGATAAAGTTGTTGGGAATATTATTGAGCTTGATATCGATGCTATTGAAATAAACCCGTTTCAACCGCGTACTAATTTCAACGAAGAATCACTTCAGGAATTGGCCACTTCTATTCGGGAATTAGGTGTAATCCAACCGATTACCGTTCGAAAGATGGAATTCAACAAATACCAGTTGATTTCCGGAGAACGTCGTTTACGTGCTTCAAAATTAGTCGGATTAACAACGGTACCGGCTTATATCCGTTTGGCAAACGACAACGATTCACTGGTAATGGCTCTTGTGGAAAACATTCAGCGTCATGACCTTGATCCGATCGAAATTGCACTATCGTATCAAAGATTGATTGATGAAATTCAATTAACACAGGAACAAATGAGTGATCGTGTAGGAAAAAAACGTTCTACCATTGCCAATTACCTTCGTTTACTAAAACTAGACCCGATTATCCAGACCGGTATTCGCGACGGATTTATTACTATGGGACACGGACGTGCCATTATTAACGTTGATGATCTGGACGTTCAAACCGATATTTATCAGAAAATCGTGAGCCAAAACCTATCCGTTCGTGAAACGGAAGCTTTGGTAAAAGCGTATCATGAAAGTTTAAAACCTGCTCCGGCGAAAGCGCCGAAAGGAAACAGTTTTGCTGTTCCGGAAGACAACAAAAAAGCCATAACCGACTTTTTCGGGGCCAAAGTTGATGTCAAAGTAGCCGGAAACGGTAAAGGAAAAATCACCATACCTTTCCACTCTGAAGAAGATTTTAAACGAATTATTAAGCTAATAGAAGGTTAGTGCGTTGCTTTACTTCCATACTGGTTATCACGTTGCTATTGATCAGCACATTTGCTTTTTCCCAAAACAAAAAAGACGATGCGCTTTTAAAAGTAAAAGACACGGTTAAAGCTACCCGTATCAATCCGCTTGCCCCGTCAAAAGCGGCTTTCTACTCAGCAGTTGTACCGGGATTAGGTCAGATTTACAACAAAAAATACTGGAAAGTTCCTTTGGTTTATATCGGACTTGGAACCGGTTTGTACTTTTACAACAGCAATAATAACAAATACCACGATTTCCGTAACGAATATAAAAAACGTCTTAACGGTACTGCCGATCCGAACGATCCGTATTTCGGAGGACTGGATAACAACCGATTAATTGAGGCGCAACGTTTCTATCAGCGAAATCGTGACCTTTCGATATTGGTAACGGTCGGTATTTATATCTTAAATATTGTAGATGCCAACGTTGATGCGCATTTAATGCAATTTAACGTAAACGACAATCTATCAATCCGTCCTGATGTTTATCAGAATGACATGAACTACAAACACAGTCTGGGACTGACGTTAAATTATAATTTTTAAAGCATACAAGAATGAAAATAGCACTTTTGGGATATGGCAAAATGGGAAAAGTGATCGAACGCATTGCATTGGAAAGAGGTCATGAAATTGTACTTCGAAAATCCAGCAGCGATGATTATACCGGTCTTGAAAATGCCGATGTTGCCATTGATTTTAGCGTACCAACAAGTGCTGTGAGTAACATTTCGGCCTGTTTTGATACTAATATACCGGTAGTTTCCGGCACAACAGGATGGCTGACTCAATATGATGCCGTAGTACAGGAATGTGAACAAAAAAACGGAGCCTTTTTATACGGATCCAATTTTAGTCTGGGTGTTAATCTGTTTTTTGAACTGAACAATTATCTGGCTAAAATAATGGCCAATCTAAAGGAATATAACGTAACGATGGAAGAAATTCATCATACGCAAAAATTAGATGCGCCTAGCGGGACCGCGATTTCACTGGCAAAAGGAATCATTGAAAATTCCGAATATACCGACTGGACAATGGAAACGGCTAAAGCCAATGAAATCCATATCGAGGCCAAACGGATTGAAAACGTACCCGGAACCCATACCGTTACCTATAACTCCGATGTTGATTTTATCGAAATCAAACACGTAGCACATAACCGTGAAGGTTTTGCATTAGGAGCTGTAATCGCAGCCGAATGGATGATCGGTAAAAAAGGGGTTCATACCATGAAAGACGTATTAAACCTGATTTAATAATATAGACATAAACGAACAAATATGACACTAATTCAATGGTTTATCTTTTTCCTTGTAATCCAAGTTGTACATTACATAGGAACCTGGAAATTATATGAAAAAGCCGGCAGAAAATCGTGGGAAGCTTCCATTCCGGTTTACAATGCCATCGTACTGATGAAAATTATTGACCGCCCGAGATGGTGGACTATTCTTCTTTTTATTCCAATCGTAAACCTGATCATGTTTCCGGTTATCTGGGTCGAAACATTGCGTAGTTTCGGAAAAAAATCAACCACTGATACTATTTTAGGTGTTGTTACTTTAGGTTTATACATCTACTATATCAATTACACACAGGATGTAAAATACATTCCGAATAAAAACGAAGTAAAGACAGACAATACCTTAAGTTCGTTATTATTTGCCATAGTTGTGGCTACATTAGTCCACACCTATGTAATGCAACCGTATACAATTCCGTCTTCATCATTAGAAAAATCATTGTTGATCGGGGATTTTCTTTTTGTAAGTAAATTTCATTACGGAGCGCGTACACCACAAACAGCTGTTGCCTTGCCGATGGTACACGACTCTATTCCGCTTATCGGAACCAAATCATATACTAACTGGCCACAAATTCCGTCGTTCCGTTTACCGGGAATCCAAAAGATCGAACGCAATGATATTGTGGTATTCAACTGGCCGGTTGACACCGTTAAAACTATGTTTGGTGACAATTCCGGACAATATACTTACAAACCGGTTGATAAAAAAACCAATTATGTTAAGCGTTGTGTAGGTATTCCGGGTGATAGTCTTTCGATTAAAGACGGTGTAGTAATGATCAATAATAAGCCATTAGCATTACACGATCGTCAGAAAATACAATTTTCATATCAGGTTGTAACCGACGGGAACCGTTTTGACTACAATTACCTGATTCATGACTTACAATTGAATCCGAATGAAATCGGAATGGTGTCGGATAATACTTTTATATTTCAATGTCTGACAGATGATACAGCAAATCGTTTACGTAATAACCCGATTGTAAAATCGGTTACAAAACAAATCGGAAAAACACCGGAATCGAATATCTTCCCCGGCACCAATAAATGGAATCAGGATAATTTCGGACCGATCTATATTCCGGGTAAAGGACAGACTGTAGCTTTAAACACAGCATCACTTCCGTTTTACAAACAAATTATTACCGAATACGAACACAATGATTTAAAAGTAACCGGTGATGAGATTCGTATTAACGGCCAAGTGGTTAATTCCTATACTTTCCAACAAGATTACTACTGGATGATGGGAGACAACCGTCATAATTCACAAGATAGTCGTTACTGGGGTTATGTTCCGTTTGAAAACGTTGTAGGTAAACCTGTATTTATCTGGATGAGTCTGGATCAGAATGTACCTTGGGCTAAAGCGATCGACAAAATCCGTTGGGAACGTCTGTTTACAACTGTAGGCGGAAGCGGCGAACCGGTATCCTATTTCAAATATTTTGTAATTGTATTGGCAGCCTGGTTCGGATATGATTTTTACAGAAAAAGAAAAGCGAAGAATAACAGCAAATCGTAGTTCAAAATCACGATAAAACGGTTTACAATGTAGACCAAACGAAATGAGAAGTAAGATTGTCGGTTAGTCATCAACCTGATCTTTACTTCTCTTTCTTCATAAAAACAAAGCCTATGGACATTTTAATACATCCAACCTACTTCCCTTCTATCAGTCATTTTGTTGCGATGACAAAAGCAGACAATATTATCTTTGAAGCGGAAGATAATTTCCAGAAACAGACCAACCGTAACCGAATGTATATCTACAGTCCGAACGGAATACAGTTATTAAATATTCCTGTTAAGCACAGTAAAGATGTTTCTCAGAAATTTAAAGATGTAAAAATTGAAAATGCTTTTAACTGGCAGAAACAACATTTTAAGTCATTAGAAGCAGCTTACAGAACTTCTCCGTTTTTTGAATATTTTGAAGATGATCTTCGCCCCATTTTCGAAAAGCAACACACTTTTATGATGGATCTTAATTACCAAGTCCTTGATATCGTAACCGATTGTCTCGGAATGGATTTTAAGTACACACAAACCGAAGAATACTTTCACGAAGTGACCGACAAAACCGATTTCAGAAATTTAACCAACGGTAAAAAAGACACTTCTGAATTTGAACCTTACACACAGGTTTTTGAAGAAAAACACGGTTTTATAAATAACCTTAGCATACTTGACCTGCTTTTTAATGAAGGGCGTTATGCAATGGAATACCTAAAGAATCAGTCGCTGTAAAAGCGACTATTTTTTTATCTTTTCAACAGCATCAGCATTGTGTTGCGGTGTTTCATCCCGCAAAGTTAATCGTGTCGTAATCGGAAAGTGATCCGAATTAATAAAATTATCGTGATTGACAAAGTTTTTGACTTCAATTCGTTTATCTACAAAAACATAATCAATTCGTGCCGGGTAATAATCATAATCATACGTTTTACCGAAACCTTTACCGGCTTCTTCAAAAGCATCTTTCATATTCCCTTTAATATTGCGATACACATACGAAAAAGCACTGTTATTTAAGTCTCCGCAAATAATTAACGGGTAATGACATTCTGCTTTATGCTGCTTGATCAATTCTGATTGTATCTGTTGTATTGTAAACGCCTCACTAATACGTCTGAAAATCTTTTTAGACTTCACCTCATCAATTTTCTCATGAATATCGGGGCTAATCTTGATCGACTGCAAATGCATGCTGTAAACACGTAATGTATCTCTTCCTTTTTTAATATCCGCAAAAATCACATTATTATTGGAATTCGGAAATTTAATATTCCCACCGTTTACTATCGGAAACTTAGAAAAAATAGCCTGACCGGTTTTAACCTTATCGCCCTGCATATAAATAAACTGATGTTTATAGCCTTCAAAATGCACCGGTTGTGTATTCGAATATTCCTGTAAACATAATATATCCGGGTTTTGCGACAACACAAAAGCTTCGATCTTATCAATTACATTATCCTGTTTTATCCATTCAAAGACATTAAACAGCCGTACATTATAACTCATCACGGTAAAATCTTCATCTTCCGCAATCAGATCTTTTGAAGAAAATTTATAAAATTTATTAAAGAATGTAATCCCGATCAGAAATACACAAAGCGAAAGCAATACCTGCTTTTTCAACTGAATCAGCCAATAGAACAGAAACAGCAGATTCAGGATCAGTAATAACGGTAAAACAAGCGTTAGCACCGACAAAAACGGAAATAGCTTCGGAGCCAGAAACGGCAATACATAGGCAATAAAGCTCAATATAGTCAGCACTATATTGAAAAAGAGAATTACTTTATTAAACCATGACAGATTTTTCATATTTACACCGGTTGTCCGCTTACAGTATTATTCAAAAAACCGGATTATTTTCCGACTTTAAACAGGAATTCTTTTTCCTCTTTGGTCAGACTATCATAACCGGATTTACTGATTTTATCCAGAATATCATCAATTTGCTTTTGGGTCATATCTTTCCCTGAAGGTGATGAGGTAGTTGTTTGTTGTTGTTGCTGTTGTTTTGTATTTCGGTGAACTGTTTTAAAAGGTGCGCTTTTTTTCGGACGGAAAAGACCCGCAAAAAAATCAAGGAAAGCTGAAACACCTTTCGACATATCCGTTCCGCCTTGTAGCATTTTAATATACAAAAAGCCAAAAAAAGCACCACCTAAATGCGCGATATGTCCACCCGTATTATTTAGCGGAATTTGTATCAGATCTAACAACACCAAA
This sequence comes from Flavobacterium cerinum, assembly GCF_024496085.1. Classification (NCBI taxonomy): domain Bacteria; kingdom Pseudomonadati; phylum Bacteroidota; class Flavobacteriia; order Flavobacteriales; family Flavobacteriaceae; genus Flavobacterium; species Flavobacterium cerinum. Next base: position 1,815,618 of record NZ_CP101751.1, on the reverse strand, counting down.
GCCAATGCGATATGCCACATTTTTACATTTCCGATAAGCAACAAACGAACTTCTGAAAAAGGCGTATACGTTGCCGCGGCAACCAATACTGCCATAATCGCACCGGAAGCACCCACCAACAATGTATTATTTTGAAAAATAAAATCGGTTGCAACAAATAGCAAACCTGCAAAAATCGCGCCTAAAAGATAGACTCCGAAAAGTTGTTTTTGCGTGAAGTAAGTCGTAAACAAACGACTCGCAAAATTGAGCACGATCATATTAAACAACAGATGGAAAAATTCGGCATGTAAAAAAGCATACGTCAGCAATGTCCAGGGACGCGTTATCATTTTTATCACATTGGATGACAAACTGGTCCAATCTAATAGTACACTAAAAAGATCCGGTGCAAACGATTTTAAAAGAAAGAACGGAATAGCAATACCTACATTCCAGAAGATTAGCTTTTGCGCTATTCCTCCGATTTTATATTGCATTTTTAAATCATCCAGGATATTCATTCTCTCTTTAATTTTTGTGGTTTTTATACTACTAATTTAGCCTTTATTTTTTAATTACCGACGATCCCAACGGTTATTGTTAAACTGGTTTTTCTTCCAGAACCACATCATCAGGAAACCAACAATAGCACCACCGATATGAGCAAAATGGGCAATTCCGCTTGGTCCGCCAAAGATTGAACGGCCTGAAAGTCCCAAATACAAGTCAATTAGTAACAAACCCGGAACAAAATATTTTGCCTTAACCGGAACCGGAATAAACATTAATGCTAATTCAGCTGTCGGAAACATAAACGCAAAGGCAACTAAAAGTCCGTAAATGGCACCGGAAGCACCAACAGCAGGAGCATTATAGGCCTGAAGAAAACCATTTAATGTATCTTTCGACATAAAATCGCCCCATTGCGGACTGTATATCCCTTCAGCCATAACCTGTATGATTTGCTCTCTCGGATATCCTGAAGCAACAAGTGTATTCAAGCCTTCATGGTATAAATAATAATTCACACCGCTATGCAGTAAAGCAGCTCCCAGTCCGCATGAAATATAAAAGAACAGGAATTTTTTTCCGCCCCAGAAATGTTCCAATGCCGAACCGAAAGAATACAAGGCAAACATATTAAAGAAAATATGCATCCAGCCACCGTGCATAAACATATGCGTTAACGGTTGCCAATATTCGAAATTTGGATTTTCAAAATACCAAAGTGCCAAATAAGTAGAAGCCGCGGGAACAACTAAAGAACCCAGGAAAAAAATAACGTTAATAATAATTAACTGTTTTACGGTTTCGGTTATATTCATCATATCGCAAATCGTTTATCAATGTCTTCCACCCGCATTGTGATGAAAGTCGGTTTAAGGAATGGGGAAATATTAGGTTCTTTACAGGCGAACAAGGCATTCACCATTGTTTCCTGTTCGTGTTCGGTTAAATAAGCTCCGGTTTTAACCGACAAACTTCTTGCCATCGATTTGGCAATTCTATCGCATTGGCTAAAACTATTTTCCGGCAATTCGCCCTGAAGATCTCCGATAAGGCCTTCCAGCAAAACAGACACTTCACTTTCAGTCACATTAACCGGTAATCCGGAAATAACAAGACTATCATCACGAAAAGCCTCAAAAACAAAGCCGGTTCCTTCCAAAGATGGCTTTAATTCAGCAATAATAGCTAGTTCTGTTTTCGTAAAATGCAATTCTAACGGAAACAGTAATTGTTGACTCGACGCTTGATTTACCGTAATATTAGCCAAAAATTGTTCGTATAAGATACGCTGATGCGCTCTTTTCTGATCAACAATTAGCATTCCCGATTTAATCGGGCTAACAATATATTTTTTATGAATCTGATAGGTTCTGTTGTTTGATGCTTCTTCAATAGTATGTTCATCAAACAGCGAGCCGGTCACTTCTTCACTCTCTAATTGAATCTCTCCCAATTCTACCTCTTCAGTAGCCTGTTTGAGTCCGACATACAGACTTTCCCAATTCTGACCGGATGTTTCTTTTTTATAGCCACCTGCGGAGAAAGAGGGATTCGAACCCGCGGACCTTGTCCCGGAAGTCATATTTCCGGAAAAAGACGAGGCAAATGTTTTAGCCGGTTTCGGGTCTTCATCCAAAAACGGATTAAAGTTAGCATCCACCTGAATCAATGGTGTTTCCGCTTCCTTATTGGCATACTCATAAGGAGTATCCAATGTCGCATCCCGTTCGAAATCAAGCGCCGGAACTACATTAAATTGTCCCAGACTATGCTTGATTGATGAGCGTAAAATAGCATATAATGCCTGTTCATCATCAAACTTAATTTCCGTTTTTGTCGGATGAATATTGATATCAATAGTATGCGGCGGTAAGTCCAGATAAAGGAAATAACTTGGTTGACAGCCATCCTTTAACAAACCTTCATAGGCCGCCATAACCGCATGATGAAGATACGGACTTTTAATAAAACGATCGTTTACAAAGAAGAATTGTTCCCCTCTGCTTTTTTTAGCAAATTCCGGTTTACCAACAAATCCCTGTATTTCTACAATTTCAGTACTTTCTTTCACCGGAACCAGTTTTTCATTGGTTTTTCCGCCAAATACATTCACAATACGCTGGCGAAAGTTAGAAGCCGGTAAATTAAACATTTCACTTCCGTTATGAAACAAAACAAAATGAATATTAGCATGTGCCAAAGCTACCCTTTCAAACTCATCAATTACGTGTCGAAACTCAACTGTATCCGACTTTAAGAAATTACGTCGGGCCGGGATATTAAAAAACAGGTTTTTAACGGAAAAGGAAGTCCCTTTCGGTAAAACAGCCACTTCTTGTGACACGAATTTACTTCCTTCAATCACAATATGAGTTCCCAGTTCTTCCTGATCCTGTTTTGTTTTTAATTCAACATGAGCAATAGCTGCAATCGAAGCCAATGCTTCACCGCGAAATCCTTTTGTATGCAATGAAAACAAATCTTCCGCATGTCGGATTTTAGAAGTCGCATGTCGTTCAAAACACAAACGCGCATCGGCAACTGTCATTCCTTTACCGTTATCGATTACCTGAATCAGTGTTTTACCCGCATCTTTCACGATTAATTTAATTTCTGTTGCACCGGCATCCACTGCGTTTTCTATCAATTCCTTGACAACAGAAGCGGGACGTTGCACCACCTCACCTGCAGCAATCTGATTGGCAACATGATCGGGAAGTAATTGGATAATACTCGACATTCGTACGTTTTGAAGCTATTTAGATTAAAAAGGTTTTTCCTTCTGAACCACCAAATTTACAGAAAATGACAGACATTTAACGAATCGAGACTCTCAATTTTTTGTTAACAGGCAAAGCCCTAAAAACAAAGAACCTGTAACGCAAAACATTACAGGTTCTTTACTCTATTTTGATTTTTTATCAGGCGTTTCTTCTCAGGTCAGCCATTTTAATTGCTGCAATCGCAGCTTCAGTTCCTTTGTTTCCATGAGCACCGCCACTTCTGTCGATTGACTGTTGCTCGTTATTATCGGTAAGCAAACAAAAAATAACCGGAACATCCGTTTGTACGTTCAAGTCTTTAATCCCTTGCGTTACCCCTTCGCAAACAAACTCAAAATGCATTGTTTCCCCTTTAATCACGCAACCGATTACAATGACTACATCCACATTTTGGGTTTCAATCATTTTTTTCGCGCCGTAAATCAGTTCAAAACTGCCGGGTACATTCCATCGAACCAGATTATTTTCCAAAGCACCGCAATCAAGCAAAGCAGCTTCGGCACCGGAATACAATCCTTCAGTTATCTTATCGTTCCATTCCGAAACAACAATCCCAAACCGAAAATCTTTCGCGTTTGGGATTGTGTTTTTATCGTAATTGGATAAATTTTTATTAGCAGTAGCCATATATTACTCTGTCATTGCGATCAAGGCATCGATATTAGCACCTTCAGCCGATCCTTCGTATTTTTCTTTAATTTGCTTAAAGAAGTTAGCCGCATCCGCTTTTTTATTCATTGCTAAAGCTATCTCACCCGCTTTAAACAAAAATCGCGGTGTTGTATATTCGTTATCGTTAGCTTCAGCTGCTTTTTTGTAGTAGCTTAAAGCATCTTCTTTTTTATCTAAATCAGAAAAAGCATCTCCGATTCCTCCTAAAGCCAATGCTTTAAGCATCATATCATCAGAAGAAAACTGCTCTAACTGCTGAACCGCTTCTTTATATTTTCCGGTATTTAAATAAGCCATTCCGGCATAATAATGTGACAAATTAGCCGCTTTCGTTCCGGAATAGTTTTCTGCGATTCCAAGGAATCCTAATTTACCGTCACCACCTTTTAATGATAATGCGAATAATGAATCAGCAGCCTGACCGTCAACAGCTTGTTGGAAATATTGTTGTGCCTGGAACATTTCATTTGCAGCTTCGTCCTCTTTCGGGCCTACTACAAATTTGTTATACAAAAGATAACCTGCAGTTGCTATAGCGATAGCACCTACAAATCCGAAGATATATTTCTGATTCTTAGCTACCCATTCTTCCGTTCTGGAAGCACCTTCGTCCAATTTATTAAAAACTTCGGCAGTAGCACTATCTTTTTCCTGAATTTCTTCTACTTGCTCAAATTCGTTTTCAACAGCTTCTTCCTTTGGTTTTGGGGCTTTGTATCCTCTTTTGTTATATGTTGCCATTTATTTTAAATTTAATGAGCTGCAAAAATATACTTTTTATTGAAACTTAAAAGCCCTTTTTATCGATATTTTTCAATAATTTGCACCCGCTTTCAAAAAAAACTGATATAAATTCCAGATTTAACCGCATCCTTCGTGTATTTAAAGACGCTTTCACTGTTTAATTATAAGAATATAGCCGAAGCTACTTATGATTTTGACCGTAAAATCAATTGCTTTGTCGGCAAAAACGGCATTGGCAAAACCAATGTTCTGGATGCCATCTACCATCTTGCTTACGGAAAAAGCTATTTCAATCCCCTTGCTGTCCAAAACATTAAGCACGGTGAAGAGTTTTTTGTTATTGAAGGTCAGTTTGAAAAAGAAGAGCGTACAGAGCAAATCGTTTGCAGTTTAAAAAAGGGGCAAAAAAAAGTTCTGAAACGCAACGGTAAACCCTATGATAAATTTTCAGATCATATCGGTTTTATTCCGTTAGTGATCATTTCACCATCCGATCAGGATCTTATCATTGAAGGCAGCGAAACCCGTCGTAAATTTATCGACAGTGTTATTTCGCAATCCGACAGTTTGTATCTGCAACAGCTAATTCAGTATCAGCGAATCGTGGCACAGCGCAATGCTTTATTAAAATATTTCGCTTTAAATCACACTTTCGACAAAGACACATTAGCTATATATAATGAGCAACTGGCAGTAATCGGTCAGCAAATTTTTGAAAAACGTAACGCATTTATTCAGGAATTCATTCCGATTTTCAACAAGCATCATCAGGCCATTACCAATTCAGCGGAGACGGTACAGATTGTTTATGAAAGTCAGCTTTTTGAAAAAGACCTGTTAGCGCTTTTCGATGAGTTTCTGGCAAAAGACCGTACCTTACAATATACGAGTGTCGGTATTCATAAAGACGACCTTTCATTTGAAATTGATCATTTCCCAATTAAAAAATTCGGTTCACAGGGACAGCAAAAATCATTTTTGATCGCCTTAAAGCTGGCGCAATTTGAATTTATCAAAAAACTAAGCGGCACCGCTCCTATCTTATTATTTGATGACATTTTCGACAAACTGGACGAAAGCCGAGTTCATAAAATTGTCGAAATGGTAAATGACGAAACCTTCGGACAATTGTTTATTTCCGATACCCATCCGGAACGTACGGAAGCCATCGTTAAATCGACTCTGCAAACCTACCGTATCTTTCAACTTTAAATGTTGTAAACAGCAACATCAGGAACAAATTTAGCCTTTTTCACCCCTCATCACTTATTTATTTGGATTTTAATTAAATATTCATGATATTTATTTTTTTGATTCCCAAATCTATTAATTGACAACATCGACTTTCCTAAATTTACAGCCCCAAATACCACTACCTGCCTTTCTTTTTAATGCTACCGAATTTAGTAACTGACTTATAAAGATAGCTGATGAAGATTCCTTTACAAAAGCGAAAAAAAGTTCATATTGCGCTTTTCATTTCCATAATAATCATCCAACTGCTTTTTTTCTGGATGTGGTACCAACAAAACAAAGAGTACAATACTTTGTCGGAATCGGTTCAAAACGCCAACAAACCGAATGAAGCTATTTATTTTTCCAATCAGGCTACCCAGTCTTTTTTAAATGCTCAGAATGCTTTTAACGATTATCTGTTAAGTTATAAGAAAGCATCATTGGGTCAGTATGAACGTTCTATTCGTGAGATGACGGTTTATCTGGACAGTTTGGACAAACTTACGGAAGTCAACAAAGATTTTTTTAACGTTATCAAATCGAAAGAGACAACTGAAAAAGAAATTTATCGCATCCGTAAGCAACTGGATTCCCTGATGCGAAGAGGAATCATTCCGCTAATGGAAAGCGACTCTCTTCCGCCCAATTACAACATCCGGAAATACAATTACAACAAAACCCTGAATTCGATTAGTTATGACACGATACTAACGACTGATAAAGACCGAAAAAACGGTTTTTTCACACGAATAGGGAAAGCCATTTCAGGGAAAAATAACATTATGAAAGAGCGTCTTCAGGTGCGAATCAAAATGATATACGGCAACACAGAAAAGGTCGGCTCTTTTGAAGATCAGTTAAAAAATACTTTTACAAGTATTGATCATTATTATACCCAAGAGTTTAAAAAACTAAATCAGACGTATAATAATCTTCGCAAAAAAGACCGGGAACTACTTGAAATCAATAAAACGATTTTAAAAAACAGTCAGGAAATACTCCAGATGTATTCCGATTCGGCACAAGAGCTCGACAAGTTAAAATACATAACCGCACTTAATAACATCGAGAAGCAAAAAACATTGATTCTGACGTTACTGGCGATTATGATTATCATTACAATCATACTTTTATTTTATACTCAGTTTGCTTACATCTACGAAAAAAACCTACTGAATGCCAAAACTGAGGCCGAGAAAAATCTGGAATTCAAAAACCGGATTATCGGAATGCTTAGTCATGAAATGAGAGCTCCGTTAAATATTATTTCCAATTTTTCGAAGAAGCTCAAAACTTCCCGTTTACCGGAAACCGACATTCCAACCGTAAATTCGTTAATTTTCACCTCTAATTCACTTCAGATTACCATGAACCAGATACTGGATTTTTTTAAAAACCGTAACAGTAAACTCGTTGTATATAACTCCGCTTTTAATCTAAAAAACGAAATTCTTTCCGTTTTAGAATCCCTTCGTTCTTTGGCCGAAATCAAAAAAATCGATTTGATTCTGGCTATTGACTCAAAGTCAGACACTATGGTTTGGGCTGATAATGTCAAAATACACCAACTTTTCTATAACATCATCGGAAATGCCATTAAGTTTACCAAACAGGGACATATTAAAGTAACAGCCGATTTATCCGACAAAGGCAATCAATACCTTCTCGATGTAATTATAAAAGATACCGGAGCCGGCATTCCGGCTGAAGATCTTGAAAACATCTTTAACGAGCATTACCAAAGTAAATTTCACTCCGAACAAATCAAACTGGGCGCCGGTTTAGGATTAAACCTCTGTAAAGAAATCGTAGCGCTTTTCGGAGGAACCATATCCGTAACCAGCGTTTTACAAAAAGGAACAGAAGTTCGTTTTTCATTATTACTCGATAAAAACGGAACAACCAAAACCGGTCTGGAACAATTACGCGAAATCAATGAAAGAAACCCACTTTCGATAGTTGCCATAGACGATGATCCCATTGCTTTATCAATAGTAGGAAAACTGATTACAACTACAAATGCCCGTTTTACCGGCTTTACTTCCATTCCGGAACTTAAAAATCACTTGTCTGTTCACCCGGTCGATCTAATTCTAACCGATTTACAATTGGACACCCAATCCGGTATTCAACTGGCTCGTGACATCCGAAGCCTGTATACAATTCCGATTATAGCAATCACAGGAGACGATAATATTACCCGTAACGGAAATATAGAAGAACTTCCTTTTGAATCCGTTGTCAGCAAACCGGTAAACAAAGAAGAATTTTATGCCAAGATCCTAAAAACAGTATCCTGATGTCTTTCGTTTTTTTAGCATTTCTATTATCGAAAAGAAACGGAATTTAAAATGGTTTACCTATTTTTACATCGTTAAAAAATCAGCATTATTCATGACAATTTCTTCCGATTTTTCACTTAAAAAATACAATACATTTGGTATCGAAGCCAAAGCAAAAACCTTTATTGCAGTTGAAAACGAGACCGAACTGGCCGAAGTTTTAAAAAAACACCATTCGGAAAAACCGTTTATTTTAGGCGGAGGCAGTAATATGCTGCTCACACAGGATATTGATCGTTTAGTGATTCACGTCAATTTAAAGGGAAAAAACATCCTGGAAGAAAACAACGATTATGCTTTGGTGAGCGCACAAGCCGGTGAAAACTGGCATGAATTTGTACTATGGTGCATTGATCAGCAATTGGGCGGTTTAGAAAACCTGTCGCTGATTCCGGGAAATGTAGGCACAACGCCCATTCAGAATATCGGAGCTTATGGCGTAGAAATCAAAGACACTTTTGTATCGTGCCGGGCTATGAATATCGCAACACAGGAAATCGTAACATTTGACAAAACACAATGTCGGTTCGGTTATCGGGAAAGCATTTTCAAGAATGAGGAAAAAGACCGTTTTATCGTTTCATCCGTTACTTTTAAGTTAACCCGAAACAACCATAAGATCAATACTTCCTATGGCGCAATTGAAACCGAATTAGCCCGACTTAACATCTCAAACCCGACCATCAAAGACGTAAGCAATGCTGTAATTGCCATACGCCAAAGTAAATTACCGGATCCGAAAGAATTGGGTAATAGTGGTAGTTTTTTTAAAAACCCCGTTATCAGTAAAACCGAATTCGAAAAAATACACAGTCAATATCCGGAAATGCCACATTATGTAGTATCCGATTCAGAAGTCAAAGTACCGGCCGGCTGGTTGATTGAACAGGCCGGATTTAAAGGCAAACGTTTTGGTGATGCCGGAATACATCAACATCAGGCCTTGGTTTTGGTGAATTACGGTAATGCTACCGGAAAAGAAATCCTGGCTGTATCACAAAACATTCAGAAAACCATTTTTGAAAAATTCGGCATTGCTATAGAAGCCGAAGTCAATATTATCTAAAGTATGTATATTGATGATCAATATAGGAATAATGACCCCGAAGCTATTCGCTCCTTTATTCGGGAAAATAGCTTTGGCATCCTTATTAATCAAACTGACGGCAAACCCTGGGGAACTCATATTCCGTTAGAACTGGATTATCAGGCTGATGGAACGGAAATACTCCACGGACATATTGCAAAAGCCAATCCGCAATCCGGATCTTTACAAAACGGCGATACTGTACTTGCCATTTTTAACGGGCCGCACTCCTATATTTCATCATCCTGGTATGATCATGAAAACGTACCTACCTGGAACTACATAGCGGTTCATATTTACGGAACCATCCGAATTATTGAAGGCGCAGCGTTGGTATCTTCCTTAAAAAAACTAGTTGACAAATACGAAGCAACATCCGGGAATCCGACACGAATTGAAGATTTATCCGATAAAACCATGCGACAGCTAAACGGCATCATCGGTTTTGAAATTACTATTACCGAAATACAGGCTGTTCATAAGCTTTCCCAAAACCGGGATAATAAAAATTATTCTGCCATTATTGACCGACTGGAAGCTCAAAAAGACCCCAATGCGATCAGTATTGCCTGTGAAATGCGAAAAAACAGAAAATAAATCGAAGCAGGAATTTGTAAAAATCCGGTTGAAATTTAACATTTGATTCGTACCTTTGCCACTTCATTAATCCCCTGATGAATTGCATATGCTAACAATTCTACTTTACATTTTTATCGGAATTCTTGCCATCCAGGTTTTTTATTATTTAATTGTATTCGGCAAATTTGCGTTTGCTCAGCCTCAAAAAATAACTTCAAAACGCATTCCGGTTTCCGTCATTGTATGTGCTAAAAATGAAGCCGAAAATGTAGCCCGATTTATCCCGATTTTAGCCGAGCAGAATTATCCTGATTATGAAATCGTTTTAATTGACGATGCATCGAGCGATGACACGCTCGAAATTTTTGAGGATTTTGAAAAAAAATACCCGAATATCCGACTGGTAAAAGTGCAGAATAACGAGGCTTTCTGGGGGAACAAAAAATTCGCATTAACTTTAGGAATTAAAGCCGCCCGCAAAGAGTATTTACTTTTTACGGATGCCGATTGCTATCCGACATCTAAAGATTGGATCATGCAAATGACCTCTCAATTCACCTTACATAAGACGATTATTTTAGGCTATGGCGCTTATGAAAAGATTAAAGGCTCTTTCCTTAATAAAATTATTCGCTTTGAAACGCTTTTAACAGCAGTCCAATATTTTTCATGGGCAAAAATGGGTAAACCCTATATGGGAGTTGGTCGTAATCTTGCTTATAAAAGAGAGGAGTTTTTTAAAGTAAACGGTTTTATGGACCATATGAAAGTACGCTCCGGAGACGATGATCTTTTTATTAATCAGGCTGCCAACAGTAAGAATACAACCATTTGCTACAGTCCGGAAAGCTTTACCGTTTCGACTCCTAAAAAAACATATAAAAGCTGGTTTCAGCAGAAACGCCGTCATGTATCGACAGCCTCTTATTATAAAGGATTTGACAAATTCCAATTGGGATTATTCTTTTTCTCACAACTATCCTTTTTTATTCTGGCGATCGTATTGCTCGCTTTTCAGTTCCAATGGATGATTGTAGCCGGACTAGTTGTTTTCCGTTATATCATCACCTGGATTACACTGGGCTATGCTTCCGGTAAATTACAGGAAAAAGATGTGATGTATTGGTTTCCTGTAATCGAATTAATCCTTATCTTCACACAACTAAACGTGTATTTTACCAACTCCTTTTCAAAACCGGTACATTGGAAATAAATTCGGAAATAATTCAACGGAATATTGAAAAAGCAAAGACCGGTGATCAGGTTGCTTTTACCTTTTTACTGGATTTTTTCTGGAATGAGATTTACGGATTTATGCTAAAACGTACCGAAAACGAAACGGATACGGAAGACATCGTAATTGAAACCTTTGCTAAAGCTTTTGACAAAATTACCTCTTACAATCCTGAATTCGGTTTTAACACCTGGCTGATCGCAATAGCCAAGAACGTACATATCGACATGTTACGCAAAAAAAAATCGGCTTTATTCTTAGGTACAATAGACGAAGAAAACCAACAAGCTTATAATGTTATTGATTCCACTCCTACTATTGAGGATGAAATCATCAAAGAGCAAAATCTTGCCCGATTATTACAATATATTAAAGAATTAAAACCGGCTTATCAGGAAGTAATCCAATTGCGTTATTTTCAGGAAATGAGTTATCAGGAAATTGCAGATCAACTGGAAGAGCCGTTAAACAATGTAAAAATTAAACTGCTTCGTGCTAAAAAGCTATTAGCCGAAATTATTCAGCAGAAAAAATAAACTCAATATTCTCAAACATTCTTCTTTACCACCAACAAAAACACAACAAATCAATACAATTAAAATAAAGTATTCAAAATATTAACAAGCTAAATACTATTCCTACAAAAATAACGTTATTAAAGGTAATACCACTATATAATAACCTTAAACTACGTTAATCATGTCTAAATTAAACATTTACGAAACCAAATGGCTTGATTTGGTTTTTGAGGGCCGTAACAAGGCTTACGGCGCTTATCAATTACGTTCAGAAAATCCGAAAACAACACTAAAAGCCTTATGTACCGGTGTTTTATTATTAGGATCTGCTATTGCCGTTCCGATAATTTCAAATTACTTTAAACCGGATCCCAATGTAGCCGGTAATATTCCGAAACTATTTGATGATACAATTGTCGTTGTTGATCTTATACCGACGCTACCTAAAAAGATTGAGGAACCGAAGTTAGAAACGACACCATCCGATCCGGTAAAAAAAATCAAATTCACCGGTTTTACACCGGTGCCTAAAAATCAGGCCACACAGGAAGTTCCTACAAATGATGAATTAAAAAATGCGGCTATCAGTTCTGAAAATGCAGAAGGTACCGGTACGACTACTAGTATGAGTGTTGCTTCACAACCAACCGGAAACGGAGACGGAAACGGAACGGAAAGTAACAATGCAGTCAACGCTACATATGAACTGGAAGCTTTACCGCAATATCCGGGAGGAATTGACGCTTTTCTGTCAACAATTGGTAAACGTTTTAAAACACCGGAACTGGAAGATGTTAAAACCTTAAAAGTATTGGTTTATTTTATCGTTGAAAAAGACGGTAGTCTATCTAATATCCGTGTAACCAGAGATCCGGGTTATGGCTTAGGAAAAGAAGCTATTCGTGTTTTAAGCACCATGACCACCAAATGGAGTCCGGGATACAGAAACGGTAATGCGGTTAGAACTGCTTATAACCTACCGATAACGGTGAATGTCAATTAGACGGAGAGAGAAACAAGAAGAAAGAAACAAGAAAAAAGAAGGAAGAAAAAAGAGTCACTTTACTCCTAAATAAAAAACCTGCCGGCTAAATACTGACAGGTTTTACTGCTATATAGCAAGAGTACTTTTCCTCTTTCCTCTTTCCTCTTTACTCTTTACTCTTCACTCTTTACTCTTCACTCTTTACTCTTCACTCTTTACGCTCTCCAAGCGAAACCTTTAGAAACGCAAATCCAATCAGGCCGGCAACCAGTGAAGAGATCAGAATAGCTATTTTAGAAATTGTAACATCCTCCGGTTGGTCTTTAAAAGCCAGTAGTGTTATAAATATCGACATTGTAAATCCGATTCCGGCGAGGAATCCGGTAGCCAGTATCTGTTTCCAACGTAAATCCTCCGGTAACTTACAGAGTCCGATAGCAACAACAAAAAAACTAAACAGGAATATCCCCAGTGGTTTTCCGACAACCAATCCCAGAAAAATACCGATACTATTTTCATGCATTAAACCTTCTACCCAATCATTACCGATTACAATAGCTGTGTTCGCCAATGCAAATAACGGTAATATAAAAAAGGCCACCGGTTTGTGTAAGGCATGCTGCATTTTATAGGAAATCGTTTTTTTACCGCCATCTCCGAAAGGCACTACAAAAGCCAGTAAAACACCTGTAATTGTTGCGTGAATTCCGGAATTCAACATAAAATACCACATCAGTACACCTCCTAAAAGATACGGAAACGGGTTATTCACTTTTAATCGGTTAAAAACAAATAAAACAGCCATTATACCTAACGCAATCCCAAGATTCATAACCGATAAATGATCCGTATAGAAAATGGCTATCACCAAAATCGCGCCCAAATCATCGATTACCGCTAAAGCCGTCAGAAAAACTTTTAGTGATAACGGAACCCGACTTCCCAATAAAGACAGTACGCCTAATGCAAAAGCAATATCCGTCGCCATTGGAATACCCGCTCCGGATTGTGTTAGTGTGCCGTGATTAAAAATCATATAAATTCCGGCCGGAACCAACATCCCCCCCATTGCTGCAAAAATCGGTAATAAAGCATTTTTAATATTCGAAAGCTCTCCTTTGTATATTTCCCGTTCCAATTCCAATCCGATCAGAAAAAAGAAAATCGTCATTAATCCGTCATTGATCCAATGTTCAAAAGAATGAGAACCTAATTTAAAATGCCAGATACTTTCATATGCTTCCTGTAGTCCTGAATTCGCTAGTAAAAGTGAAATCACGGTACAAAAAATCAATACGATTCCGGATGATTTTTCGTTATTAAAAAATTCGGTAAACAGTTTTGTTGCTTTCATACTACTCAAAATAAATCAAAAGGCTTTTTAACAATACTTACAAAGGTACTATTTTTAAAATAAAGCATTTCGGGAACAACCGGGTTATCAATCCGCCTTATTAAAAATGCGTTAAACGGGTTATCACAAATAAACAACATTACGTATCTTTGCACTTCAAAATTATCAGTAATGGAAACTGTTTTAGATACGAATATCATCCCTACCGGCAAACCGAAATGGTTACGTGTAAAGTTGCCAACGGGAAAAAAATATACGGAATTAAGAGGCCTTGTAGACAAATACAAACTGAATACCATCTGTACGTCAGGTAGTTGTCCGAATATGGGTGAATGTTGGGGAGAAGGAACGGCTACCTTTATGATATTAGGTAACGTATGTACGCGTTCCTGTGGTTTTTGCGGCGTAAAAACCGGACGTCCGGAAACAGTGGATTGGGACGAACCTGAAAAAGTGGCCCGTTCTATCAAATTGATGAATATTAAACACGCGGTAATTACCAGTGTTGACCGTGACGATATTAAAGACGGCGGTTCTATTATCTGGAAAGAAACCGTAAAAGCGATCCGTCGAATGAATCCGGAAACTACTTTAGAAACCCTTATCCCGGATTTTCAGGGAATGGAACGTAATATCGACCGTATCGTTGAAGCAAATCCTGAAGTAGTATCGCACAACATGGAAACCGTTCGTCGTTTAACACGAGAAGTGCGTATCCAGGCAAAATACGATCGTAGTCTTGCCGTATTAAAATATTTAAAAGACAAAGGCATCCGTCGTACCAAATCCGGAATTATGTTAGGATTAGGTGAAACCGAAGAGGAAGTAATCCAAACAATGACCGATTTACGCGAAGCTAATGTTGATATTGTAACCATAGGTCAATATCTGCAACCCAGTAAAAAGCATTTACCGGTAAAAGAGTTTATCACACCGGAACAATTTGCCAAATACGAAGCAATCGGTAAAGAATTAGGATTCCGCCATGTAGAAAGCGGTGCTTTGGTTCGTTCGTCTTACCACGCTCAAAAACACATTTTATAAATCGGGCAACCCATATACGAATACTGACACTGAAATGAATTCAAAAATTAAAATTGCCATTAACGGGTTCGGCAGAATCGGGCGTAACCTGTTCAGATTATTATTAAATCATCCTTCTATTGAAGTAGTAGCGATTAATGATATTGCCGATAACAGGACCATGGCACATTTAATTAAATACGACAGTATTCATGGTGTACTCCCTAATGCGGTTACTTTTGATGAACAATCCATTATCATTGACGGTAAATCGTTTCCCTTTTTTCATGAAAAAGAGATTTCCAATTTAAACTGGAAACCACTAAATGTTGATATCGTTGTAGAAGCAACCGGAAAATTCAAAACGTATCCGGAAGCAGAAGCACATATACAATCCGGTGCAAAAAAAGTAATCCTTTCAGCTCCGGCTGAAGACGATACTATAAAAACAGTAGTATTAGGTGTTAATGAGTCCATTTTGGACGGAACAGAACTTATTATCTCCAATGCCAGTTGTACTACAAACAATGCCGCTCCGATGATCAAAGTAATTCAGGAATTATGCGGAATCGAACAGGCTTATATCACAACCGTTCACTCTTACACGACAGATCAGAGTTTACATGATCAACCGCATAAAGATTTAAGAAGAGCCCGTGGTGCCGCGCAATCGATCGTACCGACAACCACCGGTGCAGCAAAAGCCTTAACTAAAATTTTTCCGGATCTGGATGGTAAAATGGGAGGCTGCGGTATTCGTGTACCGGTTCCGGACGGATCATTAACCGATATTACGTTTAATGTAAAACGTCAGGTAAGCATTGAGGAAATTAATACGGCATTCCGACAAGCTTCCGAAACCCATTTAAAAGGAATCTTAGCCTATACCGAAGACCCTATTGTTTCTGTCGATATCATCGGTAATCCGAATTCCTGTTTATTCGATGCTCAGCTGACTTCTGTAATCGATAAAATGGTAAAAGTTGTCGGATGGTATGACAATGAAATCGGCTATTCCTCCCGAATAATTGATTTGATCACGCACACATATAACAAATAATTAACTATATTTATGCTGATTTTTTAAACAAAGGAATGCGGTATATACTACTTTTATTATTTTTTATAGGAACAACTGGTTTTTCACAGGAAAAAAACGCCCCCATAAAAGTAGACAGTATTACTTATTATTTGGAGTTATCAAATTTCCACAAAAACAATTACACCTATAATAAGGCTTTAGAGTTCGGAAAAAAAGCCGTTAATTATGCCACCAGGAACAACCTTGAAAAAGGCCTGGCTGACACTTATCTGGCTATTGGCGGTATTTACTATCAACTCAAAAAAACCGATGACGCCATTGAAAACTTCATCCGTAGTCTTGCCATCTACAATAATTTAAAGCCGTCATCCAATATTGCTTTTTGCTATTATAATCTGGGCTTATGTTATCTGGATAAAAACAGCTTTGCAATAGCCGAAAATTATTTCGACAAAGCAATTTCAATCTACGAACAGATCCAAATTCCGGACGCAATTGAATTGATCAATTTGCAAAAAGGAATCATCTATAAAAAGAAAGGGAATATCAATCTCGCTACTGCATTGTTTAAAAATATTATTTCAAAGAATAATATCGACAACCTTTTCGAAACCAAAGCCGAAGCCTATTATCAGTTAGCTGAAATCAATGAAAGGAATAATCCTAAAAAGTCCATTGATTATTTGGAAAAGGCTAACGTACTAACGAGTAATAACAACGTCTCCCAGAAGCTAAAAATCATTCGTAAGATCAGTACGTTATACAATAAAACCAACGCTGTCAACCAATCTTTTTATTACCTGAAACGTTATGTTCATTTAAAAGACTCTCTTTCGGCGATTAATAACGACAGTATTGGAGAAGCGGCTTTCGAGCGGTATATTGCCAACGAACAACTCAAAACCATTGAGAAAATGGACAAAGAGAATAAGGAGCAGGAAAAATCGATCAAATTCTCAAAATTGATCAGCATCCTAAGTATTGCCTTAATCTCAATTTTATCATTACTCAGTCTTTCGCTCTATAAGAACAATATCATCCGAAAGAAAACCAATCAGCTATTAAAAGATAAAAATCTGGAATTGGAAGTAGAGAAAGAACGCGCGGAAAGAGCATCCAAAGCCCGTTCGGAATTTTTATCTACAGTCAGTCACGAGTTACGTACGCCGTTAAATGCAATCAACGGAATCACGCATATCTTATTGGAGGACAAACCAAAGGAAAGTCAGCTGGCCTATCTGAATTCATTGAAGTTTTCCGGTAATTACCTGTCAACTTTTATCAATGATATTCTGGAAATCAACCGTGTTGAATCAAATGCTCTGGAAATCGAGAAAATCAATTTCAATATCCGGGAGTTATTCAAAAATATTATGGACTCTTTTATTGAGATCGCCAATAATAACAACGTAATCTGTCGTCTGAGCATCGAAGAAACAATCCCAAGTTTTCTGGTTGGTGATCCGACCAAATTGTCACAAATTTTGATCAATCTAGTCAACAATTCGCTTAAATTTACGAAAGACGGAGACGTATGGATTAACATCACACAAAAAGACAATCAGAACAACATTGTCACGCTTCATTTTGAAATTATCGATACCGGTATCGGAATTTTAAAAGAGAAACAGGAAACTATTTTTGACAGTTTTACACAAGGTTCCGTTGAGATTAACCGAAAATACGGCGGTACCGGATTAGGCCTTGCTATTGTAAAACGTCTGGTAGAATTATTAGGCGGAAAAATCAATTTGGAAAGCGAGCTGGATAAAGGCGCTAAATTCTACTTTGATTTATCGTTCCCTATCGGTGAAGAAATAAACGTTGAAAAGAAAACCGGTCTCGGATATGACGAGCAATGGCTAACAGATAAAAAGATCCTTTTGGTTGAAGACAATAAAATCAATCAGATGATCACTAAAAAAATGCTGGAACGCAAACAGATGGTCTGCACCATTATTGAAAATGGTGAAGATGCTATCGAACATTTGAACCAGAATCGAAACGTATATGATCTGGTATTAATGGATGTTCATCTACCGGGAATTAACGGTACAATTGCTACCGAAGAGATTCGTAAGTTTGACATGCAAACCCCAATTATTGCATTAACGGCTATTTCACTGGACGAAAACCGGGAAATGTTGCTTTCATACGGTATGAATGAGGTGATTACAAAACCTTTTGATCCGGAGAAGTTCTACGAGATTATTGCAACCACCATCATTTCAAAAAACGGCAATTAGTAAGCCGTTATCAGATTCTGAATTAAATGACGCACATGCGGTTCCGCAGCCTGAGCCGCTTCCAACACTTCATCATGTGTTATGGTGTCAATACTATGTTCATCGCCCATATCTGTGATCACTGAAATTCCGAAACATTGCAAATCCATATGACGGGCAACAATTACTTCCGGAACCGTTGACATACCGACACAGTCACCTCCAACCGCTTTTACCATTCGGTATTCGGCCAGTGTTTCAAAAGTTGGTCCTTGTAATCCAAGATATACACCGTCTTTTACTTCAATATTTAAATCAGCAGCCAGTTCTTTCGCTTTAGCGATCATCTTACGGCTATACGGTTCGCTCATATTTACAAAACGCGGACCGAAACGTTCATCATTTTTTCCTCTTAACGGATGTTCCGGCATCATATTAATATGATCTTTAATAATCACTATTGATCCTACTTTATAATCCGGATTTACACCTCCCGATGCATTTGAAACGATTAATTTTTCTACTCCAAGGTATTTCATTACCCGTACCGGAAAAGTCACTTCTTTCATACTATAGCCTTCATAAAAATGAAAACGGCCTTGCATGGCAACCACTTTTTTTGTCCCGATGGTTCCGAAAACCAAAGCACCTTTGTGTCCTTGTACGGTCGACACCGGAAAATTCGGTATTTCATTATACGGTAATGTAAATTCAATTGCAATATCATTGGTAAATCCGCCCAATCCGGAACCTAAAATAACACCGTATTCAGGAGTAAAATTTGTTTTTTCTTTAATGTAACTAACTGTTTCTTGTACTTGCTCCCACATAATCTAAAATAGTTTTATCAAAATCGTTTTCATTATTTAAAAATGCACTGACAATCGGTAGGTAAAACAATTGCTCAGAAGGCAATTTTCCCTGTAGTCGTACATAATCTTTTTCGGTTGTAATGATTTTTTTAGCACCAGCCTTTTCCCGTATCATTGCAATATCCTTATCCGTAAATTCATGATGATCCGGAAAAGTCATACATTGATCTGCTTTCCCGCTAAGATACTCAAAAAAAGGCTGAGGTTTTGCAATCCCAGCGACCAACGCAAATGCATTTCGATCCAGATTGTCCACCGACAGGCTTTCCTTTTCCGAAAACACCTTCGCATCATATTTAATATAAGTAAAGAATAACTGTTGCTCCGGTTTTAATTTTAATCGGGTACGAATCTGATTTTGCTGAGTTTGTGTGAGCGTTTCCGGACATTTTGTAACGACAATAATAGCAGCACGTTCAACACCTTTCCGACTCTCTCTAAGGTTTCCGGCCGGCAAAATTAAATCATCGATATATAGATCGTCATAAGCCGTCAGTAAAATATAAAATCCGGCTTTTACCTTTCTATGCTGATAAGCGTCATCTAATAAAATCACTTCCGGCTTTTCAGACAACGTCAATAATTGCGTTATTCCATTACAACGATTGGCATCGACAGCAACGGAGACATCCGGGAATTTTCTATAAAACTGATAGGGTTCATCTCCTAAAATGGCAGCATTGGCAGTTTTATCGGCCAAAACAAAACCTTCCGATTTTCTCTTATACCCTCTGCTTAAAGTAGCCACTTTATAATTACCCGACAACAATCGGATCAGGTATTCGATTTGAGGTGTCTTTCCGGTTCCTCCTACACTCAGATTCCCAACAGCAATAACCGGTATCGTAAAAGATTGGGATTTCAGTATTCCGTTGTCATACAAAAAGTTGCGAACCCCGGTGATACATCCGTAAAGAATTGAAAAAGGAAAAAGTATTTTTCGCAGAAAATTCATATTACGAAAGTAGCTATTTTTTATCTTTGAAAATAACTTTTGCCGTAAAGTTTGCCTTGTTATGGCCTAATGCATCGGCTAAATCCTAAAATCAGACCAGATGAAAATAAAAGCAATACTCGACCTGCTGGAAGAAATGGCTCCGTTGGCTTATGCCGAAGATTTTGATAATGTAGGCTTATTGGTTGGCGATGCCGATGCTGATGCAACCGGTGTACTCGTTTGCCATGATGCACTTGAAAATGTAATCGAAGAAGCGATTAGCCGACAATGTAATCTTGTGGTTTGCTTCCATCCGATTCTTTTTTCCGGTATAAAGAAAATTACCGGCAAAAATTATGTAGAACGGGCCATTCTAAAAGCGATTAAAAATGATATCGCTATTTATGCCGTTCATACGGCACTGGACAATCATCAACAGGGCGTAAATAAAATATTTTGTGATGCACTTGGTCTCCTTAATACTAAGGTATTGGTACCGAAACAAAATTTCATTCAAAAATTAGTCACCTATACCATTCCTGAAAATGCAGCAAAACTACGCAATGCGCTTTTCGAAGCCGGAGCCGGAAAAATAGGCAATTATGAAGATTGTAGTTTTAACTCACAAGGTATCGGTACCTATATGGGGAATGAAAACAGTAATCCTGAAATAGGAGCGCGTTTTGAGTTTGTTGAAGCACCGGAAATTAAAATCGAAATCACTTTCGAAAAACATTTACAAGGTAAAATTCTAAAAGCGCTGTTTCAAAATCATGTTTATGAAGAAGTAGCTTATGAAATTTACCAACTGCAAAATAACCATCAGAATATCGGTTTGGGAATGATCGGTGAATTTGAAACCGCGTTAACGGAAACCGAATTTCTTCAACTGGTCAAAAAGAATATGCAAACCGGAGGAATCCGTCACAGCGCTTTTATCGGTAAAAATATAAAGAAAGTGGCCGTTCTGGGTGGTTCGGGAAGTTTTGCAATTCGCAATGCTATAACAGCCGGAGCCGATGCATTTCTTACTGCGGATTTGAAATATCACAAGTTTTATGAAGCCGAAAACAAACTACTTTTGGCCGATATTGGTCATTTTGAAAGTGAAAGGTACACAAAAAACTATATAGTTGATTATCTTACGAAAAAAATCCCTAATTTTGCAATCATTTTATCGGAAGAAAATACAAATCCAGTTAAGTACTTTTAAAATATGACAAACATCAAAGAACTAAGTGTAGAAGATAAGTTACGAGCACTTTATGACTTACAGTTAATCGATTCACGCATTGATGAAATTAGAAATGTAAGAGGTGAATTACCTCTTGAAGTGGAAGATTTAGAAGATGAAGTAGCTGGATTAAGCACTCGTTTAGAGAAACTGAAAGCTGATTTAGAGACAATCGAAGAGCAAATCAAAGAAAAAAAGAATGCTATCGAAGGCCACAAAGAAGCAATTAAGAAATATACCGAACAACAAAAGAATGTTCGTAACAACAGAGAATTCAACTCTTTATCTAAAGAAATCGAATTCCAGGAATTAGAAATTCAATTAGCGGAAAAACACATCCGTGAAATGAAAGCCTCTATTGAACACAAAAAAGAAGTTGTGTCGCAAACGAAAGAGAAGCTAGATGCCAGACAGTCGCATTTAAAACACAAAAAAGCAGAGTTGGATGATATCATGTCTGAAACTGAAAAAGAAGAAAACTTCTTATTAGAAAAATCAGCTGAATTCCAGGATCTAATTGAAGAGCGTTTATTAAATGCTTACAAAAGAATCCGTACAAGTGTTCGTAATGGTTTAGCTGTTGTTTCTATTGAAAGAGGTGCTTCTGCAGGATCATTCTTCACGATTCCGCCACAAACGCAAATGGAAATTGCTTCCCGTAAAAAAATCATTACGGATGAGCATAGCGGAAGAATTCTTGTTGACAGTGCATTAGCAGATGAAGAAAAAGAAAAAATGCAACAATTATTTTCTAAAATATAAGTAACTTAAAGCCTCCAACCGGAGGCTTTTTTTATGAAACTGATTCACAAAATATCCTACTTTATTTTAACCAAATCCATCGGGTTATACATCAACCTGATGGGATTCCTGTTCCCTGAAAAAGCCACTAAATTGGCCTACCGTTATTTTACAGAACCGCGTGACGGTAAACTGGATTCAAACAAAATCCCGAAAATCCTGAGTGAAGCGCATCCTGAAATCGTTTCATTTGGCCAACACCAGATCCAAACCTATACCTGGAAAGGAAATGATCATCGTATATTACTTGTTCACGGTTGGGAAAGCAATGCTTCCCGTTGGGAACGCATTATCAATTGGCTTAAAAAATCAGGCAGTACGATCATCGCATTAGACGGTCCGGCACAGGGATTATCCAGCGGAACCGAATTTAATATTCCCGAATACGCACGTTTTGTCGATGCTATCATGCAGCGATTTAATCCTAAATATATTATAGGACACTCTATGGGTGGTGCAACCTGTATCTATTATCAATACACCTATCAAAATCCATTATTAGAAAAAATGGTTATTTTAGGCGCTCCAAGTGAATTTATCATCGTCCTTAACAATTACAAAAAGACAATAAGTCTAAATAAAAAGGTATCCCGTCTTTTGGACCAGCGAATTATGGAACGTTTTAATATTGATCCTTATGCTTTTTCCGGAAAACATTTTGCATCGAGTCTTAGTTTGAAAGGACTTATTGCTCATGACGAAGATGATACTGTTGTTTCCTATAATGAAGGAAAACAAATTGCTGAAGCCTGGAAATCGGCCGAATTTATTTCAACTAAAGGATTAGGACACAGTCTTCATGATGATCAACTATATCAACAGATCTATCATTTTCTTTTTGAAGCCGATTAAGCTATTCGGAAGCAATTAATTGGCATTCTTTTATATTTAGCGTATTTTTGTCGGATGGAAGAAAATTTAAAAAGACTCAACAAATTTTTGTCTGAAACCGGATTTTGCTCCCGGAGAGAAGCCGACAGGCTAATTGAAGAAGGAAGAGTTACCCTTAACGGAATAGTTCCGGAAATGGGCACTAAAGTCACTCCTGATGACGAAGTAAGAGTCGACGGTAAATTAGTACGGGAAAAAACTACAAAATCCGTTTATCTGGCTTTTAACAAACCGGTAGGTATTGAATGTACCACCAATCCCGACGTTCGTAACAATATCGTAGACTATATCAATTACCCCAAACGTATTTTTCCTATAGGCCGACTGGATAAAGCCAGTGAAGGTCTTATTTTTATGACTGACGACGGTGACATCGTAAACAAAATATTACGAGCCCGTAACAATCACGAAAAAGAATATATTGTAACGGTTAACAAACCTATTACGGATCGTTTTATAGAACGAATGGGTAATGGAGTCCCTATTTTAGACACCGTAACCAAAAAGTGCAAAGTAGAACAAGTCAGCAAGTTTATTTTTAAGATCATTCTTACTCAGGGATTAAACCGGCAAATTCGAAGAATGTGCGAATATCTGGGTTATGAAGTAACTGCTTTAAAACGTATTCGTATCATTAACATATCTCTTGATGTACCTGTGGGACGATACAGAGAATTGACAGATAACGAAATAAAGACGTTAAACCAACTTATTGCACCATCAAGTAAAACGGAAGAAGCTAGCTTACCAAAAGTGGAAACTACACCTAAAAAAGCCTTTAATCCGAAAAACAATAACAACCGAAATAATCATTTTAGAAATAAAAAGTAACTATTTCAAATTCTTACAAAAAAAACCGGCTATATGCCGGTTTTTTTTATGTCTATAAGTACTTATTATTCGCTTAAAGCAAAGCTTTTTATTCTCAAAACTATAAAAACAAAAAACCCTATCAGTAATGATAGGGTTTTTAAAAGAAAGGCGGCGACATACTCTCCCACAGGATTGCAGTACCATCTGCGCAGGCGGGCTTAACTTCTCTGTTCGGAATGGGAAGAGGTGAGCCCCGCCGCAATAACCACCTTAAATCGTTGGTCTCGTTCTCTAAACGAGACACTAATATTTTAACATACTGAGATAAAAAATCAAAAACATCAGTCAGAAAGACTTCCCTTCCGCCTTGCGGCGGAAGGACACGTACATAAGCTTACGGGTTATTAGTACTACTCGGCTATGACATTACTGCCTTTACACCTATAGCCTATCAACGTGGTCATCTCCCACGACCCTTTAAAGAAATCTCATCTTGTGGTGGGTTTCGCGCTTATATGCTTTCAGCGCTTATCCCTTCCAAACGTAGCTACTCTGCGGTGCCCCTGGCGGGACAACAGATACACTAGAGGTTTGTCCAACTCGGTCCTCTCGTACTAGAGTCAGATCCACTCAAATTTCTAACGCCCACAGTAGATAGAGACCGAACTGTCTCACGACGTTCTGAACCCAGCTCGCGTGCCACTTTAATGGGCGAACAGCCCAACCCTTGGGACCTTCTCCAGCCCCAGGATGTGACGAGCCGACATCGAGGTGCCAAACCCCCCCGTCGATATGAGCTCTTGGGGGAGATCAGCCTGTTATCCCCGGCGTACCTTTTATCCTTTGAGCGATGGCCCTTCCATGCGGAACCACCGGATCACTATGCTCTACTTTCGTACCTGATCGACCTGTATGTCTCTCAGTCAAGCTCCCTTATGCCATTGCACTCTACGCACGGTTACCAAGCGTGCTGAGGGAACCTTTAGAAGCCTCCGTTACTCTTTTGGAGGCGACCACCCCAGTCAAACTACCCACCAAGCAATGTCCTCTTCACCGAAGAGTTAGGCCTCAGATAAGCAAAGGGTGGTATTTCAACAATGACTCCACAACTCCTAGCGAAGCCGCTTCATAGTCTCCCACCTATCCTACACATCACTTATCCAAGGTCAATACTAAGCTATAGTAAAGGTGCACAGGGTCTTTTCGTCCCACTGCGGGTAATCGGCATCTTCACCGATACTACAATTTCACCGAGCTCATGGCTGAGACAGTGTCCAGATCGTTACACCATTCGTGCAGGTCGGAACTTACCCGACAAGGAATTTCGCTACCTTAGGACCGTTATAGTTACGGCCGCCGTTTACTGGGGCTTCAATTCAATGCTTCTCCGAAGATAACATCTCCTCTTAACCTTCCAGCACCGGGCAGGTGTCAGGCCCTATACTTCATCTTACGATTTGGCAGAGCCCTGTGTTTTTGATAAACAGTCGCCTGGACCTTTTCACTGCGGCCAGCATTGCTGCTGGCGACCTTTCTCCCGAAGTTACAGGTCTATTTTGCCTAATTCCTTAGCCATGAATCTCTCGAGCACCTTAGGATTCTCTCCTCGACTACCTGTGTCGGTTTACGGTACGGGTACTTATAATCTAAGTTTAGAGGTTTTTCTTGGAAGCCCTTAGGTACACTATCACTTTGTCCGAAGACTCCGTGTACTATCGCATTTCACCAGTTCCCGCGGATTTGCCTACGGGACCTATAGCTAGGTGCTTTAACGAACTATTCCGTCAGTTCGCGGTACTTTCATCACTCCGTCACCCCATCACAATTATAAGTAGTACGGGAATATTAACCCGTTGGCCATCGACTGTCCCTTTCGGGTTCGCCTTAGGACCCGACTAACCCTCAGCTGATTAGCATAGCTGAGGAAACCTTAGTCTTTCGGTGTGCGGGTTTCTCGCCCGCATTATCGTTACTTATGCCTACATTTTCTTTTCTAAACAGTCCAGCAATACTCACATATCACCTTCAACCCAGTTTAGAATGCTCCCCTACCACTTGTATCAAATACAAATCCATAGCTTCGGTAGTATACTTATGCCCGATTATTATCCATGCTCGTCCGCTCGACTAGTGAGCTGTTACGCACTCTTTAAATGAATGGCTGCTTCCAAGCCAACATCCTAGCTGTCTGGGCAGACAAACCTCGTTTTTTCAACTTAGCATACATTTGGGGACCTTAGCTGATGGTCTGGGTTCTTTCCCTCTCGGACATGGACCTTAGCACCCATGCCCTCACTGCTGAAAATCATTATATAGCATTCGGAGTTTGTCAGGAATTGGTAGGCGGTGAAGCCCCCGCATCCAATCAGTAGCTCTACCTCTATATAACTAAATCAGCGCTGCACCTAAATGCATTTCGGGGAGTACGAGCTATTTCCGAGTTTGATTGGCCTTTCACCCCTACCCACAGGTCATCCGAAGACTTTTCAACGTCAACCGGTTCGGACCTCCACTGTGTGTTACCACAGCTTCATCCTGCCCATGGGTAGATCACACGGTTTCGCGTCTACCACTACTGACTATGGCGCCCTATTCAGACTCGCTTTCGCTACGGATCCACACCTGAAGTGCTTATCCTTGCCAGCAACGGTAACTCGTAGGCTCATTATGCAAAAGGCACGCCGTCACCCCACTTAAGGGCTCCGACCGCTTGTAGGCGTATGGTTTCAGGATCTTTTTCACTCCGTTATTCACGGTTCTTTTCACCTTTCCCTCACGGTACTGGTTCACTATCGGTCTCTCAGGAGTATTTAGCCTTAGCGGATGGTCCCGCCAGATTCAGACAGGGTTTCACGTGCCCCGCCCTACTCAGGATACCACTATTCTTATCTTCTCTTACTTGTACGGGACTATCACCCTATATCGTTAACCTTTCCAGGTTATTCCAATTCAATCCGCAAGAAATGTCGTGGTCCTACAACCCCAGCACTGCCGTAACAGCACTGGTTTGGGCTTTTCCGCGTTCGCTCGCCACTACTTACGGAATCACTTTTGTTTTCTTCTCCTCCGCCTACTTAGATGTTTCAGTTCAGCGGGTTCGCCCATCTATCGATGTACTATGTCTTCAACATAGTGGGTTGCCCCATTCGGATATTTACGGATCAATTCGTATGTGCCAATCCCCGTAACTTTTCGCAGCTTATCACGTCCTTCTTCGCCTCTGAGAGCCTAGGCATCCCCCATACGCCCTTATTTTGCTTATTGTACTTACTTTTTTAAAATACATCTTACGATGCACCCTAAATTCTGTGCTTTCTAATTTTTTTGTTTTCTTATCTCAATATGTCAATGAACTATTTTCCATTATTATGGAATCGTGGAGAATATCGGAGTCGAACCGATGACCTCCTGCGTGCAAGGCAGGCGCTCTAGCCAGCTGAGCTAATCCCCCATTCTTTCTTATTTTGAATGTTGAATTTCGAATTTTGAATTAATAACCCTTAATCCAAATCCCAACTTCCAGAATTTCCTTCTAAGTAAAAGTTGTAGTCCCGGGCAGACTCGAACTGCCGACCCCTACATTATCAGTGTAGTACTCTAACCAGCTGAGCTACGAGACTATTTTTAACGTATTTTAAATTTTAAATGCTGAATTTTAAATTAAAACTCACATTTTCCTCTAAAAATAGTTTAAACTCTTTTTACTTTTCTTTTTTTTGAACTAACAGCGAGAGTAAAATCTCTTGTATCATAAACCTGATGCTTATCTTTCTCTAGAAAGGAGGTGTTCCAGCCGCACCTTCCGGTACGGCTACCTTGTTACGACTTAGCCCCAGTTACTAGTTTTACCCTAGGCAGCTCCTTGCGGTCACCGACTTCAGGTACCCCCAGCTTCCATGGCTTGACGGGCGGTGTGTACAAGGCCCGGGAACGTATTCACCGGATCATGGCTGATATCCGATTACTAGCGATTCCAGCTTCACGGAGTCGAGTTGCAGACTCCGATCCGAACTGTGACCGGTTTTATAGATTCGCTCCTGGTCGCCCAGTGGCTGCTCTCTGTACCGGCCATTGTAGCACGTGTGTAGCCCAGGACGTAAGGGCCGTGATGATTTGACGTCATCCCCACCTTCCTCACGGTTTGCACCGGCAGTCTCGTTAGAGTTCCCGACATCACTCGCTGGCAACTAACAACAGGGGTTGCGCTCGTTATAGGACTTAACCTGACACCTCACGGCACGAGCTGACGACAACCATGCAGCACCTTGTAAAGTGTCCGAAGAAAAATCTGTTTCCAAATCTGTCACTCTACATTTAAGCCCTGGTAAGGTTCCTCGCGTATCATCGAATTAAACCACATGCTCCACCGCTTGTGCGGGCCCCCGTCAATTCCTTTGAGTTTCAAACTTGCGTTCGTACTCCCCAGGTGGGATACTTATCACTTTCGCTTAGCCACTGAGCTTGCGCCCAACAGCTAGTATCCATCGTTTACGGCGTGGACTACCAGGGTATCTAATCCTGTTCGCTCCCCACGCTTTCGTCCATCAGCGTCAATAAACCAGTAGTAACCTGCCTTCGCAATTGGTATTCCATGTAATATCTAAGCATTTCACCGCTACACTACATATTCTAGTTACTTCCTGGTAATTCAAGTCCTGCAGTATCAATGGCCGTTTGATCGTTAAGCGACCAGATTTCACCACTGACTTACAAAACCGCCTACGGACCCTTTAAACCCAATGATTCCGGATAACGCTTGGATCCTCCGTATTACCGCGGCTGCTGGCACGGAGTTAGCCGATCCTTATTCCTACAGTACCGTCAATCTACCACACGTGGTAGGGTTTCTTCCTGTATAAAAGCAGTTTACACACCATAGATGCTTCATCCTGCACGCGGCATGGCTGGATCAGGCTTGCGCCCATTGTCCAATATTCCTCACTGCTGCCTCCCGTAGGAGTCTGGTCCGTGTCTCAGTACCAGTGTGGGGGATCTCCCTCTCAGGACCCCTACCCATCATTGCCTTGGTATGCCGTTACCACACCAACTAGCTAATGGGACGCATGCTCATCTTGTACCGTTGGAACTTTAGTAATAAAGTGAGGCCACTCTAAAACACTATGAGGTATTAATCCAAATTTCTCTGGGCTATCCCTCTGTACAAGGTAGATTGCATACGCGTTACGCACCCGTGCGCCGGTCTCAGATTAGCAAGCTAATCCTACCCCTCGACTTGCATGTGTTAGGCCTGCCGCTAGCGTTCATCCTGAGCCAGGATCAAACTCTTCATCGTATATTTTTAATATTGTCGATAATTCTCAGGTCTAATTTTTTATACTCGAAAAATCTTACTCTCTCTTTGTATGCTGTCAATCCAATATGTCTATGAACGTGTCATTCTCTTTTTCCAACTAACCTCTCTCGGTTAGCGGCTGCAAAAGTAGAAACTTTTTTAAAACTGTGCAAGATTTTTTTGAAGTTTTTTTTGAAAAAATTTTCTTCGTTTTCCTCACTCAATATCTTTAAGAACTTCCCTGTTTTGCGGGCTGCAAAGATAATTCGCTTTTTTGTTTCTCGCAAATCTTTTTTTGACTTTTTTTCTATTCCTTAGTCAATTTCCAATCTGCTGCTAACTCTCAATGAACTTCCTTATTGCGGCTGCAAAACTAGAACCTTTTTCCGATTTCGCAAACTTTATTAAACCTTTTTTTAAAACTATTTTTTAACTCCCTCATTACCATTTAGTAACACAACTCCTTTTTTGCTGCAATCATAAGATCTAAGAGAAAAGAAGCTAGAGAAAAGACATCTACTCCTATATATAGGGCGGTTTTTAATGCTAATCATCCCGAAAAAAGAAGAAAGAGAAAAGAAAAAAGAATGCTCTTTTTCATATCTCACGGGTTTTTAAAACCTTCGGGTATCAAAAACGGATACTTTACACTATAATATATATAGAGTAGAAAACACTATAACTAAAATTCTTCAACTAAAATATAAAACCCGACAGGTTTAAAAATCTGGCGGGTGTGTCCGGATGAAATAAAAAAACCGCAGGAAATCCTGCGGTCTTATATCATTTTATTTTTTTCTCCATTATATAATCTTCCATCAGGTAACCTTCACCTATATCAATATTTTCTTCACCTACAACTTCAAAACCTTGTCTAGTATAAAAATCAATAGCCTTATTAAAACGATTTACATTTAACAATAACGATTGGTTTTTATTTTCCACTACCACTTGCTCTATATATCCAAGCAATAGCTTCCCTATTCCTTTACCTTGCGTTTGCGGCAAAACATATATTTTATGTAACTTGGTTTTTCCTTCTTTATAATTAATTTGATAGGAAGCAAAACCATAATATACACCATCCTCTTCAACTAATACAAAATGCTGACCATTTTGTTGCTGTTCTTGCAACGATGGAATTGCATATATTTTATCCAACATATAATTCAATTGCTGTTCCGATAAAATAGCTCCGTATGTATCCGGCCAAATCGTATAAGCTAAAGACCGTATAATTTCCAGTTGTTGCGGTGATGTTACCTGTGTAATTATCATTTATTCTGCTTTTAATCTTTTTTGCTCTCTTGCCAATAATGTATTTTTCATCAACATTGCAATAGTCATCGGACCAACACCACCCGGAACCGGCGTGATAAACGAAGCTTTTTTACTTACATTTTCAAAATCAACATCGCCCGTGATCACATATCCTTTTTCTGATCTTTCATCAGCAACACGCGTAATTCCCACATCTATAATTACGACATCATCTTTAACCATTTCCGCTTTCAGGTAATTCGGTACTCCTAAAGCTGTAATGATGATATCCGCCTGACTGGTAATCTGTGTTATATTTTTAGTATGACTATGTGTTAAGGTAACGGTTGAATTCCCCGGAAATCCTTTTCTTCCCATCAAAATACTCATCGGACGTCCTACAATATGACTTCTTCCGATTACCACCGTATGCTTCCCTTTCGTTTCTACATTATAACGCTCCAACAATTCCAGGATTCCAAAAGGTGTTGCCGGAATAAAAGTTGACATATCCAAAGCCATTTTTCCGAAATTCTCAGGGTGAAAACCATCAACATCTTTACTCGGGTCAATTGCCATCAGTACTTTCTGCGTATCAATCTGATCCGGCAACGGTAACTGTACAATAAATCCATCGATATCATCGTCCTCGTTTAATTCCTTAATTTTCTTCAACAATTCCGTTTCCGATGTTGTACTCGGCATTTTAACCAATGTCGATTCAAAACCTACTCGCTCGCAAGCTTTCACTTTACTTCCTACATAAGTAAGACTGGCTCCGTCATTTCCAACGATAACCGCGGCCAAGTGCGGCACTTTTTCTCCGTTTTCTTTCATTTTCTGCACTTCGGCAGCAATTTCATTTTTGATTTCCTCCGAAATCTTTTTTCCGTCTAGTAGTTGCATTCCTGTATTATTTGTGTGTTGCTTATTCTAAAAAAAGAAGACGCGACTAATCGCGTCTTATATATTATCTCATTCCTTTCATTCCTCCCATCATTCGCATCAGGTTTTTCCCTCCTGCGCCCTGCATCATCTTCATCATTTTACTCATCTGATCGAATTGTTTCAACAATTGGTTCACCTGTTGGATATTCGTACCGGAACCTTTTGCTACTCTTGCTTTACGTTTTGCATCCAGAATAGCCGGTTTTTTTCTTTCGTCCGGTGTCATCGAATGAATAATCGCTTCGATATGCTTAAAAGCATCATCTTCAATTTCCACATCTTTCAATGCTTTTCCGGCTCCCGGTATCATTCCGACAAGGTCTTTCATGTTACCCATTTTCTTCACTTGCTGAATTTGCGTCAGAAAGTCATCAAAACCGAATTCATTCTTAGCGATTTTCTTTTGTAATTTTCTCGCTTCTTCTTCATCATATTGTTCCTGAGCTCTTTCTACCAACGACACCACGTCTCCCATTCCCAGGATACGATCAGCCATACGCGAAGGATAGAATACATCAATAGCTTCCATTTTCTCTCCGGTACCGATAAACTTAATAGGTTTATCTACCACGGATTTAATAGAAATAGCTGCTCCACCACGAGTATCACCATCTAATTTTGTCAGGATTACCCCGTCAAAATTAAGACGATCATTAAATGCTTTAGCTGTATTTACAGCATCCTGACCTGTCATTGAGTCGACTACGAAAAGTGTTTCCTGAGGTTGAATCGCTTTGTGTACATTAGCGATTTCCGTCATCATCTCTTCGTCAACTGCCAAACGTCCGGCTGTATCGACAATTACAACATTAAAACCGTTAGCTTTAGCATGTTTAATTGCGTTTAATGCAATTTCAACCGGATTTTTATTTTCCGGTTCCGAGTATACTTCAACTCCGATTTGTTCTCCAACTACATGTAACTGATTAATCGCAGCTGGACGATAAATATCACAGGCAACCAATAATGGTTTTTTGTTCTTTTTTGTTTGAAGGAAATTAGCCAGCTTTCCGGAGAAAGTTGTTTTACCGGATCCTTGTAAACCGGACATCAAAATCACAGACGGATTTCCCGACAAATTAACTCCGGCAACATCACCTCCCATTAATTCGGTTAATTCGTCTTTAACGATTTTCACCATCAATTGTCCCGGTTGTAAAGTCGTTAATACGTCTTCACCGATAGCTTTTTCCTTTACTCGTGTGGTAAAATCTTTGGCAATTTTAAAGTTAACGTCGGCGTCCAGTAAAGCTCTGCGCACTTCCTTTAAGGTATCAGCAACGTTTACTTCAGTAATTTTTCCATGACCTTTTAATATATGAAAGGCTTTATCGAGTTTATCACTTAAATTATCAAACATGATTTTGTGTTTCGTTTAATGAGGTGCAAATTTAAGAATTTGATTTTGAAGTTCCACAGTATCATTTGATAAAAAAGCAGGAATTGCAACTCTACCGTCATTCTTTTACGAAATGTGTGCTTTTCCCAGCCTTTTCAGTGCAAAAAACACACTGAACGCCCATTTTTTACCATTATTTTTAGCAATAATAGTACGCTTCATTTTAGGAGTCGGTTTTATTTTATCGCTTTTTTTGTCATTTCAATCAAAATCCTGTTTAAAAGTTAATGCTTTGTTATTATTTATGCGAAATATTGTTTTTCAATTGGTTATCGGTTTTAAAATGGGTAAATTTATAGTACCGTTTTAACACGAATACTACTGTCAAAATATCTGTTTTTTAAATAATATACATATGAAAATAGTCATAATAGGAGGTGGTTTTGCCGGTATCAATCTGGCCAAATCTTTAGCCAACAATAAAGATTTTCAAGTTGTACTGGTTGACAAAAACAATTATAACTTTTTCCCTCCCCTGATATATCAGGTAGCTACAGCCTTTCTGGAACCTTCCAGTATTAGCTATCCTTTCCGAAAATTATTTTCCGGTAAAAAGAATATTACATTCCGACTAGCCGAACTAATTCGGGTAGACGCCCCAAATAATAAAGTGATTCTCTCAAACGGAGAACTGGAATACGATCAACTGGTATTTGCAACCGGAGCCGAGAGTAACTATTTCGGTATGGAAAATGTACGTAAGAATGCTATTCCGATGAAAACGTTGAATGATGCTGTTGAAATGCGTAATCGTTTGTTGCAACAAATGGAAAAGGCCGCGATTTGTGAAGATCCGCGTAGAAGACGTCAGTTATTAACCATCGTTGTGGCTGGCGGCGGACCAACCGGAGTGGAATTATCCGGTATGTTTGCCGAAATGCGTAACGGTATCATGCGAAAAGAATATCCGGAACTGGCGAATACTTTAAGTGACATTTATTTGGTTGACGGCGGATCGGCAGTACTAGCTCCGATGAGTGTTAATTCCCAGCAAAACACCTATAAAGCCTTAACAAAACTGGGGGTTAAAGTACGCCTTAATTCACAGGTTAAAGATTACTCAGACGGTACGGTTTATTTTGCCGACGGAAAAACCATTAAAACGGAAATATTAATCTGGGCAGCGGGTGTGAGTGCTAAACTATTTGACGGAATTCCGGAAGAAGTTTACGGGCGCGGAAGACGAATGCAGGTGGATGAGCACAACAAGATCAAAGGATTCACGAATATATATGCTGTTGGCGATACCTGCTTACAAGTTACCGATCCTAAGTTTCCAAACGGACATCCGCAATTGGCACAGGTAGCCATACAACAGGCACGTCATCTGGCACAAAACTTTAAAGCTATGGTTGCGAACAAACCGTTAACTCCTTTTAGTTATAATGACAAAGGTTCCATGGCGATCATCGGCAAAAATAAAGCTGTCGTAGATCTTGAAAAACCAAAAGTTCATTTTAACGGATTCTTTGCCTGGTTAGTCTGGTTGTTTATTCACCTGATGTCGTTAGTTACCTATCGAAACCGATTGCAAACACTTTACAACTGGACGGTCGCCTACTTTTCAAAAGATCAGCCATTGCGAATGATCATTCGACCGGGAAAAAACGATGACACTTCATCATAAAATAAAAAACGGAACCACATTCAATGGTTCCGTTTTTTTATCGGTTTCAGTTATAATTCACTTCACTTCCCTCTTATCTTTCCAAAATTTAAAATAAAATCCTACATTTCACAACTTCACTTCCTATATTTGTAGGTCACATTACTATTCTTGTAACAGCTTTGAAATTATGAAAGAAAAATTACGATTTATTTTTATCCCTTATTTATTTGTTCTCTTTGGCTTATTAATCGGTTACACTTTGCTAAACTGGTTACTTTTTATCAAATGGAACCTTCTTTCATTAGACGAAATTATTCCGAACTTTTTTATTCCTGCTGTATTGGCCGGATTAGTAACCTGGTTGTTTCTTCTGCCGCGCTTAAAAATACTGGACATCAATCCGCAACGACTAGACGGTAAAACCTTAAGCTTTATTATAACGCTTGTTGTCCTTTCCGTTCCGCTTATCATCGCTCAAAAATACCTTACCAGTGCTTCCGGCAAATTAACATCCCTTACCAGTCCGAAAGAAATCGATCAATTTGAGGCGTCCAAATACTACACCTTTAAGGATTATTATGTAGATAAAAACCTGATCGGAGTTAATACAACCTACGGCATCTCCGGTAAAAACAATACCAATTTTGACATGAAAATATATGCAGCACTGCCTATATTCGAAAGTCAGGAGGATGCAACCAAAGGAATTCCTCATATATGGCTTGGTATTCAATATGCAAAAACGATTAGCAACCGACTGGATCCAAGTGAAAAGGAATATGCTGCCCGTAAATTTTTAAAAGAAAGTGAAGAAGATTTTTTACAAAAAGATGTTTCCGTTTTTCAATATCTGGAAAGGCTTGGTAATTCTGATGACAAAGAAAATTATATCACAGCCATAACAAATCGTTTTGCATATGATACTGATCAAACCATTTTAATCGGTATTAATGAGCCATTTGAAGCACATAACGGAAACAAGTTATATTGGTTGATCGGTTCCATAATCGTCGGATCATTAGTATTTTTACTATTAATCCGGATTCCGAAAGCACATCCGGATCAAATGAATCGGATCAAATCCGGACAACGCGACAAATCCGCACAAGAAGACATCGCTGCTATCATTGCTTTTTTAAAACCTTCCGACAATTACTATATAACCCCAATTCTGATCAATCTTAATATCGTTGTTTTCATACTAATGTTTTTAAGCGGATCCGGCTTTATGGTCTTTAAGACTAATGATCTGATAAAATGGGGCGCAAACAATGCTACATTAGTTGCTGACGGCGAATGGTGGCGGTTAATTACCAGCATGTTTGTACATGGCGGTGGTATCATACATTTAGTAGCCAATATTTCCGGATTATGGTTAGCCGGTATGCTATTGGAACCTCTTGTAGGGCGTATAAAATTGATTACCGTTTATATGATTACCGGTATCATCGCCAGCCTTGCCAGTATTTTATGGTATGACGATGTCGTATCTTCCGGTGCATCCGGTGCGATATTCGGTATATACGGTTATTTATTGGCACTTCTTCTTATGAAACGTTTTGCAGTAGAAGTCAACAAAAGTTTTTTAATACTCGTACTTCCTTATATCGGATTTAACCTGTTAGCCGGCTTTGCTCATTTCGGAACTGACAATGCAGGTCATATTGGAGGCTTAATAAGTGGTTTAGGCATTGGATTTATTCTGGCTCTTTTTCAGGAGAAAGAAGATTAATCTTAAAAACAAATTATGAAAACAAACATTATATCCATCCGGAAGAACCCGGAATATGCGACAAAAGCAATACATTATTTACAACAAAGCTGGCCGGAAGTTCCGGCTATCATTTATGAAGACTGTATCCGTCATTGTATAGATGCGGAACAATCTTTACCGCAATGGTATTTATTAGAAAAAGAGGGCGATTTAATCGGTTGTGCCGGTTTGATCACCAATGATTTTATCAGTAGAATGGATTTATACCCATGGGTCTGCGCTATGTTTATTGCGGAAGCTCATCGTGGTAATGCATATGGCGCTTTACTATTAGAACAGGCCAGGAAAGACACACGGGCAGCCGGCTTCAAATATTTGAATCTTTGCACGGATCATATCGGTTATTACGAAAAATATGGCTTTCAATATATCGGTGACGGTCATCATCCCTGGGAAGAAACATCACGTATCTATCAACTTGAGGTTTAAAAAAAGCGGAGAATCAACTACCGACATCATTATATCTAAAAAAGGATAGCTTACAGCTATCCTTTTTTAGTAATTCCCTTTTTTCTTTTTCTTAAGAGAAATCAACGAGACATTTTACCATTTCGCTTATATAATTTACACTACTATTGATCACCTTATCACAAGCGATAGGTTAATAACAATCGATCTTTAATTGCTTTTTCGCTCCTGATTTTAAGGCCTTCCATCTGGAATCTTTTCAGCATAGAATTTCCCAATGACAAAGAAATATCACGTTGAAACAAATCATCCGGAAACTCTAAATTTTCCAAATAACGATTTGCTTTTTTAGATCCATCGATACTCAATGCAACAAATACACCTCTATTTTTAGCCTGATCAATACAATCGAATAATTCCGTCAATTTAAAGTCATGAGCACCGTAGAGGATATTCTGACTGATTGGATACGGAGGGTCACAATAAATAAGATCCCCTTCATGCGCCTGATCAAAAATTGTTTTATAATCACATTGCCGAAATTCAACATTAGCCATTCTTTCACTCCATTCATATACCCTTTTCCGGAAAGTTTCTGCCGAAATCGGGGTATGCACTCCACAGGGAGTACTCATAAAACCGTCTGCTTTTCGAAATCGGATAACTCCGCCATAACAGGCCCTTAACAGGAAAATAAAATCGGCGCCATTATTATTTTTATTAAAGGAATCGCGAATATCGTTGTAAACCGTTACTTTATCCTGGTCGTTAATTCGGTCAATTCGTTCCTCATACCAGTCAATTAAACATTGAGGATCTTGCTTTAACATATCCCAAATGGCCATAAGCGGTGGATAAATATCAGAGCCAATGCCTTTTTTAGGACATAAAGTTGCCATTATTGCCCCACTTCCAAGAAACGGTTCATAAAAAGTATTGAACTTCCTGGGGAAGTACTTTATAATCTGAGTTGCTATTTTCTGTTTATTTCCTACCCATTTCAACAACTGAGCCTTTGGGAGTGTACAATTCTCCTTATTTTTTTTTAAAACCAACATTAATTTTTGAACAAATATAACCAGTGTATTCTGACATCCTGATTTGGGATATAGAATTCCAATAAATACCTTTAGTCTATATGAACAAAAGTCTTTACAGCAGGGAGTATCGGATTTTACGCGAAATCTTATACAATTTAAGAGTTGAAAACAACTTACGACAATTTGATCTGGCAACAAAACTAGCCGTTCCACAATCCTTAATCAGTAAAGTGGAAAACGGAGAAAGGAGAATAGATATTATTGAATTAAAATACTTCGTAGAAACAATGAATATGACTTTAACGGAATTTATAGTAAAATTTGAACAGAAATTAAATGAAACCAAACGATCGCTTTAAAAACCAGCCGTTGGAATTTTGGGCCAACATAAAAATATTAAACCAAAGACTCGGTTTTACAAAAAAACCAAGTGCAGTTAACCCGCAAACCAATTTAGTAGTCCCAACGGTAGAACAAATCATCGATGCCTTTAAAAGTGATCATCTTGATTATAGTAAATTAATTGATGATAAAGGTTTAACCAAATTAGGATTACATATCATCTCTTACATGAGGTATCGAAGAGAATTATTAACCAATGCTATATTACCGCTTTTAATGACACGGGAACAGGCTCAGGAATTATTCTATTCAATGAAAAAAGAATTAGATCCGAATTGTCCGCTTCCTCTTAATAAGCAGAAAAAAGAGAAAAAGGATTATGCCTATCTAAAAGGTATCGTCAATATGTTAATCTGTAAGCACAAAGGAGATTACAATTGTGATTTCTCTCCGAAAGAATTAACGGTTATTACAGAAAACAACTTTCCTATTCGGGTTTTACCCCGCAGAGCAAACGGCGTTTTTCCATCGGTTATCAATCCGAAAGCGATATGGGAAATTAAAGAATATTATTATACCACAACATTTGGAAGTCGTGTCTCTGATAGTGTATATGCTGCCCAACTAGATGGTTGGGAACTATGCGAAGCTCAGTATAAAACCGGAAAACTAATAAAAAATTACCTTATCATAGATGATTATTATACTTGGTGGGCAAAAGGAAAATCCTATTTGTGTCGATTAGTTGATTTAATGCACATCGGACTGGTTGATGAAGTCATCTTCGGAAGAGAGGTCGTTACCCGAATTCCGGAATTAGTAGAAGAATGGAAAAATGATCTGGAAACAATATCGAAAAATCAACATAACAAAACCAATAGTATAATTACAAATCAAATGTCAGAATAAGCCAATTACTATATAATGTTTTTCATTGTGATTCAAAATGATCACTAAAAAAGCCGCTTTAAAAAAAGCGGCTTTTCATATAAGCTTATTACGGTGTTATGCTTTTTTAGCATCTTTAGAGCAACATGCTTTTTTCTCAGCACTTGCTGTAGCTTTATCAGCTGAACAACATGCTTTTTTTGTTTCTTTTCCTTTAGCAGAACAACACTCTTTTTTCTCTTTTGGTTTTTGCTCCTGTGCATTAACATTCATTGATACTGTAAAAAGTGCTACTGCTGCAACTGCCATTAATTTTTTCATTGTCTTCCTATTTTGATTAATTATTAGATTTATTTTAATTACTACCCGTTTCGGTAGAATTGTTCCAAATTTAGCAAAAAAATAAAATCATCTTCACAATACCTTCTTAATATTTCCTTATGATTTAAAACTGAAAATAAATAAAAGGCTGTGGTCCTGCTGATGCTGTCGCATAAACTAACCAGTATACCAGTCCCAGAATGATTGCTTTCCCTACAATAGGCAGCGCTCTGTAACTTCCTTGCATACCATTAACCAACTTTTCCGGTAGAAAATGCCAAACAAAACCGATTGTCATTAATATAAACACATTCTTATATCCTTCTGCAATCACTTTCCACTGTCCCGGATCAAAAGTCAGCTTCCCTATATTATTAATCAATTCTAGAGCTGTTGTAAAATCTTTTGCACGGAAAAATATCCAGCAAAAAGTCACAAAGTGAAATGTAAAAATTACAGCGAGTACGTGCCATACCCATCCGCCAAAACGTTTCTTTTCTTCTTTTTTAGGCGGAAAAAATTCTATAAAAATTTTATGAACCGCTAAAGCTACACCATGTAAGGCTCCCCAAATGATAAAACGCAGACTCGCACCATGCCATAAACCACCTAATAACATTGTTGTTAAGAGATTGACATTTGTATACATCGTACGCTCCTTATCACGTGACAACAAAAATGTCAATGAAAATACTACCAATGAAGATACTGCCAAAATCAACGGAATATTACTGGTTGGCGCATACGTAATTCCCCATACTATAAGACCGAAGAAAAACAGAGCCGGAAACAAGAATCCCGCAAAAGATCCATTACGATTTCCTCCTACTGATATATATAAAAAGTCTTTTAACCATGTCGATAACGAAATATGCCATCTTCTCCAGAATTCGGTAATTGAAGCCGACTGATAAGGAGTACGGAAGTTCGTTGGTAATTTGAATCCTAATAATAAAGCAACTCCAATCGCCATATCAGAATATCCGGAAAAATCACAGTAAATCTGGATCGCATAACCATAAGAGGCCATTAAATTTTCAAATGCCGTATAACTGGACGGTGCATCAAATACACGATCCACAAAATTGATCGATATATAATCCGAGATAACCGTTTTCTTAATCAAACCTCCGATAATCAGCAACAATGCTCTATTAACATCGTCTTTTGTCAGGCTTAACTTTTGGTATATCTGCGGTAAAAAGTCTTTCGCCCGAACAATAGGTCCGGCCACTAACTGCGGGAAAAACGAAACGAAAAACAAGTAATCAATATAACTTTTAGTCGGTTCGATCTCTTTTCGATATACTTCAATAATATAACTGATTGACTGAAAAGTATAAAAGGAAATCCCTACAGGAAGAATAATTTTCTGAAAATCAAAATGTTCACCCGACAAGGCGTTGTAATTTTCAATGATAAAATTGGTATATTTAAAATACCCCAGAAAACTCAGGTTTAACACCACACTAAAAGCCAGATATAACTTTTTAGCTACTACCCTGCTTTCCCGATGTAAAATATTCCCCAGATTATAATCTACTACGGATGATGCTAATAACAACAGGAAATAAATCCCGCTTGACTTATAGTAGAAAAACAGTGAAAAACAGATCACATAGATCAGTCTTAGATGGAAAGTTTTCCGGGTCAGAATATAAACCGAATAAAAAACGAGAAATAACCCCAGGAACAATCCGGTATTAAACAACAACGGTTCTTTCGGATTGTATACAAACCAGTTCTTTACTGTTTCAGCAGTAATGCCGGTAAAAAGCGACGTTATATTTTGGGCGAACCAATCTTGCATATTCAAAAACGTAATCAATTTTTCAAACTTGTTTTATAATTCTCATAGGCTTGTAAAAGTGCCTCTGTAAACAGGGTTCCCTGTTTTTCATATCCTGATTTGGAATAATGTACTTTATCTCCTGCCATTAATCCCTGGCGGTAATTACTGTTTACACCGTATAATCCGCCAAAAATGGAAAATAAATCCCAAACCGCATGTTGTCTGGCTTCCGATTGCGCATTGATATCACGCGCATAATCAGCAGCAAAAGTATTTAATGAACGACGATAAAGCATTGATGGAGGCGGTGTCATCACCAATATCTCAACATCCGGATTTTTTTGTTTTATCGCATCAACAAATTGGTTTAACTGTGCCATATAGGCTGCTACATCCATTTTATCGAACGTTTCATTCGTACCCAACGATACAATTATCAGATCCGGATGTAATGCCGGTACTTGATCAAAGAATAAAGGATACTTATTATAATCCGAAAATTTAGCTCCGTTTACTCCGATACTGTTATAAACAACGCCCGGAGCATCTTTTTCAAATACCAACCCGTTTAAGGCAAACTTAGAAGCACTTTTATTAGGCAGTAAATAGATCTTTTTGATTGTTTCCGCATTGTAATAGCTATAAGTACCGTCTTGCTGTTCCAGTGGCAACGGGATAAATTCCGATCGTTTAATGCTTTTCTTTTGCATTTCATTGGTTGGAATGCGCAATATCTTACCGGCTCGTATATTATTATTTTTTAAACCGTTTGCTTTTTTCAATTCTGCTACAGATATGTTGTATTTATCTGCAATAATCGATATAGCCTCCCCTTTTTTAATCTTATGATTGATTTTTTTCGGCACATTCGATTCCAGCACGATTGTTTTGGAACTGGTTGCCACATCAAATAAATTCTGGTTTTGCGGCGTCAGAATTCTCAAGGTATTAAATTCATAAACCGGATCTTTTACATTGATCTCAATCGCAAAATCTTTTGCATTTGTTGTCAGCGCAATTCCGCTTAATCCAACCGGATTTCCGTTTACCGGATTTATATTCCGGTAACTGCTCCAGGATTCATTGGAGGAATACCGGATAAAATGATTACCGTTAGTTTTAGCCAGATTATAAGGAAAAGAAAAACCAAGACCGGCATTTCCGAATTTATATTGCAGATTTTTACGGATAACACCGGTAAATAAATCGGCCTGAATATGCGAATCCCCTATATGAAGAATATTCACCTTTCCCTTTCCGGTTACTTCCAGCGTATAAAGTTTATCAAAAAACTTTTGTAAAGCAGCTGTGTTTGCAATCTTGTTTTCCCCATACACAACCGGTTGTTCTTCAACCGATACAGAATCTACTATTGTTTCAAGCGAATCAACCTGGGAAAATGCAGGGCCGCCATACAAAGCATACAGCAGTATAAAAAGAAATTTATTGCACATGAGTGGTATCTTTTTTAACTGTCACACTGTCTTTTTTGACAACCGGCTTAGGTGTAGCCGGTGCTTTTCTTGCTGCTCGTAATTTTTTATATTGTTCATATCCCTGATTAATCTGATTATAGATTATATCGGATATTTTTTTAGCACCTCTATGGTTAAAGTGTGTATAGTCTTTATTGGCAGACGCAGGTACTTCTTCTACCCATTTCACCATCGATCCGTCACCGCCCATCAGGGTATATAAATTGATATATCCCGCTTGTCCTTGAATGGCATATTTTTTCTGTGCCACGGTTAACGGAACAACAGCCGAATCGGTTTTCATTTCTAAATCGTATTTGGTCGATTTATCCGCAGTTGATATGATCAAAATCGCTACACCCGGAAAACATTCTCTCAGGTGGTTTACAACATTTGTCATTTTACGCTCATACCATCCGTAATTATAGGAACCATAATTAAGCACATTGGTTCCGTAATGCAATACAATCAGATCGTATCCCAGCTTTTCATTAAACTGACGCATTACTTCCGTATTAAATGTTGTGATCGGTAATCCTGAATTTCCTCTGTTGGAAAAATTATCTACATGAACTCCTTTTCCATCATCAAAATTGAATCCGTATACCGGAATGGAATCCGCTTTAATAAAATCGACCTTAAGATTTTTAACCGTATTCCCCAATGCAATACTGTTTACCAGTCGTGACGGGTTTAACTTCTTATAAATCGTATCATTTCCGATTTTAAATGCAACTTTAGCTTCTTTGTTACCTGATTTTCCGTAGAATAACGTCGGATTATACAATTCGCTAAGATGCTGTAAGTTTGAAGCTTTATATTTTACCCATTCCACATGTGCGGTATCATTAGCAAAGAAAACATGTCCGTTAATTCCGAACGGTTTTCTAGGACGCTTTACATTCAGATAGGATTGTGTTTTCCAGTTGGTCGAAAATTCATGTTTTATCGATCCGCGTGATGCTGCTGATTCAGATGTAATATTAACAAAACCAACTCCGTTTCCACCAAATCGGTTTTGAAAATTCGCACGAAAATCCTGTACGATCATATCACCGTCGGTCATTGAATCCCCAAAATAAGCGATACGAACTTTACCTTCATGATTGGTTTCCAATTGGAATAGTTTTTCAAA
Organism: Flavobacterium cerinum; assembly: GCF_024496085.1. Classification (NCBI taxonomy): domain Bacteria; kingdom Pseudomonadati; phylum Bacteroidota; class Flavobacteriia; order Flavobacteriales; family Flavobacteriaceae; genus Flavobacterium; species Flavobacterium cerinum. Next base: position 1,772,070 of record NZ_CP101751.1, on the reverse strand, counting down.
GAAACCGACTAAGTGCTGGAATCCTTTGTAATCTTCAAACGTTTCCGTTGGAAAAACAATACCGTCCACCGCTTTAAACTTAATGGGCTGTTTGGAAATAGTATCTTCTCCTTTATCAATAGTATCCTTTTCAATCGCTTCTAAAAGCAAACTGTCTATGACTACATTTTTAGAGTTCCCTCCTGTTTCTGTAAACAGTTTTTTAGGCAGGAAAGATTTGAAAGCGATAAAAGCTACAATCGAAATTGCGATTATCGCAAGTGATTGAAAAAAATATGATTTTGGCTGATTCACCGTATTATTATTTATATCGTTTATGCTGAATTACATTCGCTCCGGCACCTGAATCCCTAAAAGTTCGAAAGCCGATTTGATGATTGCTCCTACTTTTTCGGATAATTGTACACGGAAGATTTTTTTATTTTGATCTTCTTCACCTAGTATTGAAACCGACTGGTAGAACGAATTATATTCTTTTACCAGGTCATAAGTATAATTTGCTATCAAAGCCGGACTATGGTGCGAAGCTGCATTTTGTATCACTTCCGGATACAACTCGATTTGTTTTAAAAGTTCTTTTTCCTTTTCATGTAAGGTTACCGTTAGCGTTTCGTCCAGATTAAAATCGGCTTTTCTTAAGATCGACTGAATACGCGCATAGGTATATTGGATAAAAGGTCCTGTGTTTCCGGCAAAATCCACGGATTCTTTCGGGTTAAACAACATGCTTTTCTTCGGATCTACTTTTAGCATAAAATATTTAAGCGCTCCCATTCCGATTACGCGGTATAATGCTTGTTTTTCTGCATCCGTATATCCGTCCAACTTTCCTAATTCTTCCGAAATAGTCTGAGCAGTATCTGTCATTTCTTCCATCAGATCATCGGCATCAACTACAGTTCCTTCACGTGATTTCATTTTTCCGCTAGGCAACTCTACCATCCCGTATGATAAATGATATAAGCTTTCCGCCCAGTCGAACCCTAATTTTTTAAGAATCAGAAATAACACTTTAAAGTGATAATCCTGTTCATTTCCAACGGTATAAACCATACCGCCTACATCAGGAAAATCTTTTACACGTTGGATAGCAGTTCCGATATCTTGTGTCATATAAACCGCAGTTCCATCGGAACGCAATACCAGTTTTTCATCCAATCCGTCTGCTGTAAGATCGATCCATACTGATCCGTCTTCTTTTTTATAGAAAACACCTTTTTCAAGTCCGATTTGTACAACATCTTTTCCAAGCAGATACGTATTACTTTCAAAGTATTCTTTATCAAAATCAACACCCAGATTTTTGTATGTTACGGCAAATCCGTCATAAACCCATTGGTTCATTTTTTTCCAAAGTGCGACAACTTCAGCATCTCCGGCTTCCCATTTACGTAACATTTCCTGAGCTTCCAGAATAATCGGAGCTTGTTTTTTCGCTTCCTCTTCTGTTTTACCCTGTTCCATTAATTCGCTGATCTGACTTTTATATTCTTTATCAAAAGTTACATAAAAATTTCCTACCAGTTTATCTCCTTTTAATCCGGTACTTTCCGGTGTCTGATTTTGTCCGAATTTCTGCCACGCCAACATGGATTTACAGATATGAATCCCTCTGTCGTTGATGATTTGTGTCTTATATACTTTTTTACCCGATGCTCTTAGGATTTCAGCCACGGAAAAACCTAATAAGTTATTACGAACGTGTCCCAAATGCAACGGTTTGTTTGTATTAGGAGATGAATATTCTACCATAATAGCTTTATCGCCCTCTTTCGGAGTGCGGAAGCCATATTGTTTATCACCTTTAATTGTATTGAAAAAATTCAGATAGTACGTATCATCAATTACAATATTCAGGAATCCTGAAACTACGTTAAAACGCACTACTTCATTTGTATTATCCACCAGGTATTGTCCGATTTTAGAACCCAGTTCTACCGGATTACTTTTAATTAGTTTTAAAAGCGGAAAAATAACCATCGTAATATCACCTTCAAACTCCCTGCGCGTAACCTGAAATTCAACTTTTTCAAGTGTAACATCAAATAAAGCCTGAACTGCTTTCTGTATATGGGGCGTAAGAATATGTGATAATGTCATGGTGATTTTATTTTTAAGCGTGCAAAGATACGTTTAATTCAGTAATTTGTTAATCTGAAAATAACAAAAATAGCTATTGATTTTCAAGCTATTATATTTCCATCTGATTATTTCTTCATTTTTTGCTGTTTTTTTGTAACAAAAGAACCTTTTTTATGTCTATTTATTGTATCTGCCCTTCGTTTTGTGAGCATTTTATTTAAATTTATTATAAATAGTACCTTGTTATACAAACAACTGAATTAATGCTATACATTTGCAATCGGAATACAATCATCAATTAGTAAAACAATCAGACATGAAACTAAAACTATTTTTAATCTGTGTACTTACCGCAATCGGTAATCTTTACGCCCAAAATCCGGGTTCTGTCTCCGGTAAGGTGAGCGATAAAGCTTCTAAGGAGCCTATATCCTATGCCACTATTGCTATTAAAGAGAACAACAAAGTAGTTACCGGAGGTATTACAGAAGATAACGGTTCGTTTAACATTACCGGACTGGCACCAAAATCGTATGTATTGGAAATCCAATATATGGGTTACAAAACATTTACCCGAAACTTTACCATCACTCCGGAAAACAAATCGGTAGCTTTAGGAAGTATCGGACTGGAATCGGAGGCAAAACAATTAGAAGGGGTTACCGTAGTTGCGGAACGTTCGACAATTGAACAGAAAATCGACCGAAAAGTAATTAACGTAGGGCGTGATTTAACAACTGCCGGTGCTACTGCATCTGAAATTATGAACAACATTCCGTCTGTTAACGTAGATCAGGACGGTAAAATCTCATTACGCGGTAACGAAAACGTAAGAATTTTGGTTGACGGAAAACCGACGAATATGGATGCGTCTCAATTATTAAAACAAATCCCGTCGACTTCTATTAAAAAAATTGAATTAATCACGAATCCGTCTGCGAAATACAATCCGGAGGGAATGTCCGGAATCATCAATATCGTATTGCATAAAAATTCGAATAACGGATTTAACGGTAACTTTAATACCGGAATTACTTTTGCTGATGTTCCGAAATACAACAATACTTTAGACATGAACTACCGTACGGGAAAAGTGAACTTTTTTGGTACTTACGGTAATACATTAGGCGAACGATTAAACTGGGGAGAAATCAATCAGTTTGACGACAACTCTTTACAGCTTTTTGATATCAAAAACGATAACAAAACGCATATGTTTAAAGCCGGAATGGATTTTTACATCAATGATAAAAACACGATTTCAGCTTATACCAACCAAAGCTTTACCAGCGGTTTAGGAAATGTACGTACTGATCTATCTTTCCCAAATTCGGCTAATAACATTACACAAAAGGATATTTACGATACAGATAACGTAAACAGTACATATAACCTGGCTTTCAAACATTTGTTTGCAAAAGAAGGACACACTTTGGATGTAGAAGCGAACTATAATTATACTAAAAGCAATCAGGATGCTTCTTTTAACCCGACAGGTGGTGGTTTAAGTCCTTATGCAGATTATATAAAAGACAATCGTAAAAGCACGATCATCAACGTAGATTATGTAAATCCGTTGAATGAAAAATCGACTTTAGAAATGGGAGCTGAAGCACGTTTAATGCGTACTGACAACAACTACCTGACATCACGTTTCAACACGCCGAATGCGAATTTCAACTATGATGTGGATATTTATTCCTTCTATACGACATTCGGTCAGAAATTTAAAAAATTCAGTTATCAGCTTGGTGCTCGTTTGGAAAGCTATAAAGTTCAGGCGGATTATTACCAAAACGGTCAGAATGCACCTTTTAAAAACGATTATATTACCGTATATCCATCGGCTTATATGACGTATACCCCTACGGATAAAAACCAGTTTCAAATCAGTTTGAGTCGTCGTGTTGATCGTCCGAGTGTAGAGCAAACTAAACCGATCCGTGAATTCAGTACGCCAAGAGTAACTTCTATCGGTAACCCGGAATTGGTTCCGCAGTTTACAAATTCAGTTGAAGTAAACTATACCCGAATGTTGAAAAACGGTTCTGTAACAGCGGGCGTATATTACCGTGACATCAATGATGAAATCACTCGTACTTTCTACCCGGACCCGAATGCTGATCCGGACACTAAAAAGATCATCATGAGTTATACCAATTTCGACAAAAACCTGGCTTATGGCTTCGAAGTTTCGGCTAATTACAAATTCAACTCGTGGTGGGATGTTCAACCTAGTATCGACTTCTCTAACATCCGTCAGAAAGGTGTTGTAGCTGTCAAAAATGAGGTAACCGGTGATTTCGATTATACTTTAAAACAAATCGATGCAGCTGCGTTTAACGCTCGTTTAAATAACAATTTCAAAGCTACTAAGAGCTTACGTTTCTCTTTATTCGGATTCTATAGAGGCCCGGTAGACGGTGTTCAGGCCAACAGTAAAGCCATGTACAAAATCGATGCAGGAAGCCGTTACAGTTTCTGGGAAAACAAAGCTTCTTTAAGTGTTCGTTTTAACGATATCTTTAAGACAATGCGATACGGTTTTGAAAGCGTTAACCCTTATCCGGGAGAAGGTGAATTCCGTTGGGAAAGTCAATCGTTATTCGTTGGTTTCAACTATATGTTCGGTGGTGGTAAAAACAGAGCATTACAACGTAAGCAACGTGAAGACAACACAAAACAAAGCAGCGGCGGAATGTTTTAACAATCCAGAAGTTTTAGATTTTTATTATAATTTGTTTGAGAAACCCCGGAGTAAATTCCGGGGTTTTTTCTTATTTTTTCTTTTCAAATTGTAATGCTTTTGTTTTTTCCGGATCTTCTGCATTTTTAGTCAGATCAAACATGGTTCCGAAAATACGATCCCAAAAAGTATTACTAACACCAAACCCCAGGTGCTCATCTTTATAATGATGGAGATGATGATTGCGCCACAAGGGTTTCATAAACTTAAAAGGCGGAGCAAAGGCATGGATCGCGTAATGCATTGATGCATACAATAAATAACCAAACATAAAACCCGGAAAAAAAGCCCAGGTGTACTCCCATAACAGAAGATAATGCAATAAGAACAGACTGGTAGCCAGAATCAGACTGGGTACGGGCGGCATAAACAAGCGATCCCGATCTCGCGGATATTCATGATGATTACCATGTAAGACATATGAGATCCTTTTCATTCGCGGATTATCGGAAATAAAATGAAAAAGGTAACGATGTGCAATATATTCGAAGAAAGTCCAGTATATCATTCCTCCGAAAAACAGATAAACTACATTTCGGACTTCAATATGATAATTTCGGTGTGCTGTAAATAATAAGGCACCCAATATCGGAATATACATACTCCAGATTACAGCCGGATGAGTTTTAGTGAGCATTTCCAGATATTTGTTCCTAAAAAGTTGCGCCTGACCTTTGTTATGAATAATCTTGTGCTTCATCGTATTGCTATTTAGTGAAACATAATTTCAACAACCTCAGTGTAATTTACACTATTTTTTAAAAAACACAAAACAATACTCTCCTAAAAACCAACAAAGTACCTGTTATAAATTACAATATTCTTATACAGAGAGCACAATAAAAAAAGAGCAGCTATCGGATAGCTGCTCTTTTTTTATAACGATATATTTCTGATTTTACCATTTAATAATAGCACTTGCCCAGGTAAATCCACTACCGAAAGCTGCTAGTACAACCGTATCCCCTTCTTTAATTTTTCCTTGTTCCCAGGCTTCTGTCAACGCAATCGGAATAGAAGCCGCTGTCGTATTTCCGTATTTCTGAATGTTATTATGCACCTGATCGTCCGAAAGTTGGAATTTATGCTGAATAAACTGCGAGATTCTCAAATTGGCCTGATGCGGAATCAACATATCAATATCCGATACTTGCAGATTATTTGCCTGTAGGCCTTCCATGATCACTTCACTAAAACGAACTACAGCATTTTTAAATACAAACTGTCCGTTCATATACGGATAATAACTTTCATCGTTCGGATCGTTATCAGCCAGGATATCCGTAACCCAACGTTTCCCCATTCCCGGTGCTTTTAACACCAGTTCATCTGCATGTTCTCCTTCCGAATGTAAATGAGTTGACAATATTCCCTGACCCGGTTTTTCACTTCGGCTTAAAACCGCTGCTCCGGCACCATCTCCAAATATCACAGATACTCCTCTACCTCGGGTCGTCATATCCAAACCGGTAGAATGTACTTCTGATCCGATTACCAGAATATTTTTATACATCCCGGTTTTGATAAACTGATCGGCTACGGAAATTGCATAAACAAATCCGGAACACTGATTCCGAACATCCAATGCTCCAACCGTTTTCAAGCCTAAATCCCGCTGTACGGCTACACCCGGTCCCGGAAAATAATAATCCGGACTTAAAGTCGCGAAAACTACAAAATCAATATCTTCTTTGGCAACACCCGAACGCTCTATCGCAATCTTTGCCGCTTTAACACCCATGGTTGTCGTGGTATCTTCACCTCTAATCACATGACGTCTTTCCTGAATACCGGTTCGCTCCTGAATCCACTCATCATTGGTATCCATAATTTTTGACAAATCATCATTCGTTACCACATTTTCCGGAACATAATAACCTAATCCTGAAATTTTTGACTGATACATTATTTTTATTTATTTATTAAAAACAGGGATGCAAATTTACACATTCTAAAAAAACCTGCCATCATATAGCCACATTTTTTACACCATCTCAATCCTACAGTTAAAACTCAAAGTCGTTTTTAACAAAACTTATAGCACTTTTGTAACAAGAGCCCCTTATCTTAGACCTATCTTAAATGCGAGACTATCGCAGTTATCAATCACTATTAATTATAACACGAATATGAAGTTAATTTACAAATCGGTTTTATTTCTGCTATTAGGTGCTACACCGCTTTTTGCGCAGGAAAACATTACCTATCAGAAACCTCCGGCCAGCATTTTACAATTGGCAGACTTTGAACGCGCACCCTCTGTTTCTATGGACACCAAGAAAGAATGGATGTTATTAACCTATCGCAACACTTATAAAACTTTGGATGATCTAAATCAGGAGGAACTCCGATTAGGTGGTTTACGTATCAATCCGGTTACCAACATCTCAAGTACGGTTACCTACCTCAACAACATAAAAGTAAGACGTTTTAAAGACAAAAACGTAATTCAAGTACAAGGATTACCTCAAAATCCAAAGATCAGTAACCTTTCCTGGTCACCGGATGAGAAAAAAATTGCTTTCACCCATACAACTGCTACCGGAATTGAATTATGGATTCTGGATATAGCCAATGCCAAAGCAACAAAGCTTACCGATGCCAATCTGAATGCTAATTTAGGTAATCCGATGAGTTGGTTTCGTGACGGACAAAGCCTTTTGGTAAAAATGCTTCCGAAAAACAGACCGGCCTTAATCGATGCTAAAAAAGATTTACCAAACGGTCCGATCATTTCCAACAGTGAAGGAAAGGTATCTCAAAACAGGACTTATCAGGATCTGTTGAAGAACCGAACTGATGAAGCCAATTTCGAAAACATCACAACTTCTGAGTTATACCGTATCGGTTTGGATGGAAAAAGCACACTTTTCAAAGCAGCCGATATGTATGCCGGGGAGAGTTTTTCACCTGACGGAAATTATCTGATGGTTACAACAATCCAAAAACCGTTTTCGTATATCGTACCGTTAAACCGTTTTCCTCAAAAAACCGTTGTGTATGACAATAACGGAAAAGAAGTTAAAGTTGTAAATCAAGTTCCTCTAACCGAGATTATGCCAAAAGGTTTTATGGCTACCCGCACCGGAAAAAGATCGATGGGATGGAGAAACGATACTCCTGCCACTTTGTTTTTCGTAGAAGCACTTGACGAAGGAAATCCTGAAAATAAAGTAGCTTACCGAGACGAACTTTATTTATGGAATGCTCCTTTCACATCAAATCCGACATCATTAGCCAAAACACAACAACGTTTCCAAGGAATCGTTTGGGGCAACGATAAGATTGCAGTTCTTAAAGATTACTGGTACGACACCCGTAACGAGAAAACTTACCTGATCAATCCATCTAATCCTTCCGAATCACCGAAACTGGTATGGGACAGAAACGAACAGGATATTTATTCTGATCCGGGGAATTTTGAAACGGTAAAAAACAGTTATGGCAAACATGTATTGGCATTAGAAAATGACAATGCTTTTTTAATTGGTGCCGGCTATACAAAAAACGGACAATTCCCTTTTATTGATGAATTCAACATCAAAACCTTAAAAACAAAACGTTTATATCAATCGGCTTATACCGACAAAAAAGAAGACATTCTTTCTATAGAAGATTTCAAAAAAGGAGATGCTTTAGTACAGATTCAGTCGAAAAGCGAATTCCCGAACTATTATTTCCGAAACATCAAAAAGAAAAACCAGCTAACACAGATAACGGATTTTAAAAACCCGTTTGAAAGTATTAAGAATGTTTACAAGGAAGTCATTAAATACAAACGTAAAGACGGTGTCGAATTATCCGGAACGCTTTATTTACCGGCCGGTTATGATCGCACTGCTAAAAAAGAAAAACTACCGTTATTAATCTGGGCTTACCCTACGGAATATAAAGATAAAAACAGTGCCGGACAAACATCTTCTAACCCGAACGAATTTACATTCCCGTATTACGGTTCATTTATTTATTGGGTGACGCGAGGTTATGCTGTTTTGGATGATGCTGCTTTCCCAATTATCGGAGAAGGAAAAACGGAACCGAACGACACTTTTATTCCGCAATTGGTTGGTAATGCCGAAGCTGCTATTGATGCTGTTGACAAATTGGGTTACATCAACCGTAAAAAAGTTGCTGTAGGCGGTCACTCTTACGGTGCTTTTATGACTGCTAACTTATTAACCCATTCTAATTTATTTGCCTGCGGAATTGCAAGAAGCGGGGCTTACAACCGAACGTTAACCCCATTTGGATTCCAAAGTGAACAGCGTAATTACTGGGAAGTACCGAACATTTATAATGAAATGTCTCCTTTTATGAATGCTGAAAAAATGAAAACGCCACTTTTGTTAGTACATGGTGAAGCCGATAATAATCCGGGAACTTTTACATTACAAACCGAGCGTTATTTCCAGGCGTTAAAAGGTTTAGGTGCACCGGCCAGAATGGTTATCCTTCCGAAAGAATCACACGGATATGTAGCTAAAGAAAACATCTTTCACCTGCTTTGGGAACAAGATCAGTTTTTGGAAAAATATCTTAAAAATTAAATTTCAAAATAAAGCGGATTCCCTTTCGAAAACGTTTTATTCCTAAAAAGAAAAGGATTGCAGCAAAGCAATCCTTTTTTATGGATATTAGGCAAATATCCTTACTTATTTGTTCCCGTTGGTACTTGTATCTTACCGACAGTAATATGAATAGCCGAATCCTTATGCTCTGCTATAATTGTCAAAAACACAATCAGTAAAGTAAACACAAACGAGCTTATGACGCCTATAACGATATTATTCCAAAACGATGGTGCTAACGGTGCGATAATGTCCTTTAGAATTTCCGTTTGCCGATGCGTTAATTATACATCATAATCCTTTAATTCTTCCAGAAGCATATTATCAACAAATTCCTGTAAAATCAGTTCCGCTCTTATTTTATAATTATGAACAGTAGTATCTGAAGACGAAAAATGATTAAACGGAACTAAATCCTGATCCGTAACGCAGTAACCTCTTAACTCCTGCTTTTCTATATACTCTATTTTATTTTCTTTATAAAGTGAATATGCAATATGTCCCAAGACATCCATTTCATTCCCAACCAACTTTGAATAGATATCGTTATAATTTCGCTGCATATTTTTTCAATGCTTTACCATATGCCTCGTTAATCTTGTCATGACTGATCTCTCTAATCAAGATTATACCGTCTAAGTTAATTCGGGCCGTAATTACTCCGCGAAATTTTTCCGTACCTTTAACCGTAATGCCACTCTTTATAAGATTGTCATTAGCTTTTCTAATTGTTTCCAATGCAATTTTAAACTTCATCTTTCCCCTTTTTAAATGGATTATTTTTAAAAGTAGAAAAACAAAAATCAGAACCCAAATCAGAATAAGAACCGGTACAAATTAAAAATCCCCTTACCGAATACAGTAAAGGGATCTCTATTTTTAGTTTTCTGTTTCTAACGGATCTTTTGCAACTTGTTAAAACGTTCCATTGAAAAGGTCGCTGTAATTTTATCGACATATTCATAAATCACGGCGGCTTTACCATACAGATTTTCCTGATTATTATTACCAGTTCCCAAATCCACAAGATAGTCGGCAAAAAACTCCAGATTGTCTGCTGAAAAACCCGGATTTTCCAATAGCAACGGAATTAGATCTTCACGTTCAACGGCAAGTAATCTATTCAGATCAAAACCAAGTTCTTCGTTCATAGCCCCGTTTACCGTATCGGAATCCAATGTAAGTCCGCCGCCTGCTTTTCCCCCTTTCATTCGTTCCATCAAACGTTTCAAAGCAAATCCCAGCTCACTTATCTGGCGCATTAAACTATCTTCTCTCGGCATCTTATTTTATTTAACTGATCATTAAAGTTACTTCCTGATTAAGTTCCAGTTCCGTATCGTTTTCAAAAAAGATTACTTTACGTTCAAAAACACCTTTAATCAAATAATGGCTTCCTTTATAATAGGATTGTTTTGCTATTACTTTCATTTTACCGTTTTCCACCACCCGTAACTGATGCGGATATAACAATACGGTTTCATCTTCACCATCTACTTCAACAATATCCGAAAGTTTTAATTCATTCACTTCCCCGAAAAGAGAAGCCGTATATTTATTCACCGGGTTATTATAGACAATCGTAGAAGGTCCGCGATCGACAATCTTGCCGTCATACAACACAAAAGTTTCATCAGCAAAAGACAGCGCATCCGTACTATCATGTGTTGCCACAATACAAGTAATTTTTTTTGCTTTCAGATAAGCAAACAAATTACGGCGCAATGCATTTTTTCTAAAATTGTCAATATGGCTAAACGGCTCATCCAACATTAACACTTCCGGCTCCAATGCTAAAACCCTGGCTAATGCCACCCGTTGTTGTTGACCGCCACTTAGGAATTTTGCTTTAACATCTGCATATTCCGTCATTTCAACAATTTCCAATAATTCCTTTATACGTTGCTTTTTTTCTTCCGGATAAAAATTAGATAAAAACTTTCCGACATTTTCCGCCACTGTCACATAGGGCATCAGATCAAAATCCTGAGCCAGGTATTTCATAAACGGCATACCCGGAACCAAATGAAATTTCGGTCCGAGTACTTCAGTACCATTCCAAAAAATCTGTCCTTCATCCAGATCATATAAGCCATAAATCAATTTTAAAAGCGTACTCTTTCCGCATCCGCTTTCACCGATAACCGCTATATGCTGTCCTTTTTCGATGGTAAAATCTATATTTTTAATTATCGTTTTTTCGTTATAACCGAACGATATATTTTTAACGTGTAGCATTCTTAATTTTTAAAGGCGCAAAATTACAAAGTTTCCTAATCCGATAATACTAACGTGATTATAATCATTGTCAGGAAACTGTATATTTTTCAAAATTTCGGGTATCAATCCGTGCTTTCAGGTCGTGTAACAGATTATACAATCCGAAAAAAGTCCTGTTGATATATAAAAAGTGTTTGGATCCCCGGTTTCCGTTCATTTTTCTGAGTTGTGTATCTTTAGAAAAAGCTTCTCCCATTTTGGCAATATTTTCGAAAAATTCTGCATTAGAAAAATCAAAATAATCACCGTGAAACGGTTGTGTAAACAAACTTAACAGCTGATGGAATAAATCGGAGAAATAAGCTATTTCTTCTTCTGTATCATCCGGTCTTAATATCTCGAGTTCATAGAGTTTTTCGCGGAATTGTTCGGGATTATTAATCACTTCCGGTCGAGCCAATTCAAAATACGGAATATAAAAATCTTCCGGAACCTGTTTGATACAACCAAAATCGATTGCAACCAGATTACCTTCAGTATCCACAAGGAAATTTCCCGGATGCGGATCGGCGTGAACCTGTTTTAAAGTATGCATCTGGAACATATAAAAATCCCACAATGCCTGTCCGATTCGGTCTCCTTTAGCCTGATCATTATTGATAGCCGCAAACTCCGATAAATGTAGTCCTTCCATCCAATCCATTGTGATGATCTTTTCGGATGACCATTCCGGATAATATACCGGGAATTTCAGATTTTCTATAGCCGCACAGGCTTTGGCGATAGCCACACCTTGTTTTAATTCCAGTTTATAATCAGTTTCTTCAAGTAGTTTTTGTTCGACTTCTTTAAAATATTTATCAGAATCTTTTCCCTGAAGGTTAAACATTTTTATTGCAAAAGGTTTTACAATTGCCAGATCCGAACTAATACTGTCGGCTACTCCGGGATACTGGATTTTTACGGCCAGTTGTTTTCCGTTTTTAGTTGCCTTATGTACTTGTCCGATACTCGCTGCGTTAACTGAATCGGGTGTAAAAGTGTCGTATAACGCTTCCGGATAGTCGCCTTGATATTTTTTAAATGTTTTTCGCACTAGCGGAGCCGACAATGGCGGTACGGAGAATTGAGCCAATGAAAATTTTTCCACATATGCTTTCGGCATAATGTTTTTTTCCATACTCAACATTTGCGCTACTTTAAGCGCACTTCCTTTCAGGTTTTTTAATCCGTCATAGATATCTTCCGCATTATTCTCATTGAGCTTCTCTTTACTCAATGACGGATTTACCATTTTTTCGCCATAATAGGCCAGATAATTTCCTCCTACTTTCAATCCGGTTTTCACAAGAGCTCCTGCCCGTTCCATTTTGTTTGTCGGGATTTTATTGAGTGTTTTCATACGATTGAAGCTTAATTAAATCTTTCTTTCCAGACGAATTTACCTAAATCAAAAAGGCTTTCCAACGGCGTTGTATCCAATACATCAAAAGTCGCTTTTACCGCTTTTTCAATCATGATATCGGTTTTTTCAAAACCAACTGAAGTATCTTCCAGCCAGAATTTCAGGATAAAAAGGAATTGTACCCAAGCTGCTTCCGACAATACCGGTTTCGCAATCTTATCGATCTTTTCCTGTTTTTCGATTAATGCTACCTGCACTTCTTCTTTGATAAACTTTTTAAAACGGCTACGAAGCTTTCGCAACTGTTTCAGATTATGTAAACCTTGTTTGTTTTCTTTTAAAACAAAATACACATAGCTCCTGTTTAAAGTCAGCACTTCAAAAAAGGTAAAATAAAGTGCCAGTAATTTATTTCGATTGGAATACGTAGCAAAGGACTCATCATTTTTCAGACTGGTTACTGCATTTTCAAACAGTTTAATCCAGATGGTTTCCTTTATTCCGTCTAATGTGGTGAAGAAACTGTAGAAAACGGTTTCTTCAATTTTATTTTCTTTACAAAAGAGATATACACTTGTCGGCTCCTGGTGATTCTCCAGTACCTGATTCATATAATTTGCAATAATGGCATCTTCCGTAATCGTTTCTTTCTTTCCGTTGGTTCTTTTCGTTACCGCCATACTATGTTTTTTTTAAAGCTTTTGTAAAGTTACAAAGCGTTTAACTCCATACCCTAAAAAATAAACAAAATATTTGTTAAATATCTTTCATAAAAAATGAACAACAGGATCGTAAACAACAAGGCCTGACAGATTCTATAAATCCTGTCAGGCCGCAGTTAAGTTTGATTTATTATTTTTAGAAACGAGTTGCCCAGATTTGAGCAAAATCTTCCAGTTTAGTCGATCCGTTTACCGGTGAACCCTGAAGTTCGAAATCAGCCGGGATAGTTCCGTTTCGGAATCCGGTTCCCATTTCAGTATATAAATGAGCCACTTCATTCGGCAATCCGGCCTGAATCATTCCTTGTAACGATTGTTCATCTGTGAATTCTACCCATGGCAATTCCGGTTTTCCGATCGCTGCTCCGAATACTTGTGCCACTTCATTTGGTGTACGGACATCACTAACGATATACCGAATATTTTTTCCTTCGGTGTTTTTCTGAAGTTCTTCCGAAGCGGCAGTTGCAATATCTTCCGGATACACCATCGGTACCTGTATCGTCCCCGGATAATTTGCTCCCATTATTCCCATTCCTTTGATCAATGGAATGTCATTATAAAAGTTTGTAAAGAATAAACCGGCACGAAGGAACGTTACTGAAACCGCTTGTAAATCGCGATATAAATTTTCGATATGATACAATCCGGCAATCGGTCCGTTTCCGGTTGGCAGATCCGCGCCAATACTACTTAACATCACAACTCGTTTTACTCCCGATTCGGTAATCGCTTTAGCAAATGCTTTTCCGGCTTCAACAGTATTCGCAATAATATTGGCGCCACCCATATTTGGCGGTGTCATCGCAAAAACAGCATCGGCACCGACAAAAGCTTCTTTTAAAAATTCCGGATCACTAACCGATCCGATTGCCGCCTTAGCTCCTAATTTTTCAATTGCTTCTTTTCTGTCGGCTGCACTACTGATAACCGTTACATCATGTCCGACTGCAACTAATTGGGTTGCCAATGATTTTCCTATATTCCCTAAAGAACCTGAGATTGTTATTTTCATATAAAAGTGTTTTTAATTTGACAAAACAAAGGTATATTTGCACTTACTTTTATACAAGTACTTACCCCAAAGTATGTATTATGACAGCAATTAAAGAAACATCAACAATACAGGAGAATAAACGATATGCACTGGAAAAATGTCCGGTGAGTTATGTTATGGAAAGAATCGGCGGTTATTGGAAACCGATTATCTTATACCATCTATCAAAAGGAGATAAACGCTATAGTGAATTAAAAAGAGCCATTCCGGCGATAACTGAAAAGGTTTTGATTCAACATTTAAAGCAGTTGGAAAACGATAATCTGCTGATCCGGGAAGCCAAACCGGTAGTTCCGCCATTTGTTACGTATCGTTTAAGCAATGCTGGTGTTGGTTTATTACCGGTAATTGAGGCAATGGCACAATGGGCTTTCCAGGATATGGAGGGCGGTTTTACCCCGTCATCAGATCGGTAACACGGTAGACTGTTTGACATAGTTCATCACAAACGAACTTTTAATTTTGCTGATGTTCGGAATCACCGATAATTTAGTTGCTATAAAATCATTAAACGCTTCAGGGTCTTTAACAATTACTTTTAATATGTAATCAAAAATTCCACCGGTTACATACGCTTCAACCACTTCGTCCAGCATGGCAACCTGTCTGGAAAATTCTTCTACATAATCTAATCGCTGACTGTTAAGTGAAACAGTGACAATCACTATAAAATTTAGTCCAACCTTTTTATGGTCGACTATAGCTGCATAATTTTTAATATATCCTTCCTGTTCCAATTTTTTTATTCTGTCATAAACCGAAGTACGGGACATATGGAGTCGTTCGGTAAGATCAGTGATATCAAAACGAGCGTTTTTCTGGAGTATACGCAACAACTCTACTTCTTGTTTACTTAATTCTTCCATCGGATTTTTTCCGCTCAATTTACAAAAAAGAAGACCATTTTGAACAGAAAAATTAAAAATACCAGTTTTAAAGAATTATTTACGTATTTAAATTCAAAACAAACAACTTATTTCATATATAAATAGATTTGTCAGGATAAAACACAATAAAAACATTGATTTATGCTTAAATATATCATCATCGTTATCCTGGGCGCCATTAGTTACGGAATGTTAGCTTCCTTTGCCAAAATCGCATACAAAGAAGGTTATAACGCCGGTGAAATCACACTTGCGCAAGCTTTTTTGGGTGCGCTTTTATTATGGGGAGCTGTTATATTCCGAAGTATAAAAAAGAAAACATTCCGAATTGTTGAAGGTTGGAAATTACTTTTAGCCGGAACCTCGATAGGGGTCACTACATATATCTACTATCTTTCCGTTTCCTATATTCCGGCTTCACTTGCCATCGTACTACTGATGCAAATTACATGGATCGGCAATGTGGTAGAATGGCTGGTTTTTAAAAAACGGCTTTCTCCGACAACGATATTTGCGACTGTTTTTATCATCATAGGAACGATATTAGCCGGAAATTTATCCGCTGTAAAACAGGCAGACCTATCGGTAATCGGCATTTTATTGGGCTTACTATCAGCCGTAATTTACAGTATATCTATTATTTTCACCAGTAAACTCGGAAAAGAAACACCTGTATTTGAAAAAAGTGCCTTGATGATGAGCGGTTCCGCGATGATTATATTCGTGATTAATTTACAATCGATAACCACCAGCAATCATTTGGATTTCGGATTATTACAATGGGGATTATTTCTCGCTGTTTTCGGTACCGTTATTCCTCCCGTATGCTTTAGTATCGGTATGCCAAAAATCGGTGCCGGACTAAGTTCTATCCTACTAACTCTTGAATTACCGGTTGCCGTTTTTTGTGCCCATATTTTACTTTGTGAAAACATTACATTTGTACAACTATTTGGAATTATTGTGATGTTGAGCGCCATTACCTACCTCAACCTGGTCAATTTTAGAAAATCGAAAACAATAAAATCCAATCATAACCCCCATTAGTATAACCAGCTATGACACCTAATCCGATCGCTACCCAAATACACATAAATGAAAAGGCGCTTTATGTATACCATCAAAATTTCGATTCCCAAAAACCGACACTTGTTTTTTTACACGATTCGTTAGGCTGCACGCAATTATGGCGTGACTTCCCTGAAAAATTGGCGGAAGCGACACAATGTAACGTATTAGCCTATGACCGATTAGGATACGGTAAATCCGACCCGATGCCCACTTATGAAAGAGCAGTTAATTACCTTGAACAAGAAGCTTCTGTATTAAACGAGTTGTTAACCCAACTTGACATCAATGCTATTATTCTATTCGGACATAGTGACGGCGGTTCGATTGCTTTAATCACTGCGGCTCAATATCCCGAACGAATCAAAGCTGTAATTGCAGAAGCTGCTCATATTTTTGTAGAAGAGGTTACCCTAAAGGGAATTCGCGAAGCCATGGAAGCGTATACGTCAACCGACTTACCGCTTCGCCTTCAGAAATACCACGGTGATAAAGTGGATCTGCTTTTTAAAGCCTGGACATTAACCTGGACACGTTCTGATTTTAAAAACTGGAATATCGAATCGCTGTTACCTCAAATTACCTGTCCGCTTTTATTTATACAGGGAGAAGCAGATGAATACGGAACTTTAGAACAAGTACACAAAACCATCCGCCAGGTTTCCGGAAAATCGGAAACATATCTTATTCCCGATATTGGTCATACTCCACATAAAGAAGCCCCGGAATTAACCCTACTGGCTGCAAAGCGTTTTATTGAAAATTTAAAATAAGAACCACAAAAAAAGGCTGTCCGAAAGACAGCCATTTATATTATTATCAATGAAGATTAGTTTCCGGCTTGCTTTTTAGCATCCTGAACCATTTTATCGTTAGCCGTAATAGCAAATTCTACACGACGGTTTTTGCTTCTTCCGTCAGGAGTATCATTTGTAGCAATCGGATCAGCGATTCCCATACCGCTTGTTTTAAAACGATTACCGGATAATCCTTTTCCTGCAAGGTAGCTCTTTACAGAAGCAGCTCTTTGCTCTGACAATGTCAGGTTGTATTCTGCTTTACCGGTATTATCAGTATAACCGTAGATTACGATATCAGTATCCGGATAGCTTTGGAATACCGGAACCAATTTATCAAGATTTGCTTTTGCAGCAGCTGTTAAAGTCGATTTATTGGTATCAAAACGCACGGCATTTTCACCTAATACTAATTTAATTCCTTCACCAACACGCTCTACTTCAGCACCTGGGATTGCCTGCTCAATTTCACGAGCCTGCTTATCCATTTTGTTACCGATAACACCTCCGGCAACACCTCCAACAACACCTCCAAGAACTGCTCCTAAAGCACCGTTTCCACCTTTACCGATGTTATTTCCTAATACACCTCCTAAAACCGCACCTGCTACAGCTCCTATACCGGCTCCTTTTTGCGTATTATTAGCATTTTTAACCGATTCACAGCTTATAAAAACAGATCCGATCATGAATACTGCCGCTAATGTATAAATTGTTATCTTTTTCATATTCTTTGTTTTATTAGTTCAGTTTTTCAAATTGGTAAACCACGTCTGTCAGTTTGCCACCTACATTGATTTTATCAACCAACTGGAAAGAAGTTTCCGACTGGTTAGCCAACTTCAGTACATACCCGTCTCTTACTTTTTTGGCTTTTTCACCGGCATTCAGAAGTTTCAGAACAAACTCACCTTCTTTATTTACAAACCAGGTAAACGAAGAACTGAAAGCAGGACAATTTGCTTTTTCCAGCGCCATTTCTCCTTTATTGTTGTTTGAAATAAATTTCCAGCTACTTCCTTCAAAACACTTAGAATCGGCGATTTGAAAAGAATTCACCTTTATGTATTCAGAACCAGGGTAGCTAACGGAGCTTAACACCCAATTACCTTTGATTGCAACCTGTGAAGTTCGGTCCAGCTTCGTGTTGGTTACAGATGTTGACTTACATGCAAACAGCATCATTGTAAGTGCACTTAACAAAATTAATTTTTTCATATCGAGCGCTTTAAAATAACTATCACAAATATACTACCTACAGAATTAATTTGTTAAATTTTGAGTAAGAATTTTTCCGTTAAGATTGCATTTCCGTCATTTTGTCACATTTCTTTGGTTTGGTATCTAATTTGTACGAATCAGGAAAAGTTTAACAAAAAAACACATTTTATACTATGACTACTGGAAAAATTAATGTATCGGTAGAAAACATCTTTCCTCTAATCAAGAAATTTTTATACAGTGACCACGAAATTTTTCTTCGTGAGCTGGTATCAAATGCTACGGATGCTACATTAAAATTAAAACACCTGACGAGTATTGGCGAAGCTAAAGTTGACTACGGCAATCCGGTTATTGAAGTAAAGATTGACAAAGACAATAAGAAGTTACACATTATTGATCAGGGATTGGGTATGACCGCGGAAGAGGTTGAAAAATACATCAATCAGGTTGCTTTTTCAGGTGCTGAAGAATTCCTTGAAAAATACAAAGACACGGCAAAAGATTCCGGTATCATCGGTCATTTCGGGTTGGGCTTCTATTCTGCATTTATGGTAGCGGAAAAAGTGGAAATCATCACCAAATCCTATAAAGACGAACCGGCAGCACACTGGACTTGTGACGGAAGCCCGGAATTCACGCTTGTTTCATCTGATAAATCCGAAAGAGGTACTGAAATTATCCTACATATTGCCGAAGATTCATTGGATTTCCTTGAAGAAGGAAAAATCCGTGAGTTATTGGTTAAATACAATAAATTCATGCCGGTGCCGATTAAATTCGGAACCCGTACTGAAAAGGTAACAACCGGTGAAGGAGATGATACACAGGAAGAAACGATTACCGTAGATAACATTATCAACAATCCGAATCCGGCATGGACCAAACAACCAAGTGATCTGACAGATGAAGACTATAAAAACTTCTATCGTGAATTATATCCGATGCAGTTTGAAGAACCTTTATTCAACATCCACTTAAATGTTGATTATCCGTTTAACCTGACCGGTATTCTGTATTTCCCGAAAATGTCAGCTGATTTACAAATTCAGAAAGACAAAATTCAACTTTATCAGAATCAGGTTTTCGTAACCGATAATGTAGAAGGAATCGTTCCGGAATTTTTAACAATGCTAAAAGGAGTTATCGATTCTCCGGATATCCCGTTAAATGTTTCCCGTTCATATCTTCAGGCTGATGGTAACGTAAAGAAAATTTCGAACTACATTACCCGTAAAGTAGCCGACAAATTAAAATCCTTGTTTACTGAAAACCGTGAGGATTTTGAAACGAAATGGAATGATATCAAAATCGTATTGGAATATGGTATGCTTTCCGAACCGAAATTCTACGAAAAAGCCGGTTCTTTTGTTTTATATCCGTCAGTGGATGGCAAATATTATACTTTAGAAGAATTAAAAGAAGCTTTAAAAGACAACCAAACCGACAAAGACGACAAATTGGTTGTTTTATATGCTTCAAACAAAGATACGCAGCACAGTTATATTGAAACAGCTAAAGAAAAAGGTTATGAAGTGTTGCTATTAGACAGTCCGATTGTTTCTCACTTGATTCAAAAACTGGAAGCGGACAATGAAAAGCTGACTTTCACCCGTGTGGATTCGGATCATGTAGACAATCTGATTAAAAAAGATGACAATCCGATTTCTAAATTATCAGAAGACGAGCAAAACAGTCTGAAAACAGTATTGGAAGAACTTGTTCCGAAAACGACTTATACGGTTCAAATGGAAGCGATGGACAGTAAAGCAGCACCGTTTATCATTACACAGCCCGAGTTTATGCGCCGAATGAAAGAGATGAGTCAATCCGGTGGCGGCGGTATGTTTGGTATGGGGAATTTCCCGGAAATGTACAATCTGATTGTGAATACCAATTCAGATTTAGCGACAACCATCCTTACTACTTCCGATAAGACAACACAGGAAGGCTTGGTAAAACAAGCATTGGATTTAGCCAAACTGTCACAAAACCTATTAAAAGGAGAAGAACTGACAGCCTTTGTAAAAAGAAGTTTCGAGTTAATTAAATAACTCCGCTTATTATATTCGATTTATAGGGAAAAGCAGCAAGATATCTTGCTGCTTTTTTTATTAAAAAACGGTTCCTTTTGACTTTCAGTCCTTTCAACAATAACCTTACAACAAAATCCGTTATCTTTTTTAGTGTCACTTTACTACCTTTATTAAACTTTATTTCGCAATAACAGTCCAATGTTTATGAAAACAGACACACTTTGGTCCTTACGACTTGGATTTTCAGGAAAGCAGTCCGATAGTATTACCCGAAAAGGTATAAAAGGTTTCTTGAAAGATTCTTTTGCTGCTTCCTTCGACACAAAAGAACCTGCATTTTTGTCAGATGATCCCAAAACATTAGCCGAACTAAAAGACTTTCGCGACCGGATTAAAAATGCCGATTCTGATGAAAGTAAAAAAATGTTACGTGATCAGCTGCAAAACAGTCTGGAATTAAAAACCTGGTGGTTGGACAAAATGATCAATGATACTTATCCGCTACGGGAAAAAATGGTTTGTTTCTGGCACAATCATTTTGTGTCCACTTCTCAAAAAGTAAAAGTGAATTACTGGATTTATCTTCACAATCAATTATTACGCGAACAGGCTTTCGGTAATTTTAAAACACTGACCAAAAAGGTCATTCAAACCAATGCAATGGTTCGCTATCTTGATAATGTGGACAACAAACGAGGCAAAATCAATGAAAATTTAAGTCGGGAATTACTGGAATTATTTACACTTGGAATCGGAAATTATACAGAAGATGACATAAAAAACGGAGCAAAAGCGCTTTCCGGTTTAGGTTTAGGCGAAAAAAACGCACAATACCGCCCCCTATTCGAAGATCCCGACACGATAACTTATTTGGGTAAAACAGGAAAATTCAAAGCCGATGATCTAGTCGATATTATTTTCGAACAAAAAAATAGTCCCTATCGCATCACACGTAAACTTTTAAAATGGTTTATCTATGACAATCCGAAAGAAGAACTGGTACAATATTACGGCGACTATTTAAGGAAACAGAACTTCGAAATTCAACCACTATTGATCAAGATGTTTACTGAAGAATACGACAAACAAAACGCCGGTTCAAAAATTAAAAATCCGTTGGAATATATCCTCCCGCTTTTAGACGAATTACACATTAGCGAGCCGAATTTAAAAGCAATTGCCGTTTTTTTAAGACAGCAACAAATGGATCTTTTTAACCAGCCCAACGTTAAAGGATGGGACGGCGGAAAATCGTGGCTTACCTCACAAGTTTATCTGCAACGCAATACAGTAGCCGATCTGTTATGCCGCGGAAGGTTTGTTAATCCGAATAAAGACAACGACAAATCCATAGCGGTTTCCCTGAAATGGAATCCAAACGGAACTAATAAAACCATTATCACGGAATTAAAAGAGCGTCTTTTGTTTCAAACGGACTCCAACTTGCAGCAGGATTTTGAAAACATTCTAAAGTATGATTTTAATCCGAAAGCAGACAATGCTGATCTGGCCGTGTTACGCCTTTTTAACGCAATGATTAAAACTCCCGAATATCAGTTAATATAACACTTCAAAATTTCCTGAGATGAACAGACGTAACTTCTTTAAACTTACAGGAACCTGTACCGGAGGTCTTTTACTGATGCCGGATTTCCTGTATTCATATGCAACACAAAGTACGCTTGTAACAGGTGAGCAATGTCTTGTTTTTATCCAATTGAATGGTGGAAATGACGGATTAAATACTTTTATTCCGTTTGACGATCCGCTATACTATGCCAATCGTCCGAAGATAGCCCTATCCAAAGAAGACGTAATTGCATCTCACAAAGGAATGGCCTTTCATCCGGCATTAAAAGATCTGGCTAATATCCAGCAAAACGGTGATTTGAGTATTATTCAAAATGTTGGTTATCCGCAACCGAATCGTTCTCATTTCCGAAGTCAGGAAATATGGCAAACCGGTTCTTCCTCGTCCGAATACCTGAATGACGGTTGGCTTGGACGTTACCTTGATTTACAATGCAAAGAACACCAACCTACGGCCGGCGTTAACATTGACAATATCGACAATCTTGCTTTAAAAGGAGAAGAACCGAATTCCATCACGGTAAAAGATCCGCAACGTTTTTTGGTTCGCAAAAACAATGAATCCGATAAAAAACTATCTGATAATCCGCAATTGGATTTTGTGCGAAAGATAGCCGGTTCCGTAACCGAAGGCGCAGAGGAAATTCAACAGGCATTGTCTAAATCGACTACAGCCATAAGTTATCCGAAAACCGGATTAGCTAAAAATCTGGAGTGGATTTCCCGATTAATTAAAGGAAATCTAAATTCAAAAGTATATTACACCTCACTAAACGGTTTTGACACCCACGATAATCAGCTTTCAATTCATAAAAATAAATTGTCTGAGTTAAACGATGCGATTTATAGTTTTTATTCCGATTTAAAACAAGCCAACCTGTTACAGAACGTAACGCTTGTTGTATTTTCCGAATTCGGCAGACGTGTAAAAGACAACGGAAACGGAACCGATCACGGAACAGCAGCACCTATGTTTGTAATTGGCGGTCAAAACAAAGGAACAATAATCGGCCAAAATCCCGACTTGCAAAACCTTGATCAAGGTGATTTACGATTTGAAACCGACTTCAGAAGTGTATATGCCGGTTTATTACAAAACAAACTTCATTTTGATCCTGCGAAAATCGGTATTCAAAACCGACCTTTAGCATCATTATTTTGATATTTCACCCTTAAACAAAACGCAATTCGCCCCAAATAATATTTTATTAATACAATAATAATACTCAATATGTAATTGATTTAAGACATTTTAATACATTTGGTATACAAAACCTTAAATCTATTTTATGAAAAAAATTACTTTTTATGCTATGACCTTATTTGTGTCATTAGTAACCAGCACTGTTTTTGCACAATCTACAGCGCAACAAAATTTAAACAATGCAATTCAGTCGGCTGAAAACATTCAGCAGGACACTCCAACCGCTAAAGGAGCTGCAATACAACTGGCGAAACAGATTGCCATTTTAAATGCTCCGAATGCACAACAATTTTATAATGCCATGTTTACACAGGTAGCGTCTGTTCAGAATAATTCAGACGATGTGGACTATTTCGTAAACGAGGCTCGTACGGCATCACAAAATGCTTTTTCAACAGCCGGAATCAACGCTATTACAGCCGAATTGGTCAATCTGAATGATATCCTTATCGGTTTAACGTATCAAATCAACGATGCATTAGCGGCTAATGATAATACTACTGCTTTAAATTTGATTCCAAATGTAAAAAGCGTATTGGATAAGCAATATACAACTACAAATGACTTGATCGATGCAATCAATTCTGTTGCCAGCTCAATTAAAACGTATAATGTTTGTATCAAATTAGTAGACTATCTTGGAAATCCGGTAACATACAATGACTTACACGGTTATTATGCATACAATCAGTCTAACGCTTATTTTTACCCTGAAAACTACGGTGATTGTTACGATAACTTAGCACCGGGTACTTATACTTTTGCTGCTTATAACGGTTATTTCAGCGGTGCTTCTTCCACTACAGTAACTTTATCAGACAGCCTTGTTAATGCTAACGGTATTATCGAAGTTACTTTAGTATACTGGTCGGAATAATCCCGAAATACTATAGAAGGATAAGGATTGCTCTTCGGATCAATCCTTATTTTTTTATATATAACACTAAAAATCAACACATTTAATCACAATTACGTATTTTTTTCCCGATAGACACTTCTAAATAAACGGGATACCCTATCTTTGCAGGCTGTTTTAAAATCAAATAATAATGTCAGGAAACCAAGTTTTAAAAGGAGTTTTTTTAGTAGGATTAGGTGCAACCAGCTATGGAATGCTGGCTACATTTGTTAAGTTAGCCTACCAGGAAAACTACACCACAGCCGAGGTTACTTCTTCCCAGTTTATTTTGGGGATCATCGGTGTTTTAATTATCAATGCTTTTCAAAAATCTAAAAATAAAGGCACAGTAGTAAAAGCTACAAAAAAGAATATTTTCCATTTAATGTTGGCCGGTACATCATTAGGGATGACCAGTGTTTTCTATTATCTGGCTGTAAAATACATTCCGGTTTCCATCGGAATCGTTTTATTGATGCAAACCGTTTGGATGGGTGTTTTACTCGAAATGTTTATCGATAAAAAATTACCTTCCTTACAAAAAGTCATTTCTGTACTTATTGTTTTAGGCGGTACGGCATTAGCAACTAATATTTTTAAAAATGAAATCCAGCTTGACTGGCGCGGTTTAATGTGGGGAATGCTTGCAGCAGCTTCATTTACCACTACAATGTTTACTGCTAATAGTGTTGCAACAGGAATATCATCGGCACAAAGAAGTTTGTATATGCTTTTAGGCGGAGCTGTTATTGTTTTCGGATTCGGAATATTCACACAGACCACACCGTATAATTTCGATATCTTTTTAAAATGGGGTATTGTTTTATCGCTTTTCGGAACCATCATCCCTCCTATGCTAATGAACTCCGGATTTCCTCATACCGGAATCGGTTTAGGAAGTATTGTTTCTTCATTAGAATTACCGGTTTCCGTAATGATGGCCTATGTGATCCTTGACGAAACGGTAGTATTATCGCAATGGGCCGGTATTGCCCTGATAATTCTGGCAATTATCATTATGAACATTTCTTTCAAAAAAAAGAATTAATATAGAATTTTCTGGTAAAAATGATTATATTCGTAATACGGATATAATCATTTAACTACCTGAAAATGAGTTTAACCTGGCAATCACACTTTCTTCTTTCGCTTCTAAGCTTCAAAATTGCCGGTCATT
The DNA here is from genome assembly GCF_024496085.1 of Flavobacterium cerinum. Taxonomy (NCBI): domain Bacteria; kingdom Pseudomonadati; phylum Bacteroidota; class Flavobacteriia; order Flavobacteriales; family Flavobacteriaceae; genus Flavobacterium; species Flavobacterium cerinum. The sequence continues at coordinate 1,746,392 of NZ_CP101751.1, read as the reverse complement.
ACAGAAGTATACGATTATATACTAAAATTTTCCCTTTTTATTTACCCGATTCCCTTCAATATGCAGATCGCAATGGTATTGCCGTAAAGCTGTATTCATTGTGGGTCATACCTGTTATTTCTATTTTTTCCGCCCGTTTACCGGTTAATCGGATACAACTGTTTCGTATGTATATCCTAAAAACGAACCGTTTTAGTCAATTATCCCTACCAGCCTTAACGTGTAGCATGTCCTTTTTCCAAAAAATACATTTATTACCAATTGTTTAACTAATCCCTTTATTTTTTATGAAAAAACTTATTGCAGAATTTATCGGAACATTTTGGTTGGTATTAGGCGGTTGTGGTAGCGCCGTACTGGCCTGCAATTTCCCTGATGCAGGAATTGGTTTTGCCGGAGTTGCTCTAGCTTTCGGTCTTACCGTTCTAACGATTGCCTATTCACTTGGACACATTTCCGGAGCACATTTAAATCCGGCCGTTTCCATCGGCTTATGGGTTGGTGGTCGTTTTGATGCAAAAGAACTGATTCCGTATATTATCGCACAGGTATTAGGCGGTATAGCTGCTGCTGCGATTTTATATGTTATTGCAACCGGTAACGGTAATGATATTGGCGGATTTGCATCCAACGGATACGGAGAACTTTCTCCCGGAAAATACAGTATGAATGCAGCCTTTCTAACAGAAGTTGTGATGACTTTTATTTTCCTTATCGTCATTTTAGGAGCAACTGATGAAAGAGCACCCAAAGGTTTTGCCGGGTTAGCCATCGGATTAGCTTTGACACTAATTCACCTGATCAGTATTCCGGTAACCAACACCTCTGTAAATCCGGCCAGAAGTATCAGCCAGGCCGTTTTTGTTGGCGGAGAAGCTTTAAGTCAGCTGTGGTTATTTATTGTAGCTCCTATTATTGGCGCTCTGATAGCCGGTATTGTATACAAATCAATCTTTAGTAAAGAATAATGAATTAAAAATACACAAAAAGTTTCCTTACTATTATCATTTACAACCTGTCCCGTATTATTAACCGGACAGGTTTTTTTGATTAACGAGCCATCATCTTCTAAAAACCGCATTTTGCACCATACATTTTAGCATACATTAATTTACAAGTTCAAAAAGCCTTTACCTTTACTATTATTCGATTCATTATAGCAATAAATCATCCTTTTTTTTTTTTGTTTCTGAAATAAAAAAGCAAAAAAACAATGCAAAAACCCATCTAAATAGCACTGATACAATATATTTTTTTTCATTTCTTCAAAAGCGAAAAACTTTTTGGCTTGATTTTTGAAAATTCTGAAAAAATGATTTTACGCTATTTGCTAATTCATTTTTTTAGTAATATTGAGTATATAATTAAACCATTAAAAACATTTATTTGATTAATTTTTCATCTGATGAAAAAAAGCAAAGTTTTAGAGTTTGACAAGGAAACAATTGAAAGAATTGTCACTATGGCTCAGGAGGAAAGAAAACCTTTTGAGGTATTAAAGGAAGAATTTGGAATTTCTGAAAATGAAGTTACCGAAATGGTGCGCAAAAAGTTATCAAAAGACAATTTTGAGCTTTGGAAAAAGAAGGTTGCCGCCAACAAACCCAAACCAAAGCTTCAACGATATAACGAACTTGAAGATGACGATTTAGATAGTAAGTACTACTTTAAAAATAAATTTGATTAAATCCCGGCCCGAACATTCGGGCTTTTTTTATAAGCATTCCTTTGTATTATTCTTTTTACATTCGCTTTTTGCATTTTCAAATTTAGATGTAAATTCACAACGCTTTTTTATATCACACAAATGAGACAATTTTTATTATTTTTTATATTCCTTTCGGTTGTATCCGGTTGGTCGCAAGATACCCTTTGGATAGACAAAAACAGTAATCCGATTGAAAATTATTTAGCAGAAGGTTACAGAATTGATCTTCCAAATAAGAATAAAACCTTTACTTCAACCGAATATTACATAACCGGGAAGAAAAAATACGAGCGAACTGCTACTGAAAAATTCGGTGATATTTTTATCGGCCCTGTCCGATTTTACAATGAGGAAGGAAAAATAGCCACGATTGTTACCCTAGTTAACAACAAACCGGAAGGGAAAGCTGAATTTTTCCTAAAAGACGGTACCAAAAGCGAAGGCATCTATAAAAATGGAGAACTATATAACGGAACAGTAGCTTACGAGGCCGAAGATTATCGCGTTACTATGGATGTAAAAGACGGTAATTATAATCACACCGGAATTTTCGGTATTAATAATCCAAAAATCGGTCAAAAGATTTTTTATAAAGGAAAAATTCCTACACGAGTTATTTCGTATGATAAAGACGGGAAAGTAATAGGCGACACAAAGCTTATTGACGGAGCCTTTATTGATGGAATTATGGCACTGTATGACTACTCCCCTTTTACCCTTATCAATACTTATGTAATAAAAAACCAAAAAAACATTGAAAAATCGTACTATTTCAAAAACGGAAAAGTAAAACAAAGAACTATCGAACCGCAGAAAGACAAAAATGGTACAGATTCATTTTATGATCAAAATGGTCAAATAATTGCTGAGCTGGAAACGGATCTTGATACTCTTGACGCCTCAAATCCAAAAAACGGTACTCTGTTTCTTTATTTTACAGATGATCCGAAAAACGGTCAGGATTCTGACAATGTAGAATACATCAATCTGTATAAAAATTACGAGCTGATTCAAGTGAAACAATTACGCCCGGATGGAAGTATTCTAAAAATAGATTATTATGACGATTTAGGAGAATATCTCAAAACCGAAAATTACGATACAAAAAGCAATTTTAGTCATCAGCTTACTTATTACAATGAGAGTTCAGATCCTTATGAAGGCACACAAATTACGGAAAACAGTGTTCGCGTTTACCAGGCCGGAAATATAATATCGGAAACAGTATACTACGATGATAAAACCGTTTTCAAAAAATTTGAAGGAAAACAAGCTACTTTCTATGACAAAAAGGGGAAAATCATCGGGAAGTTGGAATATTATGATCCTTACAACAAAGGGGCTTACGAACATTACTATGCCGGTGATGCCTATTCTTTAGAGAAGAATACCATCAAATGGATGTCCCGACATCAAAACGGCAAGTTAATCTATAAGGTTGAATACTTTTCCGACAAAGAACTGTTACCGTTAAAAGAAACCTTTTACACCGAAAACGCCATCACCCGCGAACTCGAATATTATAAAAACGGAAAAACAAAATCGGATATTCTATTTAGCGATTCACATGAAAAAAAGGGAACTTTTTTCAACAATAAGGGTAAAAAAATCAGTGAATTCGATTACGTAAAACTGGACGGAACCCGCTATACTTTCTTCGAAGAAAACGATATGATCAACACAATTGAAAAATATACTAACGGAACTTTACAATATGAAAAGGTAATGGTATACAACCCTTCCACACCGTCAATTCCAACAGTAATCCGGGAAATTGATTATAATAAGTCCGGTATTTTCAATGTAAAAGGAAAACCGACGTATACTGCCACTTATAAAAACGGTAACCCCTATAACGGTAAAGTCGTAACCGATGATGACGGTGATTACTACTATAAAAGGATTGAAAATTATGTAAACGGTATTCTGGATGGTGAGCAGTTACTTTATAATGAACAAACGGAGCAGGTTATCCGAAAAACCGTTTACAAAAACGAAAAGTTGATTCTGGCATCTGATTTTTACAATAATTCGATTATCAGCACAACGCCCTATGTGAATGACTTAGCCCACGGGGAAGCAATTTATTATGACTCCGACGGAAAAGAAACTGCAAAAGTCACTTACGAAAACGGAGAAGCGATAAACGGTACGGAAGTCCAATACGAAAATGGAATTATAACTTCCAAAACAGTATATCGCAACGGAGAAATAATTGAAAAGTATACTTTTACAAACAATGTTTTGTCCGGTAAAGTCATTTTATTAGATGAATCCGAACAACGGTATCAAACTGAAGCGTATCACAGCGACGGTAAACTAAAAATACACTATACCGAAAAAGGGGATGTGCTAGATGGTAAAGTGCTTTATATAAACGCAGCCGGTAAAAAGGAATATGAAGCCACAATGAAAGACGGTACTATTGTAAACGGTACATTATGGATAACGCCTATCCAATCGTTCAACAAAACCAATTCAAAATACATTAAAATCGAAAAAAACAACAACACTATTATTCTTACGGGAATCGGTAAAGACGGAAACGTAACTTTTACAAAATCCACAATTTCCAATGCTAAAAAGAATTCCGGATTATCTGAAATAGAGGAACTTTCATCTGATCAGTTGTATCTGGCACCGGAAGATCTGGACAATACAACAAATAGCAATACCCATTAAAACTATTACTAATTATGATCAAAAAATTTTTTACAACATTTTTACTTTGCAGCTTCATTAGCAGTATCGCACAGGAAAAACCATATACGATAACCGAAGTACAGATTAACCCTTTGATTAAAGGAGATTTGTATACACCGGTTCCTCAAAACGGAAAACCGACACTAATCATTCTGATAGCCGGTTCGGGTCCGACCAATCGCAACGGCAATCAGATCGGCATGCAAAATAACTCGTTAAAATACCTGGCTGAAGATTTGTCAAAAGAAAAATATGCTGTTTTTAGCTACGACAAACGAGTAATCGCTCAAATCATCGCCGGAAATGTTAACGAAAAAGAAATGCTTTTTGACGATACTATTACCGATGCCAAATCGGTTTTGGATTATTTTAGAAAAACCGCTAATTACCGTAAAATTGTTTTTGCCGGACATAGTGAAGGATCGCTTGTGGGAATGGTAGCTGCCCGGGAAGCTAATGCTGATGCTTTTATATCGATTGCCGGGCCGGGAAGTCCGATTGATGAAATTCTAACCGAACAGATTTCTCGTATCGCACCGATTGCAAAAGAAGAACTCGTTACCAGTCTCGAAAAATTAAAAAAAGGAGAATCATTCACCGTAAAAAGCCCTTTTCTTAATTCCTTATTACGGGAAAGTATCCAACCTTATATGCGATCGTGGTTAAAATACAATCCGCAACTGGAGATTCAAAAATTAAAAATTCCGGTATTATTGCTTAACGGAACAAAAGATCTTCAGGTAACGACAAACGAAGCGGAAAAGCTAAAAAAAGCAAAGCCGGATGCTACACTGGTTATAATTGACAACATGAACCATGTTTTAAAAATAATAACCGGAGATGATACTGAAAACAAAGCTTCATATGCCGAACCTGATCTAAAAAATGCGCCTGAACTGGCCAAATCGATAAATCTTTTTTTAAAGAAGAATAAATTGTAACAAAACTGCAATAAAACGTACCTATAATAAATTAAAAACTTTACAATGAAAAAACTTATCTGCACCCTTGCAATGGCCGTAATGGTTATGAGTTGTAAAACAGCTCAGCAACCACAAGCTGCTACTGCGGTAAATGATGTAAAAGTTGCTATAGATTTAAAGAATGTAAAAGACGACAAAGTAATGGTTACGATCATGGCACCGACTTTTACTACTGAAACAGCAACCTTTCATATCCCCAAAATTATTCCGGGAACTTACTCAGAAGACGATTACGGTAAGTTTATCGAAGACTTCAAAGCTTATGATGCTAAAGGGAACCTATTGGCAGTAAATAAAACCGATGATAATTCCTGGCAGATTTCCAATGCAAAAACATTAGCAAAAGTAACCTATTGGGTTAATGACACCTATGATGTAGAAGGAACTCATGAAATTTTCTCACCGGCTGGTACCAATATCGCAGCCAATGAGAATTTTATGCTAAACACACACGGTTTTGTTGGCTATTTCCAGGGAAAAGGTGAAATTCCATACACCGTAACCGTTTCTCACCCGGCAACTTTATGGGGAGCAACTTCATTAACCGATACCGATCCAAGCAACGAACAAGATGTATTTACCACATCGCGTTATGCAGAGCTGGTTGATAATCCGATTATGTATTCTAAACCGGATTACACTACTTTTACTGTAGACGGTATGGAAATTTTGATCAGCGTATATTCCCCTAATGGAACTTATACAGCAAAAGACATCACTCCGGAAATGGAAACAATGATGCGCGCTCAAAAGAAATTCCTAGGTCCTTTTAATACGACTAAAAAATACAGCGTTCTATTGTATCTTTCAGATATGAAAAAACCGGATGCTAAAGGATTCGGAGCATTAGAACACACCACTTCTACAACGGTAGTAATGCCGGAAATGATGCCGAAAGCACAACTTGTTGAACAATTAAAAGATGTGGTTTCCCACGAATTCTTCCATATTGTAACACCATTGAGCATTCACTCGAACGAGATTCAGTATTTTGACTATAATACGCCAAAAATGTCCGAGCATTTATGGATGTACGAAGGTGTAACCGAATATTTTGCGAATCTGTTCCAGGTGAATCAGGGCTTGATTGATGAAGATGAATTTTATACCCGAATGGAAGAAAAAATTGAAACGGCAAGACGTTTTGATGATAAAATGCCGTTCACCAAAATGAGTAAAAACATTTTAGACAAGCAATATAAAGATTCCTACTATAACGTATATCAGAAAGGAGCTTTAATCGCAATGTGTATCGACATTCAGATGCGCGAAAGCAGTAACGGTCAGCGTGGTATTTTAAGTCTGATGCAGGCTTTATCAAAAGAATACGGAAATAACCGTCCGTTTAATGATAATGAGCTATTTGCTAAAATAACAGCATTGACTTATCCGGAAATCGGTGAATTCCTAAATAAATATGTAGCCGGTGACACCCCAATTCCTTACGATGTCTATTTTGCTAAAGTAGGCGTTAAAAAAGGAACCGTTAAAAAACCGTCTAATCCGTTCTTAAAAGGAGAAACGCCTTATATCACAATTAATCCGTCGACTAAAGAAATCGTAGTACTTCCGGGAATTGAGTTAAGCGGTTTTATGAAAAAAATCGGTTTGAAAAACGGTGATACTATTCTTTCGATCAACGGAACGGCATACAATCTGGACAACATTTATGAAATGATTATGTCAAGTATGGAATGGAAAGAAAACGATCCGATCACAATTCAGATCAAACGCAATAATAAAGAACAAACCTTAAAAGGAAAAGTAAGCCTTAGTATGGAAGATGTGGAAGGATTACATTTTACTGATGCTTCCAAAGCCAAAATAAAAGAAGCCTGGTTAAAAGGATAACTATCATACAGTAATCTGCAAAACTGATAAAAACCTGTTCGTTCGGACAGGTTTTTTTTATACCTGAAAGTAAAGGACACTATTTATAGCTCCTACACAGGAACTGAACTTTTTTTTCTTTACTTTGCAATCTTTAAAAAACAACATTATAATGAGAAAAACACTGATAACCTTATGTTCTTTAGCGCTATTAGTTACAGCCTGTAAAAAAGACGATGCGACCGAAAACAGCCTTCACCTTACAGGAACTGTAAACGGACTAAAGCAGGGTAAGTTATATCTGAAGAAAATAGTTGACACCTCTTTTGTTACAATAGACAGCTTTACCATTAAAGGAAATTCTGATTTCGAAAGCACTATTAAAATAGACTCACCGGAAATGTATTATCTGTTTATTGATCGTGGTACAAGTAATTCGAAAGACAACAGTCTGATGTTTTTTGCCGAACCGGGTAATATGACTATTAAAACCGATTTAAAAGAGTTTTATGCCCAAGCAAAGGTTACCGGATCAAAAAACAATGATTTGTATGAAGATTACAAAAAAATTAAGTCCCGTTATACTGACGAAGAGAACCAGGCTTTAAGTATGACATTATTTGCCCAGAAGATGCGGGATACAAAAATGTTGGACAGTCTTAGAGATCGTAGTGACAAACTGGTGATCAGACGTTACCTTAGCGCCGTTAATTTTGCCGTAAACAACGCTAAATATGATGTTGCACCTTATATAGCCTTAACCGACATCTATGACGCTAATATCAAATATCTGGATACCATTCAGAAATCGTTATCTCCGGAAGTAACCCGTTCGCATTACGGAAAATTATTACAGGAGTATATCGGCAAGCGCAAGCAACAAGAAGCTACAACTTCCGCACAATAAAACAAAAAAGCGGCTTATTTTCATAAGCCGCTTTAAACCTTTATAAATAAAAAAACCACTCTCTTCAAGTGGCTTAAAGTAGATGATTGAGCCGATGGAGGGACTCGAACCCACGACCTGCTGATTACAAATCAGCTGCTCTAGCCAGCTGAGCTACACCGGCGTCTCAATACAGTTTAAACATAAGGTTCTACAAAATTCCTTATATTCATTTTTCAATAAAAGCCCACATTACTGTGGTAAAAAAATTGAGCCGATGGAGGGACTCGAACCCACGACCTGCTGATTACAAATCAGCTGCTCTAGCCAGCTGAGCTACACCGGCGTCTCAATTCGGTTGCAAATATAAGGTTGTTTTTTAAACTTCCAAATATTTTTTGAGCACTTTTTTATTGATTTTTCAGACTACAGGGCGTTAACTTTATCAACCAACTGATTTGCAGCCTCTTCTAATTCTTTATTAATTTGCTTAAAATGCGCTTTTTTATTTTCAACATTTTTTTGATTCACTTTTGTTACCAAATTATCAAATGTTGCGATCGCTTCCGTTACTAAGTCGTCAGAAGCTTCAGTTGGTTTTCCTGTAGTAGTCATTTCCCAAATGTAAACTGCTTCAATAATATCACCTAAAACGTAGTTGATGTCTTTTTTTAAATTTCTAACGCTTGCCATTTTTCTAATGTTTAAAATTTCGATGGCAAAATTACAACTATTCTTTTGATTAAAGATTAAGAAATGAATATTTCTAACAATGAGGCTTCTCCGCTTAATTGAAAATCAGTTATTACTGCCGGTATCAATATCGTATCGCCTTCCCGGAACGCAGTGGCAACATCATTGACCATTATTGAAAAAGTGCCTTTGGTACAAACTAAAACCGTAAAGGAATCACCATTCTTATAGAAAGTCTGCTGTCCGTTTAACGGGATAAAATTTGTTGTAAAATAAGGACAGTCAATAACCGGATTGGAAACATTAACCGTTTGTGCATATTTACATTTTGCATCCGAAACTGAATAATCGATCGCATCCAATGCCAGTTCGATATGTAACTCTCTTGATTTCCCTTGTGCATCCACGCGATCCCAATCGTATACACGATACGTAATATCGGATGTCTGTTGAATTTCAGCGATTACAATTCCTGCTCCGATAGCGTGTATCGTTCCGGTTTCCAAAAAGAAAACATCACCCGGAGCTACTTTTATTTCTTTTAATATTTTGGTCAGTGTTTTATGTTCCAGATGATACAGATATTCATCCGGCGAAGAAGTTTCTTCAAAACCTACTATTATCCGGGAATCCGGATCGGCTTGCATAACATACCACATTTCGGTTTTCCCGAATGAATTATGCCGTTTACGTGCCAATTCATCATTAGGGTGCAACTGAATCGATAAATCCTCTTTAGCGTCAAGGAATTTAAACAACAACGGAAATGTTTTTCCGAATTTCGAATATACTTTTTCTCCCAGTAATGCTTCCGGAGCTAATTCTAAAAGTTCGTTCAGGGATTTTCCGGCCAACGCACCGTTTTTTACTACGCTTACATCACCGGGAACGGTCGAAATTTCCCAGCTTTCACCGGTCGTTTCCGATATAATATCTTTATGAAGTAATGAGGATAATTTGGCTCCTCCCCAAATTCTATCTTTTAAAATGGGTTTAAAAACAAGCGGATACCAATTTATTGTCATAAATCTAAAATTCGTTAGGTCAGCAAAAATGCAAAAAACTTTTGGAAATAACCAAAAGCAATTCTTTTTAGTTGTGTTAAAACTTATTTCATCGCTTTAAGCACTTCGAGTGCTTGCGGCATATGTTGTGCGGCATTCATACTATTAAAGACAGAACAAATAACGCCTTTGTTATCTACCACATAAGTAACACGTCCGGGAAGTAATCCGAGTAAATTCGTCGGAACACCAAATTGTTTTCGGATTTTATTGCCTTTATCAGCCAATAAGATAAAAGGTAAATTATAACGTGCGGCAAATTTTTCATGAGAAGCACTACTATCGCCGCTGATACCGATCACTTCGGCACCGAGATCAAGAAAATCTTCATAGCTATCCCGAAAAGCACAGGCTTCTTTTGTACAGCCCGGTGTATCATCTTTCGGATAAAAGTAAATCACCAACGCTTTTTTTCCTAATACAGTGTTTATCGTAAAAACTTCTCCTTTCGCATCGGTTGTTTCAAATTCCGGAATACGGTCGCCTACTTTTAAACTCATCTTTATTTTCCGTTATAGGTTACAAAATTTCTCGGTGTTTCATATAAAACTACTTCCAGCTCTTTATCAGACGCGATTTTGGCTCTGAGTTTATTCCAGATCACTACTGCGATATGTTCCGCCGTCGGGTTCAGATTTTCAAATTCCGGGACATCCAGATTCAGATTTTTATGATCCAGCTTTTCTTCTACTTCCTGATGAATGATTGTTGCCAATTCCCCAAGATCCATTACATAACCTGTTTCCGTATCTATTTCTCCGGTCACACTTACAATGAGCTCATAATTATGGCCGTGATAATTCGGATTGTTACATTTCCCGAAAACGGACTGATTTTTTTCAAACGTCCAATCTTTCCGGTACAATCGGTGTGCGGCATTAAAATGGGCTTTTCGGCTTACAGTTACTCTCATGGTATTTTAAACTTTATGTGCTTCCAGATAATGATAAAACTTGTCAAAAATAATTTTAAACCAAACCGTATAAATATCCGGATTGCGCTCCATATCTTCTTTAACCGCTTCAATCGTCATCCATTTCCAACTTTCTACTTCTTCCGGGTTAATTTGCGGTACATCGTTATAATATCCGATCATTACGTGATCCAGCTCATGTTCCGTTAATCCGTTATCGAAAGGCGCTTTATAGATAAATGAAAAAAGCTCTTTCAATTCTGTTGTAAATCCCATCTCTTCCTGTAATCTTCTTGATCCGGCCTGAATATTATTTTCCCCTTCCCTTTGATGACTACAACAGGTATTGGTCCACAATAACGGCGAATGATACTTGTGATGTGCTCGCTGTTGCAGCATGATTTCGTTTTTTTCATTCAGCACAAATACCGAGAAAGCACGATGCAGCATCGCTTTTTCATGCGCTTCCATTTTCGGCATCAACCCTATCGGTTCGTCGTTTTCATTAACTAAAATTACTTTTTCTTCTATCATAGTTTTGGATTACCTGCCAAAATTACAAAAAAGAAACGGTTTAAATAAACGTATCTCGATTGTCTCCTTATTAAAAAACAAGCGTATTTTCTTATAATAAGCAAAACTTTTATTACCTTTCTCCTATTCATCACAAAATACTGCACAACAAATGAATCTCAATATCCGTCCCTATCACAGCAACGACAAAAGTCAGCTTATGACTTTAATCCGTTTGAATATTCCTGACTATTTTGCTCCGGATGAAGAAGCCGATTTTGAGGAATACCTGGAACATCATCTCGACTATTATTTTGTGGTTGAAGTTGATGGCATCATTTTAGGCTCCGGCGGATTTAACCGAACAGAAGATCTGAAAACCGCTAAAATATCATGGGATCTCTTTCATCCGGACAGTCAAGGCAAAGGTCTCGGATCTGCTCTAACCCGATTCCGAATTCAGGAAATCCAGAAGTTAGGTGGCATTCAATTAATTTCAGTGCGAACCTCCCAATTAGTTTATCCGTTCTACGAAAAGTTCGGTTTCGAAACCAAAGAGATAGTCAAAGATTTTTGGGATATCGGTTTTGATCTGGTACGCATGGAGCGTCCGTTATTTCATCCGGTCGACAAATAAGTACGCCTCTAAATCTGAATAAAGCGTTAAAGCATACCTTTTTCAGTTAACAGATGTAGTACCTTTACCGGTAATTGAAGCTACATCATGAAATCATTATTCACAATATTATTGGTAGTAACCGTATTATCCGGTTGCCGAAAAGCAGAACAGCCTATAGCTCCGGAAACCAAAACATACCTGAAAGAAGTACTTACTTTATTAGAAACGAAATCCGTAAACCGACATAAAATCAATTGGCCGCAATTTAAAGCCGATGTACTGTCACACGCTGATTCGAATAAAGACACGCATGCTACTATCGTATATGCCTTACAGCTATTACAGGATCCGAACAGTTCTTTTAACACGCCGAAAACAGACGATTTCGACAACGACACTGCACAACCGTCAACTATTACTGAAACGATCCCGAAAAATATAGGTTATCTGCATTTAACAGGGTTTCCAAAAGACGAAGATGAGATTGAAATGTACCGTCAACATCTGATTCAACAGATTACCGCACAGGACAATCGCAATGTAAAAGGTTGGATCGTTGATTTAAGAGGTAATATTACAGGCCCGCTCAGTCCGATGCTCGCCTCGATAGCTCCGGTTTTAGGTAACGGAACTGTTGGTTATTTTACAGACGGAAACTCTTCTGAACCGTGGATTATTGAAAACGGAAAAGTACAATACGGAACTACTATTATAGAAGACATCTACCAATTCCACCAATTAAAAAGGAATACTCCTCCGGTTGCTGTAATAACCGACAATACCACCCGAAATTCAGGAGAAGCTATAGCAGTAGCCTTTAAAAGCCGTCCCAACACCAGAAGTTTCGGAGCTAGTACATATGGCCACACTTCTACAAATGAAACCTATACGCTTTCAGACGGCGCTACACTAACAATTACCGTTGCATTTTTTGCTGATCGCAATCAAAAAGAATATCGAAACGGTGTTACACCCGATCAGGAAAGTTTACCCAACCAAACGATTAAAGCCGCTTTAACCTGGCTACAAAAACAAAAATAGCTTGTTTATTTAGAATACACCTTCTTAAAAACAAGACAAATACTACAAATAGTCGACTATGAAAACTGCAAAAAAAACTAGCTTACAATACTTTCAGCCGCTTTCTGGGCACATTTTTCACCATCGATCGCAGCAGAAATAATCCCGCCGGCATATCCGGCACCTTCTCCGCAAGGATACAAACCTTTTATCTGTAAATGCTCCAGAGTGTAATTATCACGCGGAATACGAACCGGTGATGAGGTACGACTTTCCGGTGCATGCAGAATTGCCTCATTCGTTAAATAGCCATTCATCGATTTTCCGAAAGCCACAAAACCTTCCCGCATAATCTGCGTTAAAAAACCAGGAAAAACCTGACCTAATTCCACTGAGGTTGTACCCGGAACATAAGACGTTTTCGGGATGGATGTTGATATTTTTTGTTGCGTAAAGTCAACCATTCGTTGCGCCGGCACTTTCTGCGTTTCTCCGGCCAGATGCCATGCTTTTTGCTCGATCGCTTTTTGGAATTCCATTCCGGCTAATGCGCCGAATTTAGCAAACGGTTTAAAATCTTCGAGTTTTAATTCCACCACAATACCGGAATTAGCCGTTTCCTGATCCCTCTTAGAAGGCGACCATCCGTTAGTCACCACTTCACCGGGACTCGTAGCACAAGGTGCAATAACACCACCCGGACACATACAAAACGAATACATTCCTCTTCCGTTTACCTGTTTTACGATTGAATACGGTGCAGGCGGTAAAAATTCGCCTCTGAAATCACAAGAATATTGAATACTATCAATTAACGATTGCGGATGTTCAGCCCGAACGCCTAATGCAAAAGGTTTTGCTTCAATCAGTATTTTTTTTCGATCCAGTAATTCAAAAATATCCCGGGCCGAATGTCCGGTAGCCAATATGATTTTTTGCGCCAAAATCTGTTCTCCGGTATGCGTTTCGACTCCGTATACTTCATTATTTTTAACCAAAATATCATTTACCCGGGTTTCAAATAGCACTACTCCTCCACATTCAATAATTTTCTCCCGGATATCCTGTATAATTTTCGGTAATTTATTTGTTCCGATATGCGGATGCGCTTCTACCAATATATCCGGAGAAGCACCATAAGCCACTAATAATTCGAGAATACGATTAACATCACCCCTCTTTTTGGAACGGGTATACAGTTTTCCGTCTGAATACGTACCGGCACCACCTTCCCCGAAACAATAGTTCGAATCTTCATCAACAACATGATCCCGGTTAATCGCTTTTAAATCCCTGCGTCGACCGCGAACATCTCTTCCCCTTTCTATCACAACAGGCTTTAATCCGAGTTCGATTAACTGCAGTGCAGCAAAAAGTCCGGCCGGTCCGGCACCTATAACAATTACTTCCTGCGCATTCGCTACATTTTTATAATCCGGAAGATCGATCTTTAACTCCGTAAAATTTTCATCCCGGAAATAAACCGCTACTTTCAGATTGATTTTCACCGATCGCTGGCGGGCATCAATAGAACGTTTCAATATTGAAACATGTTGAATATCCGAGCTGTTCGTTTGCACCAGTTTTGCAATATATTCCTGTAATAATTCCTGGCTGGCTGCTACATCCGGAGTAACCTGTATTTGTATTTCTCTTGGCATTTTATGGAGTTGATTTTAAATCAGACTGCAAAAATAGTGATTTGAAACAGAAATGTTTCAGCTGATTCTATTTTTCAGTTTTACAGTTTGATGATCCTTTGTAATTTTGTCTTTTAAATTTAATAACATGTCCAGACAAATAAAACTGATTTGGGATTTCCGCGGTCCGGCAGCAGCTAAAACAGCCGAGCATCACGAAATTCATCTAAAAGAATATATCGCTATGGAAAAACTTCCGCTTACGATAACCGGATTTGAAATCCTAAATGACATGCACGCCATTGCTTATATAGTGGTAACTGACGAAACCATGATTTCCGTTCGGGACGCCTTAAAGCCACACCGCGGTGAACTATACGAATAAAAAAACACCTGACAAGCTTTAAATCTGTCAGGTGTTTCATTTTATTAATTGATCATCAAATTAATTAGCGACTTCGCTTATAAATTTGATTCGCATCAGACGTAATTCTTCCGTATCATAATCGCCATCAAATTCTTTTAAGGCATCTTTAATATTATCTGATTCCGATTCCATAAAATAATCATGGATTTCTTCTTGTTGATCATCATCCAATATTTCGTCAATCCAGTATTTGATATTTAATTTGGTTCCGGAATATACGATTTGCTCCATTTCTTTCAGTAGCGCATCCATATCCAAACCTTTCGCTGCTGCGATATCGTTAAGCGATAGTTTTCTATCGATATTCTGGATAATATACAGTTTTAACGCCGAGTTTGCCCCTGTTGATTTCACAACCAGATCATCCGGCCGAACAATATCATTATCTTCCACATATCGGGCGATAAGCTCAACAAATTCTTTTCCGTATTTTTTAGCTTTACCTTCACCAACCCCGTGAACATTACTTAGTTCTTCCAGGTTAATCGGGTATTTAAGCGACATATCTTCCAGAGAAGGATCCTGAAACACTACAAATGGCGGAACACCGATTTTTTTCGCTACTTTTTTACGCAAGTCTTTCAACATTCCCATCAGCGCTTCATCAGCCGTTCCTGTCGATTTAGACGCCGTTACAACCGCTTCATCATCCGCTTCACTATACTCATGATCTTCCGACATCATAAAGGAGCTCGGTTTTTTAATAAATGTCTCTCCTTTTGGCGTCAGCTTTAAAACACCATACGTCTCGATATCTTTAGACAAAAGACCATCCACTAAAACCTGACGAATCAATGCCATCCAGTATTTTTCTTCAAAGTGCTGACCTTTTCCGAAAAAGGGTTGTGCATCCGTTCTATGCGCTTTAATCGTCGCATTGATTTTACCGATCAGCGTAAATATAATTTCTTTGGACTTGTATAATTGTTTGGTATCACGCACTGTTTCCAGCAAAGTGACCACCTGATCCTGCGCTTCGATTTTCTTTTTCGGATTCCGAACATTATCATCCATATCGGCACCTTCACCGTTAACATCGTCAAATTCTTCACCGAAGTAATGCAACAGGAATTTACGACGCGACATTGACGTTTCCGCATAAGCTACAACTTCCTGTAGCAATGCAAAACCGATTTCCTGTTCGGCAACAGGTTTACCCGACATGAATTTCTCGAGTTTTTCAATGTCTTTATACGAGTAGTATGCGATACAATGTCCTTCGCCTCCATCACGTCCGGCTCTTCCGGTTTCCTGATAGTAACTTTCCAGCGATTTTGGTATATCGTGATGGATCACATAGCGTACATCCGGTTTATCAATACCCATACCAAAAGCAATAGTTGCTACTACTACTTCAACATCTTCCATAAGGAACATATCCTGATGTTTGGCTCTGGTTTTCGCATCCAGTCCGGCGTGATAAGGAACAGCACTTACTCCGTTTACTTGAAGTACCTGTGCAATTTCTTCCACTTTCTTTCGGCTCAGGCAATAGATAACACCTGATTTTCCTTTATGTTGTTTGATAAAACGAATAATATCCGACTCGACATTTTTCGTTTTTGTTCGTACTTCATAAAACAAATTGGGACGGTTAAAGGATGCTTTAAAAGTATTAGCATCCGACATATCCAGGTTTTTCAAAATATCCTCTTGCACTTTAGGGGTAGCTGTAGCTGTTAGTCCGATAACCGGAACATCGCCTAGCTGCTTGATGATATTTCTTAGGTTTCGGTATTCCGGACGGAAATCATGTCCCCATTCCGAGATACAGTGTGCTTCGTCAATCGCGACAAAAGACAGAGGTACTTCCCGTAAAAAATGCACATATTCTTCTTTTGTCAGCGACTCCGGTGCTACATATAGCAATTTCGTCAGACCTGAAGTAATGTCTTTTTTTACCTGATTAATTTCTGTTTTAGTCAATGAAGAGTTCAATACGTGGGCAACGCCCGCTTCAGAAGATAAACTTCTGATCGCATCGACCTGATTCTTCATTAAAGCAATCAACGGAGAAACAACAATTGCCGTACCGTCTAACACCAATGCCGGTAGTTGGTAACATAGGGATTTTCCACCACCGGTAGGCATGATAACAAAAGTGTTATTACCTGTAATAATGCTTCGAACAACGTCCTCCTGTAAACCTTTGAATTGGTTAAAACCAAAATACTTTTTTAACTCTTTGTGTAAGTCAATTTCGGTTAGTTTCATTATTTATTATACAGTATTTTACATAAATTTGCAGAATATAAAGATACAAAAATCTTTAATACATACAAATTTTATAAAACTTCTGATTTGAGCACAATCGAAAGCATTTTGGCTACAGCCAGAAAAACAATACAATCTGAAAGTGAGAGCATTGCAAACTTGATTCACTACCTTGACGAGGATTTTGCAAAAGCCGTAAATATCATCTATAACAGCAATGGACGATTGGTCGTTACCGGTATCGGAAAAAGCGCCATTATTGCCACTAAAATAGTAGCTACATTAAACTCTACAGGCACTCCATCTATGTTCCTGCATGCCGCCGAAGCGATTCATGGTGATTTGGGTATGGTACAACCCGGCGATGTGGTAATTTGTATTTCCAAAAGCGGAAATAGTCCGGAGATAAAAGTTCTTGTTCCGTTGTTAAAACGTTTCGGAAATACGCTTATCGGAATGACTGCAAGTAAGTCGTCTTTCCTGGCCAAAGAATCGGATTATGTTTTAAATGCCTATGTTGAAGCAGAAGCTTGTCCGAACAATCTGGCACCAACTAACAGTACAACCGCACAGCTTGTTTTAGGTGATGCGCTAGCTGTTTGTTTGATGGAACTTCGCAATTTTAAAAGTGAAGATTTCGCCAAATATCATCCCGGCGGTGCTTTGGGCAAAAAACTATTGTTACGCGTGAGCGATATGCTTGACAATACGCACAAGCCTTTCGTTACTCCGGATGCCAGTATTAAAAACGTGATTATGGAAATTTCCGAAAAGCGTTTAGGTGTAACAGCTGTTGTTGAAAATGACAAAATCGTCGGTATCATTACAGACGGTGATATCCGTAGAATGCTGAACAGCAGAGACACTTTCAACGACTTGTCTGCCAAAGACATTATGACTAAAAATCCGAAAATGGTCAAATCCACCGATATGGTAGTTGACGCCTTCAACATCATGGAAAACAATTCCATTACACAGCTCGTTGTAGCTAATGAAGGGCAATATATCGGTATTATACATATTCATGACATTCTAAAAGAAGGCATTATCTAATGGCAAAGAAAAAGACTATGAAAGAGATGTCGTTTCTCGACCATCTGGAAGAACTCCGTTGGGTCCTGATACGAAGCACAATTGCAATTTTAATAGGCGGATGCGTAGCTTACTATTACAGTGATTTTATTTTTGACAGCATTATTTTCGGTCCGAAAGACGGTAATTTCGTAACCTATCGTTTTTTCTGTGAACTGGCTCAAAAATATGATCTGGATCAAAGTTTCTGTATGACTGAACTTCCTTTTGAATTACAAAACCGTACTATGGAAGGTCAGTTTGCTATGTTAATCTGGACTTCAATAACAGTAGGTTTTATTCTTGCTTTCCCCTTTATTTTATGGGAATTATGGAAATTTATCAGTCCGGCACTATATGAAAAAGAAAAACGAAACGCCCGCTATTTTATCTTTGTTTCGTCATTGCTTTTCTTCCTGGGCGTTATGTTCGGTTATTTTGTAATCACACCATTATCGATCAACTTCCTTGCTAACTTAACAATCAGCAAATTCGTTGTTAACTCAATCGACATTCAATCTTATATCGGACTGGTAAAATCGACTTCTCTTTCTACCGGACTTGTATTTGAACTGCCAATTGTAATTTATTTCTTATCCCGTTTAGGTATTGTCACTCCTAACTTTTTAAGAACCTACCGAAAATATTCTTACGTAATTATTTTAATCATAGCCGCCATTGTAACACCACCGGATGTTATCAGCCAAATGATTGTAACCATTCCATTGGTGATTTTATACGAACTAAGTATATTTATTTCCAAATTTGTAACTAAGAAAGAAGAACTTAAAAACGAAGCCTAATTATGAGCGATATAGTACAGGAATTTAACGATTACCGTTCTAAAATGAACGATAAGTTATTAAACGACAACAACAAGATTATCAAACGTATCTTTAATCTGGACACCAATGCTTATATGGAAGGCGCACTGGATGTCAAAACAAAAGAGCTACTGGGATTAGTTGCTTCAGCTGTATTACGTTGTGACGACTGTATTAAATATCATTTGGAAACTTCTTATAAGAACGGGATCACCCGGGAAGAAATGATGGAAGCAATGGGAATTGCCACTCTTGTTGGCGGAACGATAGTAATTCCGCATTTGCGACGTGCTTACGAATTCTGGGAAGCTTTAGAGAATAATTAATTGTTAATTTATTCCGCATTTACGCCTTTATTTGTTTATTTGCAGGGCGTTTTTCGGTTAAAAATAAGACCTTACGCAATTTTATAATAGTATAAAAATGAAATTAAGAGCTGAAAACCTAATCAAAACCTACAAAAAGAGGAGTGTTGTAAAAGGCATTTCCGTTGAAGTGAACCAAGGTGAAATCGTAGGATTATTAGGTCCTAACGGTGCCGGAAAAACAACTTCTTTCTATATGATCGTAGGTCTGGTAAAACCAAACAGCGGAAACATTTACCTGGATGATATGGACATTACCGACTTCCCGATGTACAAACGGGCGCAAAACGGAATTGGCTATCTGGCTCAGGAAGCTTCTGTTTTTAGAAAATTAAGTATCGAAGACAATATTTTAAGTGTATTGCAACTGACTAAATTATCTAAAAAAGAACAGGAAGCTAAAATGGAATCCTTGATTGATGAATTCAGCTTACAACACATCCGTACCAACCGCGGAGATTTATTATCCGGAGGAGAAAGACGCCGTACTGAAATTGCACGCGCTCTTGCCACCGATCCTAAATTCATTTTGTTGGACGAACCATTTGCCGGAGTTGACCCGGTAGCTGTAGAAGATATTCAACGTATCGTAGCACAGCTAAAAAATAAAAACATCGGAATCTTGATTACCGATCACAACGTACAGGAAACACTAGCGATTACCGACAAAACCTATTTGATGTTTGAAGGCGGAATTCTTAAAGCCGGAATCCCGGAAGAATTAGCAGAAGATGAAATGGTACGAAAAGTATATTTAGGTCAGAACTTTGAGTTAAGACGTAAAAAACTGGAATTTTAAAAATATAAAGGGCTGTTGTTTAACAGCCCTTATTTTTTTATTGTAAGTGTTCGCAAATCCTCTCCGTTACCATTAAAAACATTGACATCCACAAGACTTTTAATCCCGTTTACTTCCGCTTTTTCAGTGAATTGCCACAACAACCATTCGTCTTTAATATTCTCTACAAAGAAATTATAATTTGCAATCCAGAATTTATATCCCTTGAATTCTTCTTTTAAAAAGTCGTTATAATAGCTTTCTCCGGAATAAATAATCGGTTTAACGCCATAGTGTTTTTCAACTCGTTTTAACCATCTTTTCAATCCCGTTTTAAGGCTATCCATCGATTGATTTTCGGGCAATTGCTCAATATCCAAAACCGGCGGAAAATCACCTTTTTGTAATTTTACGGTTTTAATAAATAATTCAGCCTGTTCCAGTGAGTTTTCATTCGGACGGTAATAATGATAGGCACCCCGTACAAAATGATGCTTTTTAGCCGCTTTCCAATTTTCATCAAAACGACTGTCAACATAATCTTTTCCTGCTGTCGAACGGATAAAAACAAAGCTCAACGGGAATTCTCCTTCGATTTTATCAATTGCTTCCCAGTCAATTTTATCCTGATATTCAGACACGTCAAATCCGACTAGTCGCGTATCATGCCGACTCAGTATTTCAAAAATACGGACATCCGCAATTTTACGTTCTTCCGGACTTAATCGTCCTGCTATTTTATCTGTTTTAAAACCGAGGTAATACAGAAAACCGTTACGATATTGATAAACCGTCGCAACGAGTGTAATTGCTAAAGCAATTGCAGCACTATACAAGATCATTTTCCCGACAGGAAAGCTTTTTTTATTTTTTGATTTTGCTTTTGAACTACGGGATACTGTTGTTTTTTTTCTAGGTGCCGGACGCCTGTTCATTTGAGATTGAACTGCTTAGTTTGCCTTATACGGACTCCCGTTATTTGTCCCCATCTTATTGGTAATTACAGAAAGTAACACATAAAACAAGATAATCATTGGTATACCTAAATATTGGAAGAATACTAAAAACAGCGCTGATATCAACATAAATATCACCTGAGTTTTATTGTTCGCCCAGCTGAAATATTTTACTTTCAACGAAAACAACGGAATTTCAGCATTTAAAATATAAGCACTGAACAAACTGATACCAACTAAAACATAAGGATTGCTCAATAAGTTGGAAAGCGCTTCAAACTGGTTATCGAATAAGATCATCGGCAAGCTCATAATAAATAAAGCATTAGCCGGTGTTGGCAAACCAATAAAAGAGTCTGTCTGACGGGTATCGATGTTAAACTTAGCCAGTCGATAGCAAGAACCTAATGTGATTAAAAACCCTAAATACGGTACAATTCCCATATAAAACGTCTCCGGTGTCAGGTTATAATCCGGTTGATTTTCCTGAATATCGGCCAACATTTTATACATTACCACACCCGGTACTACTCCACTGGTTACCATATCAGCCAGGGAATCCAACTGTACACCAAGCGGGCTTTGCACTTTTAGCAGTCTTGCAACAAAACCATCCCAAAAGTCAAAAAATATACCAACGCAAACGCAGGAGAAAGCTTCATTATAATTCCCGTTAAAAGCATGAATTAAAGCAAAAATTCCGGCAGAAAGATTTAAAAGGGTAATAACATTAGGAATGTGTTTCTTTATTGACATATAAAATTAATTTTTAGAACTATTGAAACTCTTGTCACAAGAGACCAAATTACAAATTTTATGACAAAGGTAATACAATAAGTTAATACAAAATAGAGTTTAGTATTTGAGATTTTTATTTCATATTTGTATAAAATAAACGGCTTTGAAAAAAACCTTATTACTATTATTTCTTTCTTTTCATTTTCTTTCTTACAGTCAGACCATTAGAAAGTATTCCAACGAATTCATGAATATTGGTGTGGATGCTGCCGCTTTGGGAATGGCTAATGCCGTAGTAGCACATTCTGATGATGTAAATTCAGGATATTGGAATCCGGCCGGGTTATTAAAAGTGGAAGGAAAGCAGATTGGTTTGATGCATGCCAGTTATTTTGCCAATATTGCCCAGTATGATTATGCCGGTTTTGCCATGAAAATTGATGAGCGTAGTGCGTTAGGTGTATCACTTATCCGTTTTGGTGTAGATGATATCCTGAACACGACTCAGTTGATCGACAGCCAGGGAAATATTGATTATAACCGGATTAGTCTTTTTTCTGCTGCGGATTACGGTTTAACGTTCTCTTATGCCCGGGCTTTACCATTGGACGGTTTTAATTATGGCGTTAATGCTAAGATCATTCGCCGAATAATCGGGGATTTTGCCAGTTCGTGGGGATTTGGATTTGATTTGGGTATTCAATATGAGAAAAACGATTGGAAAGTAGGTTTAATGGTTCGTGATATCACGACTACCTATAATGTCTGGACTATCGATGAAGATGAATTCAACAAAATAAAAGATGCCGTACCGGGTGAAAACCAGGAGCCACCGGAAACTACCGAAATCACCCTTCCGAAACTACAGGTTGGTCTTTCTAAAAAATTTATCATTCGTTACGATTACAGTATTTTGGCTGCAACGCAGTTAAACATGCGCTTTGCCCGAACTAATGATATCATTTCAACCAATGCTGTAAGTATTGATCCTGCTGCCGGTTTTGAATTTGGCTATACCGATCTTGTTTTTTTACGAGCCGGTGTGGGTAACTTCCAAAATGTAAAACAAATTGACAATTCCGAAAAGTTGAATTTCCAACCTAATTTAGGTCTTGGTTTTAAATACAAAGGCATTCAGGTCGATTACGCGCTAACAGACATCGGTGACCAAAGTGCCGCACTGTATTCCAATATATTTTCTTTAAAAGTTGATTTAGGCATTTTCAGCAAATAATTTTAAACAAACTCACGATGCGTTCTTTTACCTTTTCTATTCTGATTTTTTTCTTTTTGTTCTCCTTTAGAACTACGGCACAAACAAATCTGCTATTGTCCGATCAGACTGAAGTCAGTTTATTAACTTGTGGTTCCGGAAGTCAGTTACATTCTCTTTTCGGACATACTGCGCTACGTATTCACAATGCTGAAAACGGTGTTGATGTTGTATTTAATTATGGTGCTTTTGATTTCGGCACGCCTAATTTTTATCTGAAATTTGTAAAAGGTGATCTTCAATATTTTGTAGCGACCGGATCATATGACGAGTTTGTTCAGAATTATCAGTATGAAAACCGATCGATTTACGAACAAAAGCTTGCTTTATCGCCTGTACAAAAACAGCAATTGATTAATGAGCTGGTTGTCGTATTATCATCTGATCAGAAATATTATACTTATAAATTTATCGATCGTAACTGTACCACTATGGTTGCCGATCGAATCAACAGTATTCTGTCAACAGCTAAAATTAACACCGATATTCCGGACACAAAAAAGGATTATCGCACCATTCTGAACTCTTATCTAGCGAATAGCTTTTATGAGAAACTGGGAATTAATTTAATTTTCGGTTCTAAGGTCGACAAACAATCGGATAAATTATTCCTTCCATCCGAACTTATGGAAGGTGTTTCCAAAACTAAAATCGGTCAGACGCCATTAGCACCGGAAACCATTACTGTATACACGCAACAACCTAATGAATCTTCCGGTTCCATCTGGAATAACAGCTATACGTTTATTGGTATACTTCTATTATTCGTTGTATTTGCGCATAAAAAACCTGTTTCTGCTATCTACCTGGCCTTTACGGGTTTTATGGGACTTTTCCTTTCATTGGTTGGTTTCTACTCCTTTCATGAAGAAGTTTCCTCTAATTACAACGCTTTATTAGTTAGTCCGATATTACTTATATCATTATTCTTCTTACTTACCGGAAACAAAAAAGGATTTAAAATCAGTGCTTATAGCTGTTTTATCAGTATGCTGATTTTTATCGGCTATGCCTTTAATAAAGATCATTTCTTATTAATGACACCGATACTTATAGCAAACGTTCTAATATTAGTTCGTTTGTTACGAAAAGAAAAATTGTAATTATTGACCTCTGAAAAACAATACAGTACTCAGCGTTTTAAAGATAATATTCACATCGAGAAAAATACTTCGGTGTTTGATATAATACAGGTCATATTGTAGCTTTACCATGCTATCTTCGATGTTTTCACCATAAGAATAGTTTACTTGTGCCCAACCGGTAAGTCCCGGTTTAATAATATGGCGTATCTCATAGAAAGGCATTTTTTCTGATATTTCTTTTACAAAAACCTGTCGTTCCGGTCGTGGTCCGATAACCGCCATATCGCCTTTTAGCACGTTTATAAACTGAGGAAATTCGTCGATACGAGAGCGACGTAAAAATTTCCCGAAAGGGGTTACCCGAACATCATTCGCTTTTGCAAATACTGCACCGTCCTGCTCAGCATTGATGATCATCGAACGCAATTTATAAATACGAAAAGGTATTCCGTTTTTACCGACTCTTTCCTGCGTATAGAAAAGCGGTCCTTTATTACTGATTAGATTTCCTATACAAACAATTGGCAATAATAAACACCCCAACAACAGTCCTAGCACTGAAAACAAAATTTCAAAACCTCTTACCATAATTAAATACAATCGATTTTGATTACTTCGGCTAAACGGGAATAATTTATAGAAATCCTTTTCGGCATAAAGAATCGGGAGACGTTGTGTAGCCTGTTCGTAAACCTGCATATATTCCCGGATAACAATTCCTTTTTCCAGTAAATTTAAAAGTTGTTGATACAGATCAGGAGCGATAGATTTTGTTTCTTTTAAGGCTATCACGACTTCAGCTACAGAATGTTTTTTTACAAAATATTCTAATTCTGAAAAATCGATTTCCTGAAAATCACTTTTATTTCTATTCTCATCAGCCGTATTTTCCGAAGAAACAAATCCGGCAATTTCATAATGCGGATCGGCTTTACCTAATTCCAATGCTAACTGTGAGATACCGTCACGACTACATACAAAAACGACTCTTTTAACGAATCGATTGGAAGCCAGAAAATGCAGGTAAAAGAAACGCCAGGCAAAAAGACTCGACAAGATTGCAAAAAAGAAATAGATAATCTGTAATCGGTTTGATGGCAAAAAAGGAGTAAAAACCGGTGTCAGCAAATAAAAGAAAACAGTAAAACAGGCAGTTAGTATAACGCTTTTAACCATTTGAAACTGGTTACTGGCGACCTGTAAGTTGTACATTTCGAATATCGTCCCGAACAAATTGAGATAAATCCCTAAAAAAAGGATTGAAGCTATAGAGGAGTCTTTAAAGGAAAAATAATCGAAATGAAAGTAAAACGATAAAAGGTATAATGCTGCAAACACAGTAACAACATCCATTAAACGCAACAGTAACTTCCTTTCCGAAATTTCAAAATGTATTTTTTTGCTACTCATGCTCAATGGCGTAAATTTCTATAAAAACAGGTTTTTACTTAATTAAAACAATTTGCTTCTGTTTTTTCAGAATTAATCATCGATTAACGAAACAAACTTACAATAATATTACTAATCCTCAAACAATACTTCCCATTGCTTTTTGATTTCTTTCCAGTCCATTTTTTGTACCTTTAAATGAGCTGCTATAATTTGTTTTTGTGCTTTTTCCGGGGATTCAATTACTATTTTGATTGCGTTTACCATTCCTGCAACATCATTATCAGCGACCAGACAAGCGTCAACATCATTCTCTAACAAAAAAGGAATTCCGCCAACATTTGTTGTTACAACAGCTAATCCCAATGCCATAGCTTCCATGACACTAACCGGCATATTATCAAAATGCGAAGTTGAAATAAAAACATCATAATCCGATGCCAAAGCTGTCCATTCCCCTTTAGTCAACTTTCCGGTAAAACGGACATCAACCTTTTTTAAAGCAGCATATTTTTTAACCTCATCCCAACTACCGTCTTTATCCGGCCCTATCATACATAACTCCACATCCGGATATCTGTTTTTCAAACTTTCAGCTACATCAACTGCCATTTTAGGGTTATATAATGCAGCAAAAGCTCTTACCCAAAGCAATCGTGGTTTGATCGTTTTTCTTTCTTTAAAACTATATTGATCCAATTCCAGGAAATTGGGTATTTGCATTAGATTCGGTATGTTATTTTTCTGAAACTGATCCATTAAATAAGCCGATGGCACTACATTCTTATACGAATTCTCAAAAATCATCCGACATAAATGCGGGTTTCGCTTCAATCTTTTCGGCAAATCACCACCGTGTAGAAAAGGAATATATCTTATTTTCAACACTCTGCAAAGCTGACTTATGATCAACGAATACCAAAAATTAGCGGTACTATAGGTATCAATAACCACAAAATCGGCTGTTCGGGAATGCTTTATCACAGTTTGCATCATATCCAGAATCCGAAATACTTTATTTCTCTTTGACGATGCTGCAATAATAGGATAACCTTCCTGAATAAATAACTCCGAAAGAGTGTCAATTGTGGTCGGATTATGCCCATGAACGGCCAGCTTATTCCCGATATAAACTATTTTCTTCTTCATCCGGATAAACTTTTAATAAAGACAATGCATAGACAAAAGCCGGCGCAGCCAATCGCATGGCAGCATGATTAATGGTAAGCAGCCAGAAAGCAAAAAAACAAAACAGAAAGAAGTGATACTTATTGTCCAAGCTTAATAACAAGGGAACTATAAACAGAATTAATAAATTGATCACACCTAACATACCATGTTCAGCCAACATCCGGGTAATTTCATTATGAGTCGCCAACTGAATACCGGTAAGTTCCTCTCGGTATTCTTTATTTTTACCGACACCAATTCCTAAAAACGGGTGATCCATAAACATCTGTATTTCTGTTTTGATCAATTCTTCTCTACCGGATAATTTACTTTCTTTCTCTCTTCCCAAAGCATCCTGATTAGCATATCGCTTATCGATCATACCACTCGTTTGATACGAGCTGTAAATCCAGACACTCAAGCTGGCCAATACCGTAAAAATCAACACAACCAGCATTTTACTTTTTCCTGCTTTACTCAATCGGAAATAAACCAATAGCACCAGCAACAAGATCATTATACAACCGGTTATCATCCCGCCTCTTGAGAATGTTATAATTCCGCGATAAGCTGTAATCAACGTCAATGCTATATTGATAAGTTGTATTCTTTTAGTCGGTGAATTCAACAGAAACTGACTAAAAAACAAAAAGGTACCCAATCCCAATATTGTTGATACCTGATTAGGTCCGAAACCTCCGGATGTTTCAAAATTTGATTGCGTGCCGGTTACCACATCCCGTATACTTGGTGTATAAAAAAACAGATAGGTTACCATTGTTACTACAGGCATCGCAAATGCTGTTAACAAACCGAGCATTTGTTTCATCGTTATCTTTCTTCCGAAACAGTAAATGGCTGCTACACCGAGACAAACCGGACCGGAAATATTAAACACAATTGCTTTCCGTAAATTGGTTTCATACGATAAGGTTACTGTGGAAAGAATAATTCCGGGAACTAATAATATAATAAAGATCCAGTATGGCCAGGCGTTTTTAGAAAAACCACGGTAAAACATTCCGATTAACAGAAAGAGCATTACTGCATATTTACCAAACTCATTAAAAATCATTCCATCGGTCATTCGCAGAAACACTTCGATTCCTACTACATAAGCCGAAAGATATAAGGCTTCATTATTTTTATTTCGTGTTTTGAGCAGTACAATCAACCCGATTATAAAAATCAGCACTGTTAACAATTTCGCTAAAAACGGCAGAACATAAATAACACCGCCAATAGCCATATGCAGCAATAACAATGTTATATAGGTAATCTGTTTGTTAGTTCCCATTATTGATAAAATTCAAATAATCTTTCAGCACGGACTCTTTTGTATAATGCTGTTCTATATCGTTTTTAAATGCGCTTCCGATTTTTTGTCGGTAATCCGAATCTGCAATCAGCTTTAGTAATCCTTCACTAAATAACTCGGTATTACCTTCCGGTACCAAAATTCCGTTTGTCTCCTTTATAATAGACGGAATTTCACCAACCGCTGTTGTTACAACCGGTAGGCTAAAATAACCATATTCGAGTAAAGAAACGGGAAGTCCCTCCGAAACAGAGGTTAAAACCCCTATTTGTGATTGCTTGATCACATAACCCGAATTATCTGTGCTCCCATACAAAAACACAGTATTCTCCAATTCCAAAACGCTAATACGTTCCCGTAACGTTGCCGAATAAGTATCTCCAAAATCTTTCCCCACGAGGTGAAAAGTCCAGTCAGGATAGATTTCTTTTATTTTTTTAGCGACTTTCAATAACAGTAAATGGTTTTTCTGCTCTCTTAGGTTGGCCAAACAAAGAATACGCTTTCCCTCAGCACCTTTTAGTCGGATTCCATCATCATTATTCGTAACTGAAACAAAATTGGGGAGGTATTTTATCGCTTTACAATACAAATTCTTTTCAGCCCAAACCTTCAGTTTATCATTAACTGTGATTATACGAAAGAAGAACAAAGATGCCAATTGGATTGCCTTTTTATTCTTTCGTTCCGATACAAAGTCACTAAATCCGTAATGATCGTGCCAGACTATTTTTAATGACGGTTTTGTTATTTTAAGGAGCAATGCGAAGAAAAAAGAACTACTATGCGCCTGAATAATTGAGACTCTATTTTTTTTCAGATATTTTCGCACCTGCCATATCGACCTGGCATCAAATACTGATTTCCGATTAGCAAAAAGGTATGATACATCAGAATCCAGTTCTTTTTTAAGGGCTCCTTCTTTACGAGTAGTGATCAATGCAGAAAATGAAACTTCCGAAGCCAAAACATTAGCATAAGTTACTGCCATTTTTTCGGCTCCGCCCGGTTCCAGACTATCTATTAATTGAACGATTCGCATTGTTGATATAACCAGTTTTTAAAATCGACATAATTCCATTTTAACGGTCCTCTTATATTTAGGTTCTGTTCACTGCTCTGCAAACGGTTTCCATCATATACATAATAATATTTCCCGCCGATTAACTGAATATCGATCTGATGCATTCCGGCATTGAACTCTTTTATTGTCTCACTTTTTTTCAGGAAAAAGGGATATTCCCTGTTAACCGTATAATTTCCTTTATCAAATTTAAAACGATATAATGACAATCCAAAGCCATAACCCTCCGTTGAATTCTGAACCGGCAACAATAGACCTTTTTTGTCCGCAAAAAAACGTCCGCCGGCTCTTGCTTCGGTTCCCATCAGTACTTTTTCTTTTTTATGAGGCATCCATTTCCCAAACAGAGAGTCAGCTTCAAAGAGATACATATTTAGATGATCATCAGATCCAACCAAAATATTTAACGTATCGGATAAGAAAATAGACGGGTCTTTTAGTATTCTATTCTTAACCAAGGTATCACAAACTTTCCAGCCATAAGGAAAATGTTCGGCTTTATATAGTAATACATGTCCGGCGCCTTTCGTTTCCGGCACCATATAAAACTCATTTTTATATTTAAAAACCTGAGGATATGACAAGTGAAATTTTTCGGTAAGTACCGTTCCTTTATAATTGTAATTTACTCCGTCAACAGAGGTTAACAATGCGATATCCCCGTTTGGCTTTGTTTTTTTATGTTCGACAAACAGATAAAAAGTATCTCTTTCTTTAATAAAAAACGGATCAGCCAAAAATATTGTACTATCTTCTTGTTTTTTTAATTGTTCAAGAGTATACCGCGGATTTTTTTCAACCGGTATTTTATGCGGGAATACAGCCGATTTTCCAAATCCTACCGACCATGGTCCTCCTTCCGGTTGTAAAAAAGGTGTTCTATTATTGATCACTAATAATAATACAATGCTTAGCACCCCAAATAAAGCGACTTTTTTTATCATTAGTGATTCGTTAGTATTTTTTGTATTTCATTTTCAAAATAATCCAGTGTAAACTGCTGTGACCATTCCATCGCCTGTATTGCTTTTTTTTTGTAATCATGATGATGATCAATACATTGCTTCAATAATTTTATATCCTCTTTTTCAGACATAGTCAACAGTATTCCTCTTTCACTATTAGCCAGCATAGTCGGTACACAAGATACTTTTGTTGCTACCGGTACACATCCCCAAAACATAGCTTCAGCTACCACTTTTGGCCACCCTTCACTTTGCGAAGGTAATATTAAAAAATGACTCTCCTGATATGCTTTTTCTATCATTTCTGCTTTCTGATTCCCATGCAATTCGATATTTTGCTGCAACTTATTTTCTTGAATATATGCCGTTAGATTTTCTCGTTCTGCTCCTTCACCATATAGATCGAGACGGACATTATAGCCTGACTCCAATAATTTATGAGCTAATTTCACAGCATATAGCGGTTGCTTTCCTTTAGACAATGTCCCGACAAAAAGAAGCTTTATAGTCCCTTCCGGAATTCGCAACGGAGTTTCTTTTTTATCCTTTTCGGTATAGGTAGCTGTAAAAAAAGGCTTGATATTCGCACTGGCTCCTTCCCATTCTCCATACACCAACACTTTTATATTCTTTGTAAGTCGGGTATTATTTAAAATCCATTTTTGTAGTCGGTAGCTCCAGGGCTGCTTACTTTTCGGATCCCAATTACCGGCATATTTAGCCGTTTTAATCTTATTCGGAAACAGGATTTGTACAAAACAAGCTAAAAGTCCGACATTTCCGGGGCATCGCAAATGAATATGATCAGCTGTTCTAATTGCTTTAAAAATACGAACGGAATTTGGTATCAATATTAAAACAGTTCTTAATATAGCTGATACCGACTTAATATTAAACTCTTCCAAAACTACCGGTTCGTTCATAACAAACGGCACTTTTCTGACAAACAAACCTCTGTCGGATTCCCATATCGGGCAACAAAATTGAATTTCATCGGAGTATCGCTGCCAGATTTCCATTTCGTTTACGTAGGGTGTATAGGCCTGCCAACCGGAGTCAGAACGAATAAAAGAGGCTGATGAGATTACAAGCAATTTCATTAAATATATCCTTTTGATCCTTTTAATCCTTTTGATGAAATGACTTTGGCGGGTACACCAACCACTATACTATTTGCAGGAACTGACTTATTTACCAATGAACAGGCTCCAATCAATACGTTATCTTCTATTACTATTTTCCCGGCTACAACTGCATTCGCACCAATATAAACATTATTCCCAATAACCGGCACACCTCTATATTCACCAACTCCGGAAAAACCTATAGTTACCCCTTGTGAAATATTACAATTATCACCAATAACAGTTTTGCCATTTAAAATGATGCCGCTAAAATGACCTATATAGAAAGATCCACCTATACTAACCGACGCCGGTATTGATATTCCGGTCATTATTTCAATTATTTTTTGCCACAATAAACAAAAAACCAGTAAAAAATGACGTAGTCCGAATATACGCACCCGTGTAAAAAAGAAATGCGCTATTCTGTATTGAAATATAGCCCAAAAACCTTGTGTAAGAAAAATTACACCTAATAGGTTTCCTCCATATTTTTTATACTTATCATAGTCCGATTGAATAAGTTGATATAATGTCATTTTAATCGAGGTTTATTAAACAACAGGCTAAACCATCCGACCATTCTTCCGGTAGTTTCTGTGTATGCTTCCTTTTTCTTATCTGTAGTAAAGATATTTGTAAATCGCACTACTATTAAAAGTAATGTTATTAAATGCCATTTTAATTTATCTTTAAAAGAAGGTTTTTCATTTTCAACACGCCATACATACCAACCATTACGCACAACCATTTTACCATAGTTATATTGATTAGGTCGACCGGAAGCATCGTGATGATGTTCCAGTCGAGCCTTAGTATTCACATATAGTTTTCCGGTTTTTGCTACCCGAAGACAAAAATCAGCATCCTCATAAAGTCCGTAACCATCAAAATATTCGGAGAAATGGAAGTTTTGAAAAATTTCTTTTTTAAAAGAGAAAGCCGCTCCTATTAAGTGCGTAACCGGATAAATTTTTCCGGATGGTGGCAGAAAACCAATACTACGACCATGGGAAAATTTCGGTAAAAAACCCGGTGGCACATCCGTATCTAATCCTAGTTTTTTTCGTAAAACAAAACGACTTCCTTCCGAACGTACCCATCCGTCGTATTCAAATTCTTTTGGTGTAGCGCTATATCCCGGTGTGTTCTGTTGCCATTTTACTTCGTTGGTTATATAGCCGCCCACCCCTTTGGCATCAGGATATAACATATACGTTTTAAGCAACTCCTCAAAATACGCTATTTCCAAAATCGTATCATCGTCTAAAAAACAAATGATATCACTGTCGGAATCGGTCAGATTTATCCCGATGTTACGTTGTTTGGTAAGTCCTCGCTCTTCCGGGGCTACTTTATGATATTTTAAATTTCGGAATTTGTTTTCCTGCAAAATGATTTCAGTTTTATTGTCCGGGGAACCATCCACAATAATAATTGTATCGGGATAACAGGTTTGTACAGTTACTGATTGCAACAACTGCAATAGCGATTGTGCTCTTTTATAGGTACAAATAATCAGTGTATTTTTCATTATCGTTCTTTTAAAACGTTTGCCCAATGGACACTTTGACTCCAGGCTTTACGAAACTTTCTATAATAACTTAACGGATTTTTATCGGATTGCTGTTTATAAAACTTAATAAAAAGTGTGGTCTTATAACCCGATAGCTGTTGTTTTGTATGGTATAAAATCCGGAATAACATCACTGTAGGTGATGGTTTTGGCTGAATTATATCTGACTGCCATTCCAAAACAGGTTGAAATCTGAAACCACCAACAGGAGCTTTCAGATGCAATATTTTTGGTTGTGGCAGGTACCAAACATCATATCCCTTATTACGAAGTTGCATTCCAAAATCGGCATCTTCTCCAAAACCATTTTCAAACCGTCTATCGAATTGTAACCCCAAGATAGCCTCTCTACTTACGATACTACAGCCCGATCCGAACGTCCCCCATTGGAATCGATTTTCGTAGCTGGATGAATCCCCTTCACGTAAACAACAGATTGTAAAAACCTTACCTCCTGACTTACCAATCTCCTGACTTACATTTTCTAAAAAATCGGGTTGAAAACGAATATCGTCATCTGCCAAAAACACCCATTCACTCTGCACAAATGACAAAGCAATATTCCGAGCATTACAAGCTCCTGTTTGATGTATAAAACGGTGTATAATTTCAAAAGGCCAAGACTCCTGGGTTATATAATCCAATTCGCTTTTGCTATCTACTTCTGGGTTTTGTTCCACAATGATAACCCTTATGGGTACTCTTGTCTGAATGGATAAGTCTTTTAACACATCATATAAAAACATTTTCCGTCCGATAGTAGGAATGATAACATCAATATCAAAAGGCTGTATGTCGGTTATTGTTTCGGAAATAGTATTTAGTGACTGTCTAAAAGGCATCCTCCGCTTATAAAACATGGATCGTATAAACGGGATTACAGCTATTTTTCTTTCATATAACCATAGATTTAGCAGTAAGAAGAAAATCCATCGGCTGCGATAATGCTGTTTTACAAACCGGAAAAGCAGTTTATACGATGCTTTCGGATTGGTTTTAATTTCTTTGTTCTTATAATCGCGGAGCAACAAGGGTTCCGAGCAACATTCTAATCCGGCAGCCATTCCCCGTTTGGCTAGTGAACACAAAAAATACGCAAAGTTAGGATCAGCTTTCAAACCATTTAGCGCATTTAGTGTTTCGGAATATATTCCGCCTACGTCACTATGCATCTGCCAGGTTGGAAACACAATCTTACGATTAGGGTTTATAAATAAACTTTCATCGACATAACCAATTGCATCTGGTATAAAATTCTCCATCCCATAGGATAGCATTTTTTTTTCATGCGAAAAAAGCACAGACAGCATTTCAATATTCAATTCTTTCTGATAATCGGTAGCACACCAAAGCAATAAACGATCGGGATAATCTATTGCCAGTTTTAAAAAACAATTGGCAATATTTTGGCGATCCGGAATACTGATTGTCTTTCCTTTATGTAAGTCAATGACTGTCGTGACGTTATTTTGATGATGATATACTACAATCATGTTCCAATTATCTTTTTGTAAAAAGCTATATTTTGTTCAACAGTTATTGTAATATTAAATCGCTCCTGTGCCCGATCTATTGCTTTCTTTCCCATAGCAGTTCGCATCTCTTCTGATTCTAATAACTGTACAATGCGATTTGCATATAACTTATGATCGGTCGGATGCACTAAAAAACCGCTTTCGCTATCCACTATCAGTTCATTCGCCCAACCTATATTACTATTAACTACCGGTTTTCCCATTGCCATCGATTCGATTGTCACCATTCCTAATGTTTCTGCAAATGTCGGAAATAAACAAACCTGTGCTTTTTCAATATAACTCCGTACTTCTTCATATGGAATCTGACCTAAATATTGTATTCTTTCGCTAAGTTTATCATCTAAACTATCTGCCAATAATTTCCATGTAGAAGCCGATCCGGTTTTAATATCAGACGAATCATTCCCAATCAGAATTAAATGTGCTTCCGGATTTCGTTCCATTACATACTTCATAATTCCCGGAAATTCCAGAACTCCTTTTTTTCGGATTAATGTACCGATATAGAGCAGCAATCCTTTTTCCGCTATAATTGTTTCGCTACTGCGAAACTTTACTGTATCGATTCCGTTATGAATAGTTGCGATTTCTCTATCCTTAATATTAAAAATCTCTTGTGTCAGTTTCCCTGCAAAAGCAGTCGGTGCGATATAGGCTTTTGCTTTTCCGATTCCCCATTTTTCAAAATAGAAATTTTTACGTTTTTGCTTTCTGTTTTCTAAATGACAGAAATAGGCATCACTCCCATGAAAACGGATTATCAACGGTGCTTTTAAATTCATAAAAGCGGTTATTCCGGTCCAATCCGGTGCTTCAATTAATGTTATTTTTTCCGAAATAGTTAACGCATTCAGATAGCGTTCCAGATATTTCCGATAAAAATACCAGGTTGCCCATTTGTATTTTCTCTTTTTCACCAAATGGATAGTAATCCCTTGTTCTTTTATAACATTGTCTTCACTTTGCCCGTAAACAATAATTGACACCGTTACCCCTTTTTGTTCGAGTGCAACAGCCAGATTTTTAATACTGGTTCCGATACCGGCACTATGGCGTACCTTTTCATGCGGATATTCGGGTGTTAAAAAAGCAATATGCATCATGAAACTATTGTATTAATGGCATCCCATATTTTTTTAGAAGCCGCTTTTGGCGGAAAGGCATTAATAATACGAAACCACGTTTCAGCCATTTCCGTATTGCTGTGCTGACCGGTAACTACTTTCTTAATTGTTTCCTTTATATCGTTTTTTTCGTTTAACCAGAGAACCGTAGTCGGATCCGGCATAGAACGAAAATGAATGTATTTATAAATTTTTTGTACGGACCAATCAGGTGCCACTTTATTTTTTACATCATAATTGATGTAAGCGCACGGTTTATGATGTGCGGCATAATCAAACACCATTGATGATCCGAGATTGATCACCATTTCGGTATGTGCAATTGTATTAACCTGCAGGTTCATATCTTCCGGTGTAGGTAGAATTGTATTCCACATTCCGCCTTTTTTCTCCCATTTCGGTTTTACCGGTACAATAATAGCTTTGTATTTTTCCAATACCCGATCAAAACGATCTGAAAAATCAACCGGGCATCTTCGGAACAAAATTCCTAGTTTGTATCCTTCGGCATTGAGGTTTTCTACAGCTTCGGCAACATCTTCCAGGTATTTAGGATCGTCCGGACATGTTGTAATATCATCTCCGGAATAACAAATATATTTTTTATCAGGATCCAATCCGTTTGCCTGAAAAAAATCGGATCTTAAGATTAATCTTTCTTTTTCGTAATGGGATTCAAATTGTGGTGTTCCGGTAACAAAAATGCTTTCTTCTCCGATATACGGATAATATTTTAAAAGCTCGGCTTTCATAAAATCACTCCATACAAAATAATAATCGGTTTCAGCAACCATAGTTGCTTTCGGCAAATTATCCCAGGAAAAAATAAATGTTGCGGTTGGAATTCCCAGTTCCTGAGCCGCTAAAAGTGGTGCAATTGCCGTCATCGGGCGTTGATTGGTACAAAATACCATTGCCGGTTTTTCTTTTTTCAGCACTTCCAAACATTCCCGAAAATACGAAGTTTGTTTTTCCAATTCCTTGACCCGTTGTCGTATTGTCTGAAGTCCGTCATCAGATGTATATCGTAATGTCAACCATTGAGTTGCAATATTTTTAAGGGCAGTTTTTATGTTTCTATAAGAATACGGAAAACGATAATAATCATAAACCGCATCGTTAAATTGTTTTTTATTCCGGTTTAATTCTATTTGTTTCCGGGCGTTTTTATAAACTTCTGTACGTTTATTACTTTTTCCATTACGGATTACGATTTCTTCAAATCCCAGATCCGAAAGCTGAAAAGGCGTATTATTCCAAAAGATCACTTCATGTCCTTGCTCAATACCCAGTTCATGAAATTTGGAATAGGCAAAGTTCCGAAGTCCGACTCCGTCCGGAAGTAAAATAAAAATCTTGCTTTTCGACATCTTTTTTAAATATCTCTAAATTGTTTCTGGTGGTTTAGTTTCCACAAATTTTCCTCTTCCAACGAGTTTACAAATAATCCTGCACTATTTCCAGTACCGTAATCACCTGTTACTTTTTGAATCGTATGATTTCCGATTACCTTTAAAGCTTCTGTTATCGCTCCCTGATCATATCCGACATTCACAATATCGCTATTTAATGATCGATTTTGTTGTCGGCTTCCAATATTGACAATCGGAAGTCCATAATAGGGTGCTTCCCGAATTCCTGCACTACTATTACCGATAATAAAACCGGCATTTTTAAGTAGGGTGAGAAAATACTCAAATCGCAATGACGGAAAAATCCGGAAACGAGGATTGCTTTTTAATTTTTCATAAGCCTGAATTATAGCAGCACTACCCAGATCATTATTGGGATAAATCACGATATAATTTCGATCGTCTTCTAATAAAGCCACGACAAAATCGTCTGCATATTGTTGCATACTGTGAAACTCGGTTGTAACCGGATGAAACATCGCCACTGCATATTGTTCGAAATCAATTTCATAATATTTTTTCACTGTTTCCAAATCCGGAAGTGCATCCGAAAACATAATATCCAAATCCGGTGATCCGATCACATAGACAGATTCTTCTAGCTCTCCCATTTGGATGAGTCGTTTTCTGGCGGTATCATTCGACACAAAATGAACATGGCTCATTTTACTGGTTGAGTGGCGAATCAGTTCATCAATTGTTCCGGAAATTTCACCTCCTTCAATATGTGCTACCAGAATATTATTAAGGGATCCGACAATCGCTCCGGCCAAAGCTTCAACTCTGTCACCGTGAATCACAATCATATCCGGTTCCACTTCCTTACAATAAGCCGACAAACCTTCTATCGTTTTAGCCAGTGTAAGATCCATTGTTGTTTCGTGGGTATGATTTTCAAAAGCATGAAGATTCGTAAAACTGCAACGTTCAATTTCGATCAGCGTATATCCATATTCCTTTTGCAGGTGCATTCCGGTCACAAAAAGATACGGAACAAAATCCTGATGCTTTTCTAAAGCCTGAATCAGGGATTTAATTTTTCCGAAATCAGCCCGTGTACCGGTTAAAAATACTATTTTCTTCATACCTGTCATTCGCTTATTCGATATCTTCCCAAATTAGCTGTTCATCGTTACTGA
Organism: Flavobacterium cerinum; assembly: GCF_024496085.1. Classification (NCBI taxonomy): domain Bacteria; kingdom Pseudomonadati; phylum Bacteroidota; class Flavobacteriia; order Flavobacteriales; family Flavobacteriaceae; genus Flavobacterium; species Flavobacterium cerinum. Next base: position 1,708,250 of record NZ_CP101751.1, on the reverse strand, counting down.
TATCCCGGGTTGCTTTTTTACCGAGAATACTGTCGAAATGTTCGGCCAATATTTTCCCTGTTCCGGGACGTTTAACCCAGATATTTTCTTTTGTAAAAACGGCTCCTTTTTTAATATTGTTAATTGAGCATACGGTTGCAAAAGCAAAATCGATTGTTACCTGTTCTTCTTTTGCCGGTTGTTTGCTTCCTCCCCGCATCAAAGCGATTTCAGCCGAATTACGTATTAAATCAGCACAATTTTGCTCGTCCATACTACAAATAATATCCGGTCCGGTCCGATTCATATGATCGGTAAAATGACGCTCCAATATTGATGCTCCCAATGCTACCGCACCTAAGCAAGCGTTATTATTAAGGGTATGATCGCTTAATCCGAAAACTTTATCCGGAAAAGCCTCGTGCATTTCGGTCATCGCACCATATCGTACCAAATGAATTGGTGTCGGATATAAATTTGTTGTATGCAATAATGTAACCGGAATCTTATGTTTATCAAAGATTGCTACCGCTTTACGGATACTTTCAATCGTATTCATTCCGGTGCTCAGAATGACCGGTTTTCCGAAAGAAGCAATATGTTCCAATAACGGATAATTATTACATTCTCCGGAACCGATTTTATAGGCCGGAATATCAAATTTTCGCAATCGTTCTGCCGCTGCTCTTGAAAAAGGGGTTGATATAAAAATCATCCCTTTGCTTTCAACGTATTCCTTCAGTTCCTTTTCTTCGGTTTCATTTAAGGCACAACGTTCCATAATTTCATAGATCGAAACATCGGCATTACCGGGAATCACTTTTTTAGCGGCTCCGCTCATTTCATCTTCCACAATATGCGTCTGATGCTTTACAACTTCAACACCTGCACGATAGGCCGCATCTACCATTTCTTTTGCAGTTTGCAGTGATCCTTCGTGATTAATTCCGATTTCGGCAATAACTAAAGGCGGGTAATCCATTCCGATTTTTCTACCGGCTATTTCAATATATGGGTTCATTAGTTTTGTATTTTATATTTATGATACAGATAATCCGCATATTCAAAATCGGCTTCCGTATCGATATCAAGGTCGGCAAACGGGTGTTCCACAATCCATGGAATTGCTTGCTCGCTAATAATTTTTTCTTCTTTTAGAATAAGTTCCGCTTTACTGATATACAATAAACCGTTTTCAAAATACAACGGTTCCATATCCTGACTCCTTTGTCCGATCTGATAATTAAACGGAACAAATTTCTGATCGGTTATTTTTCCTAATTTACGGATTATCGGGGTTACCGAAAAAAGACTATCCGTTCCGCTTCTTCTATACTTTTCAAAGCTGTCTTTTAATAAAGTTTCCGGTCTTAGCGGGTTAGTAGCTTGTAACAGCACTACATTCTCCGGTACTATTTCTAACGTTTGTAATACGTGTTTTAATGCTGTTACGGTAGGTTCTAAATCTCCCGAAAGCACTTCCGGTCTGTCAATTACTATTACACCATAAGAGAGAGCTACTTTTTTAATTTCCGGATCATCAGTGCTCACTACCACTGCATCAATTATATCCGGATTCGCTTTGGCATATTCTATTGAATGTGCAATAAGCGGTTTTTCACCTAGTCTTTTTATGTTTTTACCGGGTAAGCGTTTTGATCCGCCCCGAGCCGGGATTATTGCTATCGTTTTCATTTGGATAAACTCTTTTGAGCAGCTGTTATAATGGTATTCATTCCTTTATTCCAACTATCGGTCGTATACAATGCTCTATCAAAATCAAAAGATTGTGACGGATTTTCTGCAAAATCCAAAATAGCCTGTTCCCATTCGGATACAAAATGCGGACTTTCGATCAGCTTTCCGAATTTACCATATTGTAGGACTTCCGGTACACCTCCTAAAGCAGATGCAATACAATAATTTCCACAGTGTAACGCTTCGATAAGGCTTAATCCAAAGCCTTCATGCCAAAGGGTCGGGAATAAATAACAATCGGATGTTTGAAGATATTTCGGTAATTCATCATTTGGGATTCTTCCGAAAAAACGGACTCCCGCCATCGTATATTGTTTTTCTGTACCGACTACCCAAAGTTCGATATCTTGTCTTTTTTGATATGCTCGTTTCCAGGCATCTAAAAGAAGATGTAGTCCCTTTTTGGGACGATCCTGAGAACACCAGACAAAAACGGTTTTTCCTTCAGCACCAAACTCTTCTTTTTTCTTCAATTTGTCCTCATTTGACAACGAGTAAAAACGAGAAGTATCGATACCGTTATACAGTACTGAGAAACGGGTTGGTAATATGGTATAGTAATTTTTGTGGACTTTATAGGAATCATGCGTTAACAACACCATTTCATCGATTGTTTCAAAAAACCATCTTCCGGAAAAGTTTTCGTGAAAAGGCGGAAATCCGTGATAACAAAATTGCAGGTAACAATTCTGTCGAAGCCCTTTTATTGTAAGCATTTCCGCTAATGGTTTCACAATTCCGTAATTATCGACAATCTGAATGATATATTTCTGATCAGATTGCAACAAGCTTTCCAACGCATTTAAATAACCGATATAGCGGTTTTTCTTCCATTTCCGTATGATTTTTGCCCGTAATGTATTTTCTACGAATGCATATTCCACACCTTCAAATTGTTTTTCTGGTGTTTCACATACGATATAGTTTATCTGATGATCATCGTCTAAATAATTCTTATACAATGTTGTCCAGCTTCCTATTTTAGGATAAGGAAGCGGTAATTGAGAAATAAGAATCACCTTGGGAATATTTGCTAACATTTCGTAAAAATATAAAAAATATAGCTTCTATTTTGTTATTTTAAACTCGATGCTTTTACAGTTTTCGCTTATTTTATAAGTATATGGCAAATGTCCATACATTGTCACCACTTGTCTTAATATCAGATCATTTATTTCTTTTAAAGTATAATATTGCGGTACTTTTTTACCCAGTATTTTTTTCAGTCTGTATTTAATACTATTATGAAACGGATCTTCTTCTATTCGTACACTAATTGCCGTTCCTTCATTTAATTTGGTGAAGCGAGCGGTTAACAAATGTTCTATCTCACTTTTTTTATTGGTCACTTTCTGCACCGGCAAAGTAGAAAGGATTTTATATTGGGTTTCACTAATTACAATACCCCAATTTTCGAAATTGACAACAGTTAGTTCCTGATTTCTGTTAAACCACATATGTTGTTGATTCAACTCCACGACACCTGACAGTTGTAATTCTCTGTTTAGCTTACGGGTTTCTGTTTGTCTGTAATTCGGATGCCATTGGTGTACCATTCTAATCTTATCGTCGCAAAACCGGATTGTACATCCAACTTTCTTCAAGCGATTATGAATGTCGTTATCTTCCGATCCCCAGAAATGAAAAAACTGATCATATCCCCGAACCTGATGCAATTTTTCTGTCGGAAACAGTGACATTCCCGCAGCTTCACTGGTGCTGGAGAACTTTATTTTATAATGATCATATAATTTTTCGGAAAGGCTTTCTTCCTCGGACAGGAAACCGACAGGAAAGTATAATCCCTGATCCGGACGACTGTTTAAATTAGCAAAAGCAATAAAATCCGGAGCAAAAATCATATCGATATCGGCCATAAAACAATATTCCGTATCTGCTCTCCGAATAGCATAATTCAACGCAATGCTTCGGCTCCAGGGTTGATCTCCGGTAAAAAGGTACTGATAATCTACAAAAGGATACTGTTTAATTAGTTCCTGTAAGGCACGAGTTGTTGTTTCATCCGAACCATAGTCGACCAATATGGTTTTAAAATTCGTATCCGTTTGGTTTTTCAAGGAGTCCAACGAACGCCTAACACGTTCCAATTCGCGGTTTCTATAGGGATAGATAACGGTAATCATGATGCCTTAATCAGTTTTTTGATCACTTTTCTGAATCTTTTTTTCCAGTTATGAAGATTGTCTTTCAAAACTGTGATCATTGTCCAGTCGACCGTTATGTCGTTTATTTTAAAATCTTTCAAAAAACCACCTATCCGAAGTGTCTGATCTTCAAATACTTCATAAGCCCGGGCATACCAGCTATGAAATGCTATTTTTCGTCCGTCGGGCATCAGGATTATATTACCTACCGTATCATCTCCAACCGGATTTATTGTATCTAAATACAGAAATTGATATCCTTTGTGATGAGCCCAGAAATAAAAACAATAGTATGGTTCCTTAAGACTTGCAACATCATAATTATAAGGTAACGCTGTATAATCCTTACTTTGATATAAATCCGGATAATAGCGTTGGTACGTCATTATTTCCTTTTGGTTATACTTTTCCGCAATTTTTTTAAAATTGAGAACAGAAAAAAAAGTATTAATCGCTTCAGGGTTGTTATTTCGATGACCTATCATTCCACCATCTCTTACACCACAGATATCCAGATCATTGGATTTCATATGTTCAATCAGTTCAAAAATCAATTCGGAATCATAAAAGAAAATATCTTCATCAGCCATTATGATCCATTCGACCCCTTTGTTTTTTAATTTCCGGAACATATAGTGAATACTTTCTATTCCATACATTCCCTGCGTTCCGTCGATCACAATTTTTGTGATTCCTTCGGGAAACAAAGTGGCTGTTTTTGTATACAGTTTAAAACTGGCTACTGTGGTTACAATTGCAATTTTATTTTTATCTACCATTCCACTTTTCTTAATTTTTCAAATAAGTCTGTACCATCTGAGTCGGCAATCCTTTAAAACGAAAGAATAAAGATAAAATACTTTTATGAAATATAATCTTTGAAAACAATCTTATCTTTATAAAGTACCCTACTCCGGTAGCTTTTATGATTTTGAAATCGGGTTGATTCACTTCCGTAACCGGTGTATTTTTAACTTTATCCAATGCATCTGTCATCCAGGGTTCTTTTACATTTCCCAGATGAAAAGCGTAATTATCTTCTGTTGACAACCGATAATACCCCGCTTTAACAACCGGTACATCCAGTATATCCTGTTCACTGGTTCCTCCTAAGTTGTATTTGGTATACTTTGGCAGTATATCTCCGAATATTTCTTTTCGGTAGGTCGCCAAAAAATGTCCGGCTCCCACAACTGCGCGACAATTATTTTCTGTAATTGTCAGATATTTTTGTAATTGATATTCATTATAGAAATCATCATTGCCTACGCTATGAGCAAAAGCTTTTAACCCTTCCGGATTGATTACTTCTGTGAATTTCAATTTTCCGGACCAGAAATAGTCCCAAAGAATATTACTCGTAAAGGTTTTATAGGAACGAGATGATGGCGTAGGGCAAACAGCTCCTGCTTTCGGAAAGTTTTCCAATATCTGATACGTAGCCTTTTGCCATCCGGGTAAAAACAATACATCGGCATCGGCCACCGTAACTAATGCGTACCGATTTCCTGAAAGCCCTTTTAAAACTGCATTCATTTTTCCGATATTAGTGGTATGAATCAGCTCCTGAATTTTTCCGGATTGTAATAATTCGTTGAGATAAACGACAACCGTATCACAGCTTCCGTTATTCACGACAGTTATTGTTGTTTTAAAATGAATCGTCCGTAATAGCGAGTCGATACAATATTGTAATATGGCAAAGCTTTCTTTGAAGTAGCCTTCAAAGGACGGAATATAAACCGGAAGAATTACCTGATGGAAGTAATGATCCTGATGCTGTTCCTTATTTTTTTGTGGGTTAAAACCAACTCGCATTTATAATAAGCCTTGTATTATTATTAAAAAATGTATGATCAAATATACATTTTTAGTACTGATTCCGTTTATTTTCTCCTATTAAATATCATCCTTCATTGATCTCTGTATTACAAATCCAGAACAAATCGCCTTATCACTTTTACAAAAGGCAGAAAACGCATTTCTTTTATATACAAAGCTATTAACGAAAACCATTCTGCTTTTGTCATTTTCCCTTTTTCTTTCGCTGCCATTTCATATTCCAACAATAATCGAAACCGTTGTTGTTTTTTAAAACGCCAAAGATTTTTTAACAGAAATCCCTTTGCATATTGATTCCACGCTTCGGTTTTTTCTGCTTTATTATTGGTTTGCCCTGAGATATTTTCCTCTGAAATTCGCACCAAAACGACACTATCATTTATAGCATAAATAGCTTTTTCTTCTGTAAATTCAACCCATGCCCTGTCATCACTATACCAAGCCAGCGGATAATTATAAAATCCGTATTTGGTATAAACTTCTTTTGTAAAAATATATTCCGAAAGCGAGCTTCTGGTTTTCCCTTTCATCTTTCGATAACAGGCATCCGAGGCTTTTTCCCAAACCGGATGTGTAAACACTTTAGAAAATGTTTTATTCTGTTCATAGATTAACTGAGAGGCGAACCGGACAACGTTGCTTTTTCCTTCAAACGCTTCAAAATCGCGGTACCAGTTTGCTACTACATTTTCAGACAACATATCGTCGTCTCCCAATATCATGATCCACTCTTCTCCTGCGGTCAATCCGACACAACGATTCCATTGTTCAACCAACGAACTTCCGCCTTTATTGGTTGCAAACCGATGATAATAAAAAGGTACCCGATCCTCAAAGCGGCTCAATAGTTCCGAAGGATCATCCGGACTGGCATCATCGCCAATATATACTTTAAACCTTTTATCTGTCTGATTAGCCAATGATAAAAGCGTTTGATCAAAAAATGCGATCTTATAATATGGGATTACAATCGCGAGCATTTTATCGTTTAAAGATTTTTTTTACCCACTTTACCGGAAGAAGTAAAAAATGTCCGAAACGGTAGGAATTCGAATTATAAATTTCTGCTATTTTTTGTTGGTATTCCTTTTCAATAATGCTCCCGCCGTCAAATATCGAAATATCTGTATGATCAAATAATTTATCCGAAACAATTGCAATCAGGTACAATCCCGGCACATCGATTTGTTGTAACGCATTGTAATTTCCGGTTAAAAATTTCGGCACATTCTGACTTTTTACATCTGCTATCAAAGAATTTCCATTACTATGGTGTTGCGTCAGTAATTGTTGGTTACCAAAATAGTTCGACAACAATGACGTAAACTCATGCTGATACAGTTCTTTTACGTGGAACGGATTGTTAAAATTTCGTTTGTCCGAATAATATAATTTATCAGGAGTTGATATGATCAATATTCCGTCCGGACGTAAAACCCGTTTAATTTCGGAAAGCATCATTTCGTGTTGATCATGATGTTCAATCGTTTCAAAACTGATCACTATATCTATACTATGATCATCCAATGGGATAGCACTTGTACTTCCTTGTTGGAAACGAACATTCTCTTTCTTGTATTTTTGTTTTGCTGCTTCCACAGCACTTTCATCTATATCGACGCCATAAACAAAGGCCGCTGTTTCGCTTAAAAGATGAGTTCCATATCCTTCTCCACTGGCGATATCAAGAACTGTTTTTCCTTTTACATAAGGTTGCGCAACGGCATAACGATGTAGATGATCAACTGTATCTCTACTATATATAAATGTTTCCAGGCGTTCACCTGTCCATTTTTTTTTCATATTTTTTCCCAATTTAATAACGGACGTACCAAGCCCGGGAATCGCCCTGAGTAATTTCCTCTGGCGGTATTTTCTCCCATTTCATCAATAATATTAAAACCTACAGCTTCCATTTCGTGGAATTCAACATGAAACGGGCTGTATCGCATAATAGCAAAACTACAGGTATAACCTCCTTCTGACAAAAGGTTACCCGGTATTATTATGGTTTTGCTATGTATCCCTTTTTTCAGTGGCTGATTCAACGTATCGGAATCCTTATCGTGTGAACTGAGTATGTGTACATTCTGATTGTTAAACAAATTAAAACCGTGCGTAAACAGTAAATCGTCTTTCAATACTTCATAGGTAAACCGGATCATTACCGAATTTGAGATCATATGATTTAATGCGATTTCCTTGTTCTGATTTAAAACTTCAGCTCCTAACAATCGGAAATTCTCTGATCCGGGATGGTTACTTTCCCATTGTCTGGCGGCACTTTGTTGCGATTCTCTCAGATATTCTTCGATACAATCGTCTACACTACCCTGAAAAACTACGCGGCCATGTTCCATCACAATCCCTTTAGTACAAAGACTTTTTACAGCTGCCATATTATGACTTACAAACAGTACTGTTCGTCCTTTCCCTTTGGCGATATCCTGCATTTTACCGATGGCCTTTTTCTGAAACTCCGCATCACCTACAGCCAATACTTCATCGACTACCAGAATTTCCGGTTCCAGGTGGGCAGCAACAGCAAAGGCCAATCGTACCGTCATTCCGCTACTGTATCTTTTTACCGGCGTATCAATATAACGCTCACAACCGCTAAATGCTATAATTTCATCTATTTTGGACGTAATTTCCTCCCGTGTCATTCCCAATATTGAGCCATTCAGGTAAATATTTTCCCTACCGGTCATTTCCGGATGAAAACCGGTTCCTACTTCAAGTAAGGAGGCAATACGACCTCTGGTTTTAATAACTCCGGTAGTTGGCGCCGTTACCCGGGACAGAATTTTCAGCAGTGTTGACTTTCCGGCACCGTTTTTCCCGATGATTCCCAGTACTTCTCCTTTTTCTACTTCAAAATTGATATCGTGTAATGCCCATACATAATCACTACTCCCTTTCTGGGATCGATCGTTAATATCTCCAATTTTAAGATAGGGATCTTCTTTACCCAGTATTCTGTGCCACCATCTGTTCAGGTCATGACTTAAAGTTCCGGTTCCAACCGTTCCCAATCGATATTGTTTGGAAATATGTTCGGCTTTTAGAATTATATCTTTCAATGGTTATTATTACTAGTTATAATGTTAATAGTTTGCAAACTTATTCTATTATTTTAAACGGAATCAAATTTAGGCAAATAAAGTCCTTCAAATTACCTTTTCTTTACCACATACCTATTTTTTATCGTTGTATTTACATTCAAAATCCATCATGAAATGGTTATATTTGCATTATGTTATCATTTTTCAAATCCAAACCTCATTTAGAGGAAATTATACCTCAGGGATATATCGATATTCATTCCCATTTACTTTTCGGAATTGATGACGGAGCTCAAACCGTTGAAGATACTTCTTACTTATTGGAATCGTGTCAGAAATTAGGTTTTTCCCAAATGATCACCACGCCACATACCTGTAGTTCCGTTTGGGAGAATACCCGTAAAGGGATTGAAAATAAATTAGATGAAGTCCGACAGCTTTTACCCGAGCATTCAACCTCTCTGAATCTTAAAGCAGCTTCGGAATACATGCTGGATGATACCTTTGTTAAATTGTTTCAAAACGAAAAGTTGCTTACTTTAAAAGACAACTACGTTCTAGTAGAAATGTCCTATATCAATCCGCCGATTCAGTTATTCGATATTTTATTCGAACTACAAGTGACCGGTTATCAACCTGTATTGGCTCATCCCGAACGTTATAATTTTTACCATAATAATTTTGAGGCTTATAACAAACTAAAAAAAGCCGGTTGTTTGTTCCAGGCTAACCTGCTATCAACAGTTGGATACTATGGTGAACATGTTACTAAAGCCGTTGAAAAATTATTTAAAAATGATATGATTGATTTTACCGGTTCGGATATTCATCATAAAAATCACATTGCCTCTTTTTCTAAAAAGATAAAAGTCGACGAGCAACCTCTTGTTGCTGCGATGAAACGAAACGTCTTTTTCCAATAAAAACTAAAAAAGCCCTTTTATATAATATGAAAGGGCTTTTTTTATGATTGTATTTTATTATCTGCTAAATGGTTTTTTCCACCATGGTTTTTCTTCTTCGATATCGGCACCGTAACCGTATCCATAACCGTAACCTTTAGTGGTATCTGTGTCATTTAACAAGAAACACATGTTTGGTAGTTTTTTCTCTCTATAGATTGTTTGCGGTACACTCAGCATACGCTTATCAAGATAATTGGCACGAATTACATAAATAAATACATCTGCCAGATGTGCGATTAACAATGTATCGGTTACTAAACTTACCGGAGCGGTATCCACGACAATATAATCGTATTCTTTTTTTAACTGATCAAAAAGTGCATTTACCTTTTTACTCATCAGTAATTCTGCAGGATTCGGAGGAATCACCCCGGAAGGCAATACATAAAACTCTTCAAAACCGCTATGTTTAATAATATAGTCATTAATATTATCTTCTTTAGACGATAGATAATTGGTCAATCCTTTAGCCGGAATCGTGATATAATCATCTAGTCTCGGGTTACGGATATCCATACCGATCAGTAATACTTTTTTTCCGGACAATGCAATTGTAGCCGCAATATTCGCCGTAATGAACGTCTTCCCTTCTTTCGGGAATGTTGATGTCAGGAAAATTGTTTTAGCTTGTCCTTCCGGAACATGATTCAACATAAATTCCAGATTCGTTTTGGCGATTCGTAATGCTTCGGCAGCACTACTTCTACTTGTCGTTGTTATTAATTCATTAGCCGAAAGCGACTGTGGTATATCGCCCAAAAACGGTGCTTTGATTTTCGCTTCTATATCCTGACGTGTTTTCACTTTCGTGTCTAACAAATCCATCAAATAAACAATACCGAAAGGAATTAGCAAACCGATCAGTAATGCTCCTAAATAAATCATATTTTTTTTAGGTGAAACCGGTATATCCGAAGCTTTGGCCGCATCAATAACTTTTGCATTCGGAGCTGTTACCGCTAAAGAAATTGCGGTTTCTTCTCTTTTTTGTAATAAGTATAAGTATAGGGACTCTTTTATTTGCTGTTGTCTTTGTAATACTCTAAACTCTCTTTCCTGAGTAGGAATACGGGAGATACGTCCTCCCAACAATCCTTCCTGACGATCTAAATCCCGTTTTTTAATTGTTAAAGCCGATTGCATTCGGGCAAGACTTTCATCAACACTTATTTTCAGCGCAGCAATTTTTTCATCCAGTGCAATAATCACCGGGTTATTCGGTGTCGAACTTTTTAATATACGGTTTCTTTCCAGTACCAGTTTATTATAATCATCGATGGATGATGAAGCCGTAGCGTCAGTAGTAAGATTACTCGGTAGCAGGTCTCCTTTTTTACTGTTTTTCAGGAAATCTTTCATAGAAGCCACCACTTTCATCTGGGTTTCGGTTTCTATAACATTCTTTTCATACTGGCTGGCATTTTCAAGAAACAATCCGGCTTCAGAAGCAATATCAGTGATTTTATTTTCTTTTTTATAACCTTCTACATTTTTCTCAACACCGTCCAGTTCCTGCGTAATCAATTCTAAACGTTGCGAGATAAAACGGGATGTATTTTCGGAGATAAAATTTTTATCTGCTATAGCATCTTCATTATACATTCTAACCAAAGCATCTAAAAAATCTTCTGATTTTTCTTTTACAGGATCGGTTAACGACAATTCGATCACGCTGGTATTTTTACTCAACGGACTAACCATTAAACGCGCTTTAAGGCTTTCCGTCACTTTTGTCAACGGTACTATTTTCACTCTTGTAAGTGAAGACTTAACTGTTTTATCATGATTGAGTTCCGAATAAGCATCATTCTTCTTAACGATAAAATCACCTGCTTCTGATTTTATTGTAGTTCCAAAAGCATATTCCCCCAATTTTTTATCTTCATTCGAAATCGTAAATTTATTATCGGAATGATTTTCTATTATAAAGTTGAATTCTTTTTTATAGAAGTCATCTTTTTTATTCAGAAACACCACTTCAATCGGTGCTTTTTTATACAGGAATGTCGATTTAACTCTTCCTTCAGCGATATAATAAATATTCAGGTCAAGTCGTTTCACTACATTTTCAACCAGTGTTCGGGACTTCAAAACCTCTACTTCATTATCGACATTACTTTTTACACCGGTTAGCATACCGATATCGGAAAAGGCAGCCAATTCAGAAGCAATACCTCCTTTTTTATCATCTTTAACTAAAATAGTCGCTACTGCTTTGTAATTGGGCGTGGTATAATAACGTAAGTAAAGAAAAGCAACTACGAGTGCCACTACTGCGCCAACAGCAAACCAGTGCCAGTAAATCAGGTATTTATCAATTTGTTCCCTGATGGAAAAGCTGCTGTCATTCTGTTCGTCGATAGTATTAAATTCCTGATTCATCTATAATTATCTTGTCGTTAGGGCAACGATGGTTATTAATAAAGAAATTGCTGAAATAGCTACTGTAATATTAGGTCCGATTACCGATGAGTTGACTTTGGTTTTATTCGGTTCCACATAAACCACATCGTTTTGTTTCAGGTAATAGAATTGCGTATTAATAAAGTCAGGATTCGTCAGGTCAATACGTGTTGTCGTTACTTTTCCTTCCATTTCGCGAATCACAAGAATATTATTTCGTTTGCCGTAAACCGTAAGATCGCCCGCCAGGCTCAACGCTTCCGGTAAGGTGATTCTTTCCGACTGAATCGGATAAGTTCCCGGTCTGACTACTTCTCCCTGAACGGTTACTTTATAATTCAGGATCCGCATATTGACAGTCGGGTTTTTAATATAATTCCCTAACAGGCCTTTTAATTTAGTCATGGCTTCACTTCGGGTTAATCCGCCCAATTTGATATTTCCGATAACCGGAAAGGAAATTTCACCGTTTGAGTCAACCAGATACGTTTGAAGACGCGGTTGACTTGCGGCAGTTTCGGCAGTGTTTTGTATTGTAACGGCATAGAGATTAAAAGGTGCCGCAACTTCCGGGTTTTCTGCCGATACAATAATCATCAACAAATCGTCCGGTTGTAATTTAGGTTCAAATGTTATGGAAGATCCTTCTCTTGAAAACTGGTCAATATTTTGATAATAAACAATGTCTTTTTTTTGTGCGCAGGAGGACAAAAATAAAAGAGCTCCTATAGCCATAAAACAAAAAAAACGAGAAATTCCTTCCATAAATAATAAATTTTGCGCAAAAATACGCGTTTGATTTTTAATTAACATCCAAAGTCGAAAACGAAGAGTTCATACTTCTGAATTCCGGCACAATGGTTTTCATTTGCATTACAATACTGGACAATTCCTGCCCTTCTTCGGTCATATTGATTAATAAATCTACGGATTGAGAGATTGATTCAAACGTATCAAAAACTTCTATGGCCACCATAATTTTCTCATGATGTGTCGGCAATGTTTTAGACGAATCATTTAATAGTTCTTCGTATAATTTTTCACCCGGGCGCAATCCGACAAATTCGATTTTAATATCCTTATCCGGTTGTAATCCGGCCATTCGAATCATTTTACGGGCCAGATCTATAATTTTCACCGGTTTTCCCATATCGAAAATATAGATTTCACCGCCACTTCCCATTGCTCCGGCTTCCAATACCAACTGGCATGCTTCCGGGATTGTCATGAAATAGCGTATGATTTTCGGGTGTGTAATCGTTATCGGTCCACCATTTGCAATCTGTTGCTTGAACAATGGTACTACAGATCCGTTTGATCCCAAAACATTTCCAAATCGGGTGGTAATAAATTTCGTTTGTTTTAATCCGTTGCTATGCAAATGCGAATTTAATGTCTGCACATATTTTTCTGCGATTCGCTTACTGGCTCCCATCACATTACTTGGATTTACCGCTTTATCGGTCGAGATCATTACAAATTTTGCCACTTTATAAGCAACTGATAAATCGGCCAGATTTCGGGTTCCCATTACATTTGTAAAGACCGCCTGAATCGGGTGATCTTCCATCATCGGAACATGTTTGTAAGCAGCAGCGTGAAACACAATATCCGGATTGTATTTAGCGAATATGGATTCTATTTCTTTTTTATTCCGTATATCCGCTACAAAAGAATGGATCATTACATCCGTTTTCTTTTTACTTAATTCCAGTGTTAAATGGTATAACGGCGTTTCAGCCTGATCGATTAACACGACTCTTTTAGGAGAAAAGGCAATTACCTGGTTGACAATTTCACTACCGATGGAACCGGCAGCTCCGGTAATTACAACGGTTCTGTCATTTATTTCCTTTTGTATCGCCGTATTGTCCAGTTTGATTGGTAACCGTTCCAGTAAATCTTCAATCTGTATGGATTTTACTTTTTTAGAGATATCTTTCGCATCAGACCAGTCGGCAACAACAGGAATTGTGTATACTTTAAATCCGTATTCCAAACATTCATCCACCAATTCCATCTTTTTATCCTCCTCCATGTCATTCGTTGCCAGGATCAACGTATTAGCACCCAATGATCTTAAAATCACCGGTACACGCTTCCGAATTGTATAAATAGGCAGATCGAGAATTCTTTTTGTGGTATTGGATTCATCATGATCAATAAAACCTAACAACTTGAATCGTTGTGGTCTTTCTGTACGTAAAGCATTCGCTACTGCAATTGCATTAGACTCCGTACCGTAAATCACGGCTCTTTCCAGTTTTATTTTTTTAGACTCGGTTAAATAATGCTCAAAAATTTGTTTCACTACGATCCGATACAGGAATAATCCCATAAAGGAGATAATGATATTAAGCAACAACCGGGTATTCAGGAATAATTTATCGCCTATAGCCTGTTCGAAATAGACATTGATAAAAAACATAACCAGAAAGGTAGACGATTGTGCAAAGAACAAACGAATACCATCGATAAAAGTTGAATGTCTGATAATTCCGGAATAAGTACGGAACAGCCAAAAGAAGAATACGGTTACCGAAAGGTACACGGAAACCACGTAGATGAACTTATCTTTATCCAACGCAAGTCGGAACTGGATTCCTAAACCATCCAACAAGAAATAGCTGATCACCGAAGCAATCATAACGACGGTAATGTCTATAAACAAGACAATCCATCTAGGCAAATAGCGTAAACTTTGCAAAGAAAAATCTTCCCTAAAAGTTGATGTGGCCTGTTGTAAGTTAGAGTACAGACCGTGCAACACACTATTTTTCAAGTTCAACTGTATTTTTATTCATTAATTTTTCTGATTTAGACGGATTAAAATGCTTCTGAAAGTTTTGTCTTAAAAAACTTATCAAGAACTGTTCCAATCCTTTTTATTTCGGCTTCCGTCATATTCGATCCGGATGGCAAACACAATCCGTTTTTAAATAAATCTTCCGCTATCGTTCCTCCGTAATAAGGTGCTTTTTCAAACACCGGTTGCAGGTGCATTGGTTTCCAAAGTGGTCGGCTTTCAATATTATCGGCTTCCAACATTAAACGCAATTCCTCTGCAGCTGTATTTCCGTAAACAGACGGGTCAATATGAATAGCCGTTAACCAATGATTAGAGAAATAATCATTATCAGGCTCCTGCAATACGGTTATACCTTCTGTATTTTTAAAGTATTCGGCATAATATGCGTTTACTTTTCTTCGCAATGCCACATGCTCGTCCAGTACTTCCATCTGCCCTCTTCCGATACCGGCACAGATATTACTCATTCTGTAATTATACCCGATTACGCTATGTTGGTAATGAGGTGCTTCATCTCTTGCCTGTGTGGAAAGGAAAATGGTTTTCTTTTTTAATTCCGGATCTTTTACTACTAAAGCACCACCGCCGGAAGTGGTTATAATTTTATTTCCGTTGAATGATAAAATCCCGAATTCTCCTAAAGTTCCGCATGCTCTTCCTTTATAGGTACTTCCAAGAGCCTCGGCACTATCTTCAATTACCGGTATGTTGTAGGCTTCAGCAATTCGGTTAATCTCATCTGCTTTATAAGGCATTCCATAAAGATGCACCGCAATAATTGCTTTTGGTTTTTTCCCTAAAGCGATACGCTCCTTAATTGCGTTTTCCAATGCTACTGGACACATATTCCAGGTTTCCGGTTCACTGTCGATAAAAACAGGAGTTGCTCCCTGATAGGCAATCGGATTTGCAGAAGCTGAAAATGTCATCGACTGGCAAATTACCTCATCTCCTTGTTGTACACCCAGCATAATTAACGATAAGTGCAGCGCTGCCGTTCCTGCGCTCAAAGCAGCAACTTCAACCTGACCTCCCAGATATTCCTGTAATGTATTTTCGAAGCCGGTAACGTTTGGTCCCAACGGAGCAATCCAGTTACTTTCAAAAGCTTCATTAATATATTTTTGCTCTGTTCCGCCCATATGGGGTGAAGAAAGCCAAATCTTAGCAGAACTCATTTTTTTCCATATTTATTTAAAAAAAGAACAATTCTTTTTGCAAAAATAATTATTCTTTTCTCAATGTTAACATTATACTTATTTATATAGTGTGGTAAAACCTGAATATTATATAAAAAACCTGTTTAAATAATATTTATTTTTAACAAAAACGTAACAATGTGTTAAATATTACTTTAAGATCCCCTATAAAGCTGCGATTATAATAATAATGCAAATTCATTTTTATTTTATCCGGAAAAATAACCTCATCATTAAATTTCTCAGGATTGGGAATATTTTTTAATATTTCTTCTTCATTTGAGTACTTAATACTCGCTTCTGAAGTTAATCCGGGTTTTAATTCTAAAATTTTACGTTCGTCTCCGATCAACTTGTCGTAATAACCGGGAATATCCGGTCTCGGTCCCACAAAACTCATTTGTCCGATCAAAATATTAATCAATTGCGGCAATTCATCCAGTTTATACTTTCGAAAAAAGGCGGAAACCGGAGGAATTATTGCTTTGACTTGATCTGTGTCGGCAGCAAGAAAACGCATTGTTTTTAATTTTATTATCGTAAAAGGTTTTCCATATTGTCCGATTCGTTGCTGAAGGAAAATTCCACCGGATCGTGTTGCCCAGGCTGAGATCAACCATGTGAGCACTAAAATGCCGGAAAAAGCAATCAGTAAAAGCAATGCAAAAACAATATCAAAAAGCCTCTTTATCATAAAATTCAAGATTTACAATCTTAGAATTGATTTACCTTCTTTAAACGTTTATTCATGAAACTTGATCGGTTTTGCCGGAATACCTACAGCTGTACACTTTTCAGGAAGGGATCGGGAGACGACAGCTCCAGCTCCTACAATAGTTTCGGTACCAATTTCCAGTTGATTAATAATCTTGGCACCGGTACCTACATAAACTTTTTCATTTATCAGTACTTCCCCGGAAATATTAACAGCCGGCATAAAAGATGAAAAAGCTTCGATTCGGGTATCATGTCCAACTGTACACATCAGGTTTAATGTAACAAATGCTCCAATATTAATATTGCAAGTAAGGATACATCCGGCACAAATGATTGTACCTTGTCCAATAGTTACGTCATCTTTTCCGATAATGGCTCCAGGATGTACTATTGTAGGATATTGAATATTGGAATTATTTATTTTTCCGACGATCTTCATTTTTAATTTAGGATCACCAATACCCATAGCAATACACAACGGTTCCGAAACAGCGTTTAATTCTTCAACACCTCCCAAGACCGGATAGCCGTTTACTATTGTTCCTTTTGCTACTCCGTCATCATAAAAACCGACAAACTGAAATTCCGGTTCTCTTGCATTAATATCATCAAGAATTGTTTTTACTTCTCTGCCGAAACCTCCGGCACCGATAATTGCTATATTTTTCATCTTAATTTCCTTTAAATGCTTCGGTTGTAGCCATTCCTTCAGCAGCTATTCCTTCTCTTATAAACACTTTTTTTACTGTTAGCAACATAATTTTCAGGTCAAGTGCCAAACTAATATGCTCGGTATACCATACGTCATATTCAAATTTTTGCTGCCAACTAATAGCATTTCGACCATTTACTTGTGCCCATCCGGTAATCCCCGGTTTAACCCAATGTCGTTTCTTTTGTGTTTCATTATACAAAGGTAAATATTGCGGAAGTAACGGACGTGGTCCTACCAAACTCATATCGCCTTTTATTACATTTAACAATTGTGGTATTTCATCTAGTGATGTTTTACGTACAAAACTTCCTACACGAGTCATCCGATCAGCATCCGGTAGCAAATTACCGTCCGGATCTTTTTTATCATTCATTGTTTTGAATTTAATAATCCGGAATAATTTTTCCTTTTTCCCCGGTCGAATTTGATAGAAAAAAGGTTTACCGTTATTCGCAAAATACAACGCAACACATACAACAATAAACACCGGACTAAGCAGTAAAAAACCAATTAGTGCCGCTATAAAATCCAATAGCCTTTTAATCCCGTTTTTATACATTTTGTATTCTTTTTTGGATGAGTTCATAAGAGTGATCTACTTTATATTCCCTTTGTAACAGGTTCCATCCGTTTGCTCCCATCATTTCACAGTTTTCATTACTACATATAGCCTGAATCGCATTTTGCATTTGCGTATTATCCCCTGAAATTACCCAATGCCCGCATTTTTCCTTTTCTATAATCTGTCCGATGTCCGTATTCGGGTCGGTTGCCGCAATAACAGGAATTGCCATTTCCAGATAGGACAAAAGCCTTGACGGGAAATTCGGTATCGTAAAATCCTTATGCAGAAAAATCAATCCGACATCACAAGCTCTTAGTAATGTATCATAATCATTTTTAGGCAATCCTTTTAACAATTTAGCATTGGTCGGCTGCTGATCTGAAAACCATTTACGAATACTTTCATATTCTGTTCCGGAACCTACAACCAAGAAAAACACTTCTTCAGCTGTTGTTGCTTTTATTGTTTCCAACAGAAACCCGATACCTTGCGGTTTTCCAAGATTTCCTCCGTAAACTAAAATCCGGGCGTTAACCGGTAGCTCATATTTTTTCCGGATTGCAATTCGTTCTTCGGTCGTTATCTCAGCGCGAATCGGTTCAATCGAATTCGGATTCACCTCTATTTTCGATTCGGCTATTTTAGGATTATGTCGGATAATATAATTTTTATTGGCATCAGACATACAACCAATCGTATCCGACAACGCATATAACTTCTCTTCTTTTTGTTTAAAGAACCGATGTAAAATCCCGTTTTCCCGCAGCATTTTCATATCAACTGCATTTTGCGGAAAAATATCTTTTAATAGAAGATAAGCAAAGGCATTATCTCTTTTTTTGACAAATGAAATTACTTTTGAGAACGTGATCGGCGGTGTGGAATACAAAACCAGATCAAATTTCTCATTTGCAAAATGATTCCGGATAGCATTGAGATACTGGTATTCTATCGCCAATGTACCGATCCCTTTTTCGACCAGATTGGTTTTTTGCAGATTAAACGTTTTCACATTTAAAATTGTCGCTCCTGATTCTTGAACTACTCCGGTTTTTTTCTTTTCCCGGCGTTCAAAAGGACTAACGATATAAACATGATGCCCTTCATTTCTGAATTTTCGCAATAAGTCCGTGTAAATACCCCGTTCATCTAACGTTGTAATACGGGCCAATGTCAAAAAAAGTATGTTCATTTATTTTTTCTATTTAATCCCGGTTTATTCTCCCCAAACTACCCGTTTGATATAGCTTGTATAACTCAAAATGATACGTACCATTTTATCCGAAACATTTGGCATCGAATAATCCGCAACCGGTCGGAAACTACGTTCTTTTCCGATTTTCTGATATTGCAATTGTGTTAATCCCTGCATAATTCTTTCCGGATCCAGGCCAACCATCATCACCGAGGCTTCTTCCATTGCTTCCGGACGTTCGTGTGCGTCTCTTATATTAAGTGCTCTGAAATTCAATATTGATGATTCTTCCGAAATTGTGCCGCTATCCGAAAGTACAGCGAAAGATTTCATCTGAAGTGCATTATAATCATTAAAGCCTAACGGTTTCAAGAACTGAACTTCCGGGCGCATTTTAATATTTTTCTTTTCGATCATGTTTCGGGTACGAGGATGCGTACTCACAATAATCGGATATTGGTATTTTTCGGCGATACGGTTTAAGGCTTCCATCAAACCGTTAAAATTTTTCTCGCTGTTGATGTTTTCTTCCCGGTGTGATGATACCACAAAAAACTTACGTTCTTCCAATTTCAGGCGATCCAATACATCCGACTGCTCGATTGACGGCAGATAATGCATCAGTACTTCATACATTGGCGATCCGGTTTTAATAATTCTGTCAGCCGGTAAACCTTCACGCAACAGATATTCCCTTGCAATATCACTATAGGTTAAGTTGATATCCGATACATGGTCTACAATCTTACGGTTTGTTTCTTCCGGTACACGCTGATCAAAACAACGGTTTCCGGCTTCCATATGAAAGATCGGAATATGTCTTTTTTTAGCCGGGATAGCACAAAGGCAACTATTGGTATCCCCTAAAACCAAGAAGGCATCCGGTTTTTCACTTTCCAGTAACGGATCAATTTTAATCAGGATTTGTCCCACTGTTTCGGTTGCAGTTGCACCGGCAGCATTTAAAAAGTGATCGGGTTTACGAATACCCAGATCATCAAAAAAGATCTGATTCAGTTCATAATCATAATTCTGTCCGGTATGCACTAAAATATGATCAATTGCTTCAGAATGATCTAATGCAGCCATTACTCTGGATAAACGTATTATTTCCGGGCGCGTTCCCACGACCGTCATTACTTTTAACTTTGTCATCTTTTATTATTTTTCCAAATCCAAATTATACATTTTCGAAATAGGTATCGGCATCTTCCGGATTATACGGTTCGTTAATCCAGAAGTTTGTATACAATACTTCCTCGCCTATATTTTTTATATTATGTGTATACCATATCGGCATATCCACATAAGCCGGTTCTTCTCCGTCCAGGTAAAAATCCAACACTTCATCGGTTCCTATTTTTCGCAACTGAATCAGTGCTTTTCCTTTGATTACGGCAAAGCGTTCAATTTTTCGGGTATGATAGTGATTTCCTCTTGTGATATCCGGAACAGTTGTTGAAAACGATACTTGTCCGCCTATTCCCAATCGGATTACCTCAACAAAAGAACCTCTCGGATCCGTGTGCTGTGTAAACTTAACTGGGAAATAATTTTTAATATCCATATAACAACGATAGGTATTGAACAAGTTTAATTCGAATGTATTATGCAACTCCGGAATTTCTCCTTTATCCTGATATAGTTCCTTATAGCTTTTTAATAATCTTAAAATTTCGGAAACTTTGGCCTCAGCCGTATGCTCCACATTGCAATACGGTTCGTGTTTCTTTTCGCGGATTTTTTGCAGAATCACATTAGCCAGTTCGCCAACATAAATTAACTTTAAATCGCCGTCGATCTGAATCTGCGGTGTTTCACCGTTTGTTATCTGATGCGAAAAAGTAGCTACCACCGAATTGTAAAACGGTTGTCCGAACGGTCCGAAAACATTTGGGATTACCATTCCGGTAAACGTAGCTCCGACTACATCCGCCCAATTACTTAACAATTCGCGTCCTTCTTTCTTCGATTTTCCGTATAAATTATCGCGCACTTCCTGAGACGACGACGACATCAATACGTGAGCCTTGCTTCCTGTTCGTTGTAATGACGCAACCAACTTTTGAACCAATTCTACGTTGGTAGTATAAATCACCTCCGGATCTTCATGTCGGTTCATTGCAGCCAAATGAACAATTACGTCACACTGTGCTACAAAAGCATCTAATGCTTCGTTATTCTCAAAAAAGTTTTTTTGAAATTCGATACGTTCGAATTCTTCGTTATATAATCCTATTGTATTAAAAAGGTGTGTTCCTACGAACCCTTTTTGTCCTGTGATACCAACTTTTAGCATTGTAGTTGTTTATTGTTCAAAATAGTCTTTATCAAATCTGTATTCGTCCTTAACTTCTCCCCAAAGATAATCGGCCATTACCAATAATTTAGAGCCTTCTTCTATCGCCTGAATACTGCTCACATATCCTGCGGGAACGTGTACGATATCCAATGCACCTTCGCTGAGTTCAAAACAGAACGGTGTCAGGTTTTTGCCTGGATTATCCCAATTATCAATTTCAATCAGTTTAATCTCAAATTTTCCTGAAGTTGCGGCAAACCATCGTTGTTCAATACGATGACCTGTCCACGCTCTTATAAATTCCGTATCCGTATTTTCTATGCAATAAATTCGTTTAATAACCGAAGCATCAAATCCGTTATTAAATGATAGTTTTCCTCTTGTGTCCGAAAAAAGATCGCCTTTAAATAGTTGCGGTTTCATCATTCTCTTTATTAAATTTCCTCTCCGAAAACTTCTTTTCGGATTAACGGCAATTGTGCCAACAAGCGTTTCATACCTTCCACATCCTGTTGTTCGGTATTATGGGAATGATAGTCTTCCACTTTTGAGACATCCTGTTCTCCTTCCGAGAAATATTTAGCGTAATTCAGATCCCGGTTATCGGCCGGAATACGATAGAAATCACCCATATCTTCCGCTTTTACCATTTCCTCACGCGTACATAAGGTTTCGTATAATTTTTCACCGTGACGTGTTCCGATAATTTTGATTTCATTATCGGCATTGCACATTTCTTTTAACGCCTGAGCCAGATCACCAATGGTACCGGCCGGTGCTTTATTGACAAATAAATCGCCCGGATTTCCGTTTTCGAAAGCAAACAATACTAATTCCACCGCTTCTTCCAATGACATCAGGAAACGTGTCATACCCGGATCGGTTATTGTAATCGGTTGTCCTTCTTTAATTTGTTTCAGGAAAAGCGGAATAACGGATCCGCGGGATGCCATCACATTTCCGTATCGTGTCAGACAAACCGTTGTATCTTTTAAATCCCTTGAAGCAGCAATTGCTACTTTTTCCATTAAAGCTTTCGAAATTCCCATTGCATTAATCGGATAAGCCGCTTTATCAGTACTTAAGCAAATCACTTTACTCACACCGTTAGCAGCTGCTGCATCGATTACGTTTTGCGTGCCGAATACATTTGTTTTCGTTGCTTCGATCGGGAAAAATTCACAAGAAGGCACTTGCTTTAAAGCAGCTGCATGGAATACATAATCCACACCACGCATAGCTCTTTCAATACTATTATAATCCCGAACATCGCCGATATAAAACCGGAGTTTATCATTTTTCAACTGGTTTCGCATATCATCCTGCTTTTTCTCATCGCGTGAAAAAATGCGGATTTCTTTAAAATGATCGGTATGTAAAAAACGGTTCAAAACAGCATTACCGAACGAACCGGTTCCTCCTGTTATTAATAGTGTTTTATTTTTTAACATTTGCGTACTTTTTATATTCGTTAATCCAACGATGTATTTGTGTTTTTATATCAAATTCGTTCTCAATCAATTTTACAGCGTTCTTTCTTAATTCGGCATACGTTTCCGAGTCCAATTGTAAGAGTCTGTCAATATGTTGTCCTATAACCTCCGGATCGTTAGCGATATGATAACCGCATTTATAGTTTTCCAGGATTCCCCATGGTGTTCCTAACGAAGCCATAACCGGTGTTCCCTGATTGAGCGACTCTACGACAACATTACCAAAATTTTCCGTTTCACTCATTAATAAAGTAAAATAGGATTTGGCATAGATTCGTTCTTTTTCTTTACCGACCAAGTGTCCTTTAAATTCGACTTTATCTTCCAGTTTTTTTTCCTGAACCAATTTTAAAAGACTTTCATAATACGACTTGTGTCTTTCTTCGTATTTGCCTACAATAACGAGTTTCGCGTTGGTTGTTACAAATGTAGGACTTAAGGCTAATCCTTCTATAATTTTATGCAGGGCTTTAATGGGATGAATTCTTCCGACATAAAGCAATTGTTTTTCATTTACGACTTCCGAAAAGCGTTCTGATGGTTTGATCAAATTTGGAATCTGAATAATTTGCGCATTTTGAAACACTGCTTTTGTATCGATTGCTTCCTGTTCGGATGTACAATGAAACACTACGTTTTTGCACATTCTTTTATAAAAAAACAATAACAGCTTCTTTTTTCTACGGCTATAAATTAAGGCTCCCTGATTTAATTCTCCCCGAACCGACCATATGATTTGTTTTTTACGGTCGAAAGTCCGCGTATAAAAAAACACGATTATTGATAACAGGTTAAACAGGCTGTTTAAATGAATCAAGTCATTTTTCTTAACGCTTTTTAGGGCTTCCATTATCGTACGCGGGTTTCCGGATCCGCCTTTGCCGTAATATACCGTTCCGCATTTTTCGGAATAAGCTGTATCACTTTTTACCTGTCCTTCTTTTATTCCTATTGTTGTTGTCACAACCTGAGCTGCAATATCCTGTTTCGCTAATTCGCAGGTATGCCAATACACCGTATTACACGGCCCTCCTATTTGAGAAGGATAAAATGCACCAATGGGGAAAAATATTTTCACTATAGCATTGATTTATATAGATTCTTATATGCTTTTATAAAATTGGATTCAGAAAATCGTTCCGTATTCTTATATCCCTTTTCTTTTAAATCGTCACTATTTATTTCTTTATTGATCAATAATAATAGTGCCTTTCGAATCGATTCTATATTATAAGGATCGACTAGTATGGCTCCGGTACCGGCTACATAAGGCATTGCCGTTGTAGTGGAAGTTATCACCGGAATTCCTAATGATTGCGCTTCAAGAATCGGTAATCCGAAACCTTCTTTTGTTGAAGCAAAGTATAAAACATCCGAAGCTTTATATTCTGCCTCCAATTCCGTTCTTGATAAATCGGATACAATCGAATAGTTGATTTTTTTACTTTTCAATTGATCCATTATGGTGGGATTCTGTTTTCCGATGATTCGGACTGAAACACCTTCAACACCTTCTATCGCTTCTATTAAACGTCCGATATTTTTATTTGTATTACCTCCGATACAGAGTATCTGAAAGTTATTTTTATCTTTTTCCACAACATCGGATGCCGTTGTTTCAAACTTTAAAAACGAATTCGGAATAACAACAATTTTCTGTTCCTTAATCCGGAAATGTTTTTGCAGTTGTTCTTTTGTATAAGGAGATATTGCTACAATCTTTTTGGCTGCTTTCAACGGCAAATAAAACCAGATTAGCCCATATATAAACTTTCGGATTCCTTGTAATTCTTCATAATGGTTTAAATCATGAATCGTTATAATACTTTTTTTCCAGAACAACAGAAAAGCAAGATAATGGACATCACCGGTAATATGAATGAGTTTGGGTTTAATCTTTACTCCAAAACGGATAATTCGGATTAAGTTTCCAAATGAATTTAAATTCTCCGGCAATACAATTTTCTCGATTTCATCATCTTGATCCAGCGGGCTAAACAACGTTTCTATACTATAGCGTTTGTTTTGCGGGCTTCTATATACTAATCCGGTCTTATTCATGATACTTGCCTCGTTTTTGTTAGTACTTGTTTTTTAATCATAAACTTATAGAACAAAAAGCAGATCAATATCTGATGCAAAACAGCGGTTATTATAAAGTAAATATCACTTTCTACTTTTAATAAACTGACCAATATTCCGATGTATAAAAGCAATCCGAAAAAATTAGTAACGCCCAGGTTATACTGAAAATAGGAGATAAAAAAACCAAACAGTAAAAAGGCAAAAAAGACATATACCAATCCACCTTCCAAAAAGGCCCATCCGTAAGTTGTAACGGTTAACGAATTGGTTGAATATCCGAAAATCATCTCATTTAAAATGGCTCCGTTTTCTGATTTCGGTTTGTCAGGGATTACAAATCTCGGCAAAATCCATGCAACCGGCAGATACACATAACGATCCATGTGTTTATATTGCTTCCATTCTCCTTCTTTTTCAACTGCATAAATCAGATATGGAAATAACGAAAGCCGGTCTGAAAAATTTTCACTACCCTGATTCACATTTTCGGAAAAGCTAAGTTCCATTGTTTTAGCTAATGCCAATCCAAAAGCTTCATTTTTTTTCAGATTCGGATAGCCGTTAAGAATATCTCTGTAATTATTATTCAAAGGATAAACCAATAAAAGCGCTATAAAACCTATATATATTAATTTTTTAGGCAGTTTTCTTCCGGCCAGCAAATATGGAATCAACACAATAACAACGGGAACAATTATCGCTTCTTTCATTCCGGTTAAAAAGCCATACAACACCTGTATAAAGAAGAAAAACCAAAATACAATTCCGAGATATTTGTTTTTCGTAGCATATTGGTATTTAAAAATGGCTAATACGGTTAAAAATAAATTGGTAAGAATAAATACAATCTGAAATAAAAACGAAAGATCCGAAGTCGTATTTTCCTGAAAAGTCCCATATCCCACCTGTCCGCTTAATACCAGATAAATCTGAATAAAGGCTAAAGCTATTGTAAACAGAAAAAAGAGATTCGGGCTTCGAAGATCATATATTATTTTTACCTCCGGATTTTTTTTACCTCCGGATTTACGATGTTGCAACACATATAAAAACTCACTGATTTTTAAGGCAAATAATCCTGTTAATATGGTTATTATTCCCAGTAAAATAAATTCCGGTTTAAGAATGTAACCGTTAAAATTTTCCTGTCGGTTTATATTTTTTATGATTCCAAAAAAATTGATTATCAAAACAAAAAAGGTCGTTAGCCGGAACCAATCGAGTAAGGTCGGTCTTTTATTCCGGTACCAGTTATCGACAAATGAAATCAACGTCATCTGGATTACCAGAGCACATAACAAAACACTGATTACAATTTCATTATAATGTTCGCCATTAAAAAAATAGACCAGAAAAAACAGATAAAAAACCCAGATAAAGGATTTAATTAAGATATAGGCTTTATTTGATAGTTTAAAATCCATTCTTTACTCCAAAATAGTTTTTATCAGTTGTTTATAAGTATAATTTTCCTTGAAATGATTCAGGATAATATCTCGTAATTCATAGCGTTTTTCCGGTTTGTTTAAGTAAAAATGCATTAGCTTTTTGGCCTCATCAATACTTTCAAAGCTGACCAATTTCGGATCAACCGGTAACAATTCTTTTAAAATCGGTTTGTAATCACAAATCTGAAATGCTCCGGCTCCGCTAATCTCAAAAAATTTATTATTTACCGATTCAATTTCGGCATAGTGAAAATTATTGAATACGATTTTTGCACCATTTAGGATTTTTGCTTTTTCTTCTCCGTAAATCCCTCTGTTCTGATACTCAGTCTCCAGAAACGGATCAAAATATTTGGCTTTATTTCCGAACAAAGTCAACTTAATTCCATCTTCTTTCAGCAAATGCAACATTCGGTTTCTGTAAGGATATAAGTTTCCGAAACAAAGAACATCGATATCAATTTCTTTTTCCAATTCCATTGCATCCATAATTGGTCTTTTATGAATTCTGTCGTTAAACGCTTCCGAATACAATCGTGCATTCAGATTGAGTTTATTCTTCATAAAGCTCACCATATAAGGATCTTTTGTAAAATAAACATCATAAGGTTCTACGAATAATTGCTGATTTTGAAGTGTTGTTAATTGATCCGGATTGACATGAATTATCCTGATATTTTCCTGTTTGATGGCTTTTACCACAAAAGGATGAATATGCCGGTATACGCCTATTACAAAATCAGGGCCAAATGCCAATATATTTTTTAGCAATTTTCGGTTTTTCTTGTCCACATAAGCCGTACTGATCAACGACAGTCCCATATCCATTCTTCCTGAAAAGACCGATTCATAATCGAAGATTTTGGCTTCATGCCCCTGAACCAACAATTCATCCTGGATATGAAACTCCAGACTGTCAAACTTGGCTGAACCTATAATTGCAATTTTCATAACTTTCTATAATAATATTGTATAACAATAAACCGAATACCAAATGCGATTAAAGTAGCCATAAAAGCTCCGTTTAAACCATAAATCGGTATTAATAATACATTTAGCAATACATTAAAAATGGCTGATATTATGTTACTGTATAAGATAACTTTTGTTTTACTTTCGGCATAAAATATAGTCTCATACAAATAAACCAGTGTTAAAAAGAAGTATGCTAAAGCGATCCAGAAGATCAGATAAAATCCGGATTGATAGCTTTCTGATAACAGCAACTTACCGACAAAGTCTTTTAAAAGGTATATTGTCAATAAAACCGGTATCGAAGCTAGCGTATAGAGTTTCGCGTATTTATTTATGGCTGCTTTCCTTACCTGAATCGTATTTTTATTATATACATTCGGAATCAATAAGGTCAGGAAAAACGGATTTAAAAGGATAAAAAACTTAGATCCGACCGTATAATTGGCATTGTATATCCCTACTTCTTTAACATCTAAATAATACTCGATCGCAAACCGGTCGAAGTAGTTATTCATCCACGACCAAAACGCCAATATTGTCAATGGCCAGGCATAAACGCTATATTTTTTGAAGAATCTTTTAAAGGAGACTTTGTAAACATTTGAAAATTTAAACCGGTAATACGGTAAAAACAAAAGTCCTCCGATTAAGAAACCAATTACCTGAACCAACCATAATATTGAGGAACCATCGGAATATTTATAATTGATCAGGAATAAAACTCCTAAAAAGAGTAAACCGCCTAAATTTTTCAGCAGATTACTAACTGAAAACAAATTCAATCGGTTTTGAATATTAAAGTAATCCGAAATCAGATTAAACAATAAATTCGACGGAATCATAATCGCCAGAATCAGGAATAAATAATAATCGATACCGTAATTTAATGCAAAGACGATTAAAAGAGCACTATAAAAAACGATCATCAACAGGATCGCGAGGTAAAGAAAAAACTGGTATCCCAATTTGGGCAAAAGTGTTTTCGAAACCGTTTTCATATACTGGATAAAAGGAGACACCAATAATGTCATGAAGAAAGTATACACTGCAAATTGCAGGTTAAATAATCCGAAATCAGCGGGTGTAAAATAAATAGCAATAATTTTACCTGTTACCAAACCGATAACTGCAATCACAATTTGTGACAGCAACAGAAAAAACCGCTCTTTATTTTGCAATAATCTTTTTATCAAAATAGTATTATTAATTGTAAATCCTGACGCTCTCCCGTCTCATTGAACTCGTTTTACTTCGAGTTGTTTTTGTATTCTTTACAGACAGCCGTCTACTTTTTCTTTTAAAACTCCTTTTACATCATACAGAATACTATTTTCTGCCTGTAATGATTTAAAATCTACGGTTAAAAATTCTTTATGACTTACACCTAAAACTACCGCATCAAATTTTTCTGCCGGCAATTCGGTTGTCATTTCAATGTTATATTCATGTCTTACCTCATCGGCATTCGCCCAACAATCATATACCGTCACTGTAATTCCGTATTCTTTTAATGAATGGATTACATCCACAATTTTGGTATTTCGAACATCCGGACAGTTTTCCTTAAAGGTAATTCCCATCATCAGTAAACGTGCTCCGTTAACCGAAATGCCTTTTTTAATCATTAACTTAACCACCTGAGAGGCTACGTATTCTCCCATACTATCGTTTAAACGGCGTCCGGCCAAAATGATTTCCGGATGGTATCCTTTTTCCTGTGCTTTCTGTGCCAGATAATACGGATCGACACCGATACAATGTCCGCCTACCAATCCCGGTCGGAACGGTAAAAAGTTCCATTTGGTTCCGGCTGCTTCTAAAACAGCCTGCGTATCTATTTCCAGAATATTAAAAATTTTAGCCAGTTCGTTGACAAAAGCAATATTAATATCACGTTGTGAATTTTCGATCACTTTAGCGGCTTCAGCTACTTTTATAGTGGGTGCCAAATGGGTACCGGCAATGATTACACTATTGTATAGCTCATCTACTTTTTGTCCGATTTCCGGAGTTGAACCGGAAGTAATTTTCAGGATTTTTTCAACGGTATGTTGTTTATCTCCCGGATTGATTCGTTCCGGAGAATATCCGGCAAAAAAATCATCATTGAATTTTAATCCTGATATTTTTTCCAATACCGGCACGCATTCTTCTTCTGTAACACCCGGATATACGGTAGATTCATAAATTACGATATCACCCTTTTTCAGCACTTTCCCGACTGTTTCACTGGCTTTATAAAGCGGTGTCAAATCCGGGCGATTGTGTCGGTCTACCGGAGTCGGAACGGTAATTATATAATAATTACAATCACTTATATCTTTCAGATCGGCCGAACAAAACAATCCTTTTCCGGTATTGTTATCCTGATTAACCAATACTTCTTTTAACGTTGCTTCATCAACTTCGAGTGTTGTATCTATTCCGGAATTCAGTTCTTCAATTCTTTTCCGGTTGATATCAAAACCAACAACAGCATATTTTGTAGCGAATAATCTTGCGAGTGGCAAGCCTACATATCCTAAACCTATAACAGCAATTTTAGTTTCCATGTAAATCGTTCGATAATTTTATTTTAAGTTTTCCCAATACCAGGAAACGGCTTTTTTTAATCCTTCTTTTATTGAATATTCGGGTGCATACCCTAATAATGTTTTGGCTTTATCAATACTTGCCAGAGAATGTGGTATATCACCGGCACGATTAGGTCCGTATACGATTGCAACATCGGCAATTTCCGGATCCTGCTCCGAAAGGTATTCTTTTAAATAGGTTACCAGTTGCTTTAATGTTGTTCTATCACCATAAGCTGTATTATACACTGTATTTACAGCCGCTTTATCAGTGGTTTTCAGTGCCCGTTCGTTCATTTGTATTACGTTGTCGATATAGGTAAAATCTCTTGAAAATTCACCGTCACCGTTAATCACCGGACTTTCGTGATTCATAAACTGCATAACAAACTTCGGAATAACAGCCGCATAAGCTCCGTTCGGATTTTGTCTTCTTCCGAAAACATTAAAGTAGCGCAACCCGATTGTCTCTATTCCGTATGTTTTACTAAAAACATCAGCATATAATTCGTTTACATATTTAGTAATTGCGTAGGGCGACAACGGTTTCCCTATACAATCTTCTACTTTCGGCAGACTTTCAGAATCACCATAAGTCGACGAACTTGCGGCATATACAAATCGCTTAACTCCGGCATCTTTGGCAGCTACCAGCATATTTAGAAAACCGGACACATTGACTTCATTTGTCGTAATCGGATCATCAATAGAACGCGGCACCGATCCTAATGCGGCCTGATGCAATACATAATCAACTCCTTCTACAGCTTTTTTACAAGTTGCCAGATCCCGGATATCACCTTCAATAAGTGTAAATTCAGGGTGGTTCAAAAAAGGCGCAATATTATGTTTGTAACCGGTTGAAAAATTGTCCAGGCAAACCACGGTATGGTTTTTACTCAGAAAATATTCAACCAGATTGGATCCGATAAAACCCGCTCCGCCGGTAATTAAAAGCTTGCTCATTTTAAATCGTTTTTTCAGGTTTAAAAGTTGTTGTTCAACTATTCTACCGGACAATCGCATAGGATTAGCAAAGATTAATCTTCACTTCCAAAAAGCAATAATCCTTTTTTATCAAAATTATCCGCCAGTATAAATCTTACTTTTCGTTTAATTTCTCCTTCAATTTTATAGGCTAACTGATCGACATATTCTTCATTTAGCATTTCGCCTACTAATACCACTTCAATCGTTCCGGTGTCTCTCCCCTCTGCATAATCACCAACTAAATACACTTTTTTTACAGCTCCCATTCGTTCCAATATTGTAGCAACAATCGTATCGAGTCCTATTGTTCTTCTTACAACACTTTGAAGTAACGAAAAAAGCGGATGATTGGTATTGGCCCGATACGAGATTGTATTCCGAACAGCTTCTTTTTCCAGGTAACCGGCTTCCGAAAGGTTGTTCAGTTCTTTACGTATTGCATTGGTTGACTCACTGAACTCCTCAGCCAATCCTCTCAAATGTCCGTGATTAGCAGCATTGATAAAGAATTTAAGCAACAACCGCAATCGGGTTTTCGATGTTATTAAAGATTCTAACATACTTACAATTGTGAGCAACAAAAGTACTCGTTATTTTTAAAAGAAAACTATTTTTCTATTTTTTTTCTGCTCTTTAAAAATGATCATTAAAAAAGGAAAAAGCCTTTCCTATATTAAAATAAGAAAGGCTTTTTTATTAGTTATACTTTTTTCACTAGGAACCGATTCCCTGGTAAACGAATCCGATTTTTTCAAGTGCTTCTTTATCTAAAAGATTTCGGCCGTCGAATATAAAGGCCGGTTTCAACATATTATCGTAAATACGTTGCCAATCGTATGTTTTAAATTCATCCCATTCTGTTAAAACAGCTATTGCATGTGCTTTATCAGCTGCTGAATACGGATTATCATCTACTTGTAATCCGGCTTTGTTTTCTGCCGGTGTACGTGTTTCAAGATAATCCAGATCGAAGAAAATCTGATCTTCCGAAACTTTCGGGTCAAACACACAGATTTCAGCTCTTTCATTCAATAAGTCGTCTGCCACATATATAGCAGCAGATTCCCGGGTATCATTTGTATCTTTTTTAAAGGCCCAACCTAAGAAAGCGATTTTTTTTCCGGCTACTGTATTGTATAGCGTTTGGATTATATTTTTAGCAAAACGTCTTTTTTGGTGATCATTCATGATGATAACCTGTTCCCAATAATCAGCTACTTCATTCAATCCGTAAGATTTAGCAATGTATACCAAATTCAGGATATCTTTCTGAAAACAAGATCCACCGAAACCAACGGATGATTTTAAAAATTTCGATCCGATGCGGCTATCCATTCCGATTGCTTTTGCTACTTCATTTACATCGGCTCCTGTTTTTTCACATAGTTCCGACATCGCATTAATCGACGAAACCCGTTGTGCCAAAAATGCATTCGCTGTTAACTTTGACAGCTCCGACGACCATACATTGGTTGTCAGGATTTGTTCCTGCGGTACCCAGTTTGCATAAATAGCGACCAACTTTTGAATTGCTTTTTGCCCTTCTTCTGTAGTATCTCCTCCGATCAGGACACGATCCGGCGCTAATAAATCAGCTACGGCAGTACCTTCAGCCAAAAACTCCGGGTTTGACAAAATCTGGAATTGAACTCCGTTACCGGTATGATCTAAAATATCTTTAATCGCGCTGGCAGTTCGTACCGGCAGCGTTGATTTTTCTACAACAATTTTATCATTTTTGGCCACTCTTGCAATTTGTCTTGCGCACAACTCGATGTACTTCAAGTCGGCTGCCATACCCTTACCTACTCCGTACGTTTTGGTTGGAGTATTTACCGAAATAAAAATCATATCGGCTTCATCGATGGCTTTATCTACTTCGGTCGAGAAAAAAAGATTTCTGCCACGACAGGACGCTACGATTTCGCTAAGTCCGGGTTCATAAATGGGGATATTTTCAACATTTTCATCATTCCAAGCTGCAATTCGACTTTCATTTAAATCGACAACTGTCACCTGAATATCCGGGCATTTTTGCGCAATAACGGCCATAGTTGGTCCACCCACATATCCTGCCCCGATACAACATATTTTTTTTATACTCATCTAAATGTTCTTGTTTTATTTTTAAATCACGATGGATTACAAACGTTTTTCTATTTGTTTACGGCAACGTTTAAACCGGGTACAAATATAATGGTTATTGTCTCTGCTTGATCCTGTAAGTAATAATTTATATGGTATCAATAAAGCTTCTTTCGGTACGATTAAAGATAATCAGTCCTAACAAAAAGATACCAATAGTAGTGACTACCGAATACAAAAGTCCCAGCATTGTAAAGGTCCCTTTGCCCAGATAAGAATATTTAAAAAACTCAAAAATACTGGTTAACGGATTTACATATACCAACCAGGAATAACCTTCCGGCAACTCCTGAATAACTTGTGAAACCGGATAAATAACCGGTGTTACATACATATATAAGGAAACACCAAAAGACACAACAAAGGTTAAATCTCTATATTTTGTTGTTAGCGATGAGATGATCATGCCGAGACCTAACGAGATGAGTGCCATTATAAGTAATAAAACCGGCGTTAACAATACTGTCCAATTGGGTTCTATCGGAAACCCTTTCCAGATATAATATCCTAATACCGCCAGAAATAATAAAAACTGGATTCCGAATTTCACAAGATTGGACACCGTCATTGCAAGCGGCATGATAATTCTGGGAAAATACACTTTTCCAAAAATATTCTGATTGGTTCTAAAAGTTTCAGAAGTTGTTTTAAAGCATTCCGAGAAGTAAAACCAAAGGGTGTTTCCGGCTAATGCGAACAAAAAGTACGGTATTCCGTCCGACTGTAATTTGGCTATTTTAAAGAAAACGATAAACTGTATAATCGAAGTAACCAACGGTTGAATTAAAAACCAAAGCGGTCCCAGAATGGTTTGTTTGTAATAGGTAACAATATCCCTTTTAACAAACATCACTAATAAATCACGATATTTCCATATTTCTCCGAAATCAAATGAAAAAAGTTTTGCTTTGGGTGTAATTTCATACAGCCATTTTTCTTTATCAGCAGCTTCAGTATTCATTATTATCTTTTAAAAATTTTTGATTTAATTTTTTCCCACAACGTCAAATCTCTTATTTCTTCTTCCATATAACTATTCGTATAGGTTCCGTAGCCGTAGCCATAACCGTAACCATAACTATATTGAGATCGGTTTTCAAAGCCGTTCAATACGATACTGATATTGTGAAGTTCCCCTCTTTTGTGTTTTTCATTTACGATGGCCAACATTCCTTTTTTGGTTACTCCCTGTCGCACTACATATAAGGTTGCATCACAATATTGCGCCAGTTCCAGTGCATCAGAAACTAATCCTACCGGTGACGTATCCAGAATGATATAATCATATAATTCTTTTAATTCTTCAATCATGGCAGTCATCGCCTGGCTAATTAGTAATTCAGACGGATTTGGCGGTATCGGACCGGAAGTAATTACATCCAGATACGGCACATGGGTGTGTTGTACAATTTCCTGTATGCTTTTTTGTCCGATAAGGTAATTAACAACACCAACATTATTTTCAATATTAAAGTCGCCGAAAATTCTCGGTTTTCTTAAATCCAGACCAACGATAACCGTTCTTTTCTCACTCAATGCAAATACTGTTGCCATGTTGATCGAGCAGAATGTTTTCCCTTCTCCTCCCACAGAAGAAGTCAGCATCAATATCTTAGTTCCGTCAACTTTTTGTTTTTTGTATAAAAACTGGAGTGAAGAACGAATAGAACGGAATGACTCTGCCAATGGAGATTTTGGCTTTTCATACACCGCCATATTGGATTCTGTATGCTTTTTACCTACAATTCCAATAATCGGAATGGCCGTAAGACGTTCTATATCTTCCGTAGCATGAATCGAATTGTCCAGTATTGTAATCGTAAATACAACCACCAACGGAATCAGAATACCCAACAACAATGCTAAGATGTAATTAACACTGGTTTTAGGCCCCAATAATCCCCCGCCGATATCTTTTGCTGTATCAATAAATTCGATATCGGAAACATTCGACGCTTTTACGATATCAGCTTCACTTCTCTTTTGTAGAAATGTATTATATATATTATCATTAAGATCATATTTCCGGGTAATCTTCATCAATTCCTGCTGTTCTTCAGGCAATTGTCTGATCGTACTTTCTGCCTGACCGATTCTTTTATTGATCAACCCTAAATCCATCATGATGGCACTTTTTGCCGAACTGATATTTTCCAACAAAACTCTTTTTGTTGCGTTCATCTGGTTGTCGAACTCATTAAAAAGCTTTTGACTTTTCACCGAATACGCCATTTCCGATCGCTCCCGTGAGAATTGGATCAGCTTTGCTACATTCATTACAATATTCGGATCTTCAATTCCGGCAACTGTAGGCGCCGGTAACTTCGAATAATCAGTGCTTTTTTGCAGGTAACTACTTAATGAATTATAATAGTTGATTTTTCGTGTGATAGCATCTTTTTCGATATCAAACTCCGTTAATTGCTCTGTGATTTTTTCTCCTCCGCCCTGTAATTGAAAAACATTTTTATCCTTTCTGAAATCTTTTAATTCTTTTTCAGAATCCTTCAATTGTCCCTCCATTGCAATCAGCGTACTGTCGATAAAAGCTATGGTATTTTTTGCAAACTGGTTTTTACTGTTCAGTTGATTTTTCTTTAGTACTTCAACCGTCATATTCAGATAGTCAACCAAACGTTTTTTATTCGTTCCCTGCAATGACAAACGCACAATTGAAGCCGCTTTGGTATCAATATCAACATTAATTCCTTTATAATTGGCTACAGTACCGTCAAAGCTATTAAAACGGATATAATATTCATTCCCGGTATACATTCCCGGATTATTATTAATCAGTAATTTAAAATTAAGGAAAGGCAAATGCACCGTTTCACCAACGGTATATTTTTTCTCAAAAGTTCCTGATGCCACATTTACTTTTTCAGTAATACCCTGTGCATAATTAAACGTTTCTACGGAAGCGTTTTCGTCAAACGGAACGGATAGCAGGTATTCTTTTTCGTTCAGAAATTTGATCTGAACCGGTATTCCGGCTAACTGGTTTTTATTCTTATCAATTTGAATATAGAATGGTGTTTCTCCGTATATATCCTGAAAATTATATTCTCCTTTTCGGAGATAATCCATATAAAATTCCAGTTTATCGACTACATATTCATTATGGGTACGTGATTTCAGTGTATTGATAACAGTCTGCACTTTATCGGAAGTTCCGCCCCAATTAAACACCAAACTGGTATTCGATGTGAAAAACGGATTATTTTCATCCTTTACCACTATAGATGCATCCATTCCGTAAATTTTTTCTTTACGGATATTCACCTGATACGCTATGAAAAACGTAACAATAAGACAGGCTAAAAACCATTTCCAATAACTGATAATTTTTAAAAGAAATCCTTTAAAATCAAAATTATTCTGATTTTCAAATAAGGAAAAGTCTTTAGCATTGAGCATATACTATAGGTTTTTAAAGAGTAATAACGCTGTTGTTACAAGGGACATCGCCGAAATTACCGTTGCAACAGTCTGCATTCCGGTTGTTCCGGTTCCCCATGATTTTTGTTTAAGTGGTTTAACGTAAATATAATCATTCGGCTGAATATAATAATACGGTGATTTCATGGCTTTGGCATCGGTCAGGTTGATCGTATGCATTTCGGTACCGTGCGGATACTGGCGAATAACCACGACTTCTTTTCGATTTCCGGTTATCGTAATATCTCCGGAATTGGCAATTGCCTGCATAATCGTAACTCTATCCTGATACAGTGTTTTTGTTCCCGGAGTATTGATTTCACCGTTAATTGTATAACGGAAACCAGCCAACCGGACATCTACAAAAATATTCGCTTCTTTTCTGAAATATTCCTGAAGTAATTGTTTTTCGATACTGACTCTCACTTCATCAAGTGTATAGCCAAGTACATTAACTTCTCCCAAAACCGGAATCCTTATGTTTCCGTGATCATTTACTGAGAACCCGTTAAAATACAAACTCTGATCCGTTTCGCTAACCGGAGTACTACCCGATGCAGCCATGGGATTAAACATATCGACCAGTTTTTGGTCCAATGCTTTGATTTTAATACTTAAAACATCATTTGTCTGGATACGATAAGGTTTAGCCAAAACTGGACTAACTGCAACGGCCAGTGTGTCTTTGCTATAATTTTGCAAATACAACAAATCTTTATTAGGGACACATGAAACGGAAAGGATTCCGATCAATAATACCATTAAAAATGCTTTTCCCATTCTTATGCTTTTTTGAACCACAAATAAACAAATATAGTTTATGAAATGCTACTTTTACTTTATCAAATACTACTTTGAAAACAACAAATAGCAACCACAAAGAAACGTTAATTTTTTAAAGTTTTAGGAATTTTTAATAGCATTTTCAAAAGGAATTCGATGCAAAATACTACGTCCAAGTGTGATTTCATCAGCATATTCCAGTTCATCACCAATTGCAATCCCTCTTGCAATGGCCGAGATAATGACCGAATTGTCCTTGATTTGTTTGTAAATATAAAAATTGGTTGTATCCCCTTCCATAGTCGAACTCAAAGCAAAAATAATCTCTTTTACTTGTCCGGATTTTACTTTTTCGACCAATGAAGTAATATTTAACTGTCCCGGACCTACACCGTCAATCGGTGAAATTTTCCCTCCTAAAACATGATAAAGTCCTTTGTAAAGCCCTGTATTCTCCAATGCCATAACATCCCGAATATCTTCTACTACACAAACTACAGCTTGTTCTCTGCTCGTATTGGAACAGATATCACAAATTTCTTCATCCGAAATATTATGACATCGGGAACAAAAACGAATATCTTCCCGTAGCTGCAATAAAGCCGTTGCTAATAACTGAGTTTGCTCCTTAGGCTGCTTTAATAAATGTAGCACTAAACGCAATGCCGTTCGTTTTCCGATACCCGGTAACTGCGCCATTTCGTTAACTGCTTTTTCTAATAATTTTGAAGAGAATTCCATGAACACAAAATTACTCTTTTTAATTGGATTTCATTAGCTGACAGTTGCTTGAAAAAGTAGTTTCCGCTATAACATTTTTTTGTATTTTGGCTCCTGCTAAATTTTCATAAATGACACCATTTACCATACTATCTATTATTGTTGTATACTTTGGTTTACTGATTTTAATATCGAATCTGGTTAGTAAAAAAGATCACAGTAACGATGCTTTTTTTAAAGCGAATAAAAACTCGAAATGGTATTTGGTTGCTTTTGGAATGATTGGTACGGCACTTTCCGGTGTTACCTTTATCTCTGTGCCGGGTGAAGTTGGCTCTCCTAATGGCGAACAGTTTAAGTATTTTCAGTTTGTTCTCGGTAATGCCATCGGTTTTATTATCGTTGCTAAAGTACTGCTCCCGCTCTATTACCGTATGAATCTGACGTCCATTTATGAATATATGGAAAAACGGCTGGGTTATTATAGCTACAAATCGGCAGCTTCTATTTTCCTGTTAAGTCGTACAATCGGATCCGCTTTTCGTCTTTATTTGGTTGTTATTGTCTTACAACGTTATGTTTTTGACTACTATGGTGTCCCGTTTTCTTTTACTGTCTTAATTTCTCTGGCTTTGATTTTTGCCTACACCTATAAAGGAGGACTTAAAACAATTATTATCACCGATACTCTTCAGACCTTATTTTTAGTTTCATCCGTTTTCTTTACCATTTATTTTATCTGTGATAGCCTTGACTATAACGCTGTACAAGCATTTGAAGCGATTAAAGAAAGTAATTATTCCAAGATTTTTTTCTTTGATGATTTTATCGGAAGTCGCTATCATTTTGTAAAACAAATATTGGGCGGAATTTTTGTGACCATAGCCATGGTTGGACTGGATCAGGATTTAATGCAGAAAAACCTGAGTTGTAAAAATATCGGAGAAGCGCAAAAGAATATGTTTTCCTTCACTGCTATTTTTGTTATTATCAACCTCTTCTTTTTAAGTGTCGGAGCGCTACTATATCTCTATGCTTCCAAAAACGGTATTGATGTTCCTTTAGATGCTGTAACCGGAAAACCAAGAACTGATTTACTGTTCCCGGAAATTGCTTTTAATCATTTAACAATAATTCCTTCTATCGTATTTCTTTTAGGATTGACGGCTGCCACTTTTGCCACAACCGATTCGGCACTGACCGCTTTAACGACTTCATTTTGTGTCGACTTTTTAGGAATGGACAAAGCAGAAAATGCGAATAAACCTAATATTGTAAGAACCCGTCATTTGGTTCATATTTCGTTTTCGTTATTAATGTTTCTGGTGATCATCATCTTTAATGAGATTAACGATGCTTCTGTGGTTAGTATGATTTTTAAAATCGCATCCTACACCTACGGTCCCTTATTAGGCCTTTATGCATTCGGCTTGTTTGTGAAGAGCCGAAGCGTACACGACAAACTGGTTCCTTTTATTTGTATTCTGGCTCCGGGACTTACTTTTTATTTAAGTCAGCATTCCAAACTGTTTTTCGGAGATTATGTATTCGACAACGAACTAATCATCATAAATGGATTAATAACCTTCTTATTGCTATTGTGTATCAGCAAAAAAGGCAATACGGTTAAAACTGATTAGTCGTTAATAAAACCAACGTACAAGCTTCTTCGTATCCTATTCCGTTTGCGGTCAATAATCGGTAAAATTCCGGATTTTCCGTGCCCGGATTAAAGATCACTCTTTCCGGTTTCAGACTAATGATATAGTCATAGTATTCCTGTTGGCGTACCGGATTCAGGTATAGTGTAACGGTATGAATCGCTTCGAACGGTATTTTTTCCGTTCCGACTGACACACCCTCAATCACTTCCTTTTTAAGACCGATTGCCTCAACCTCATGTCCATGTCTTAAAAGACTTTTAAGTACCATATTCGCATAACGTTCCGGGTTTGATGATGCACCTATAAGTAATGTTTTCATAAAAAAAGATATTTGCTCTATAAAATTACATATTTATCCTTTCTTTTCTTACATTTCAATTCCATTATAACATTGTTTTATCATAACTTTGAAATAACACTTCCCTAAAGTCAAAAGGAATATTAACGTTTTATTTTGCAAAAAAAACTATGGAATTATTCATTTACATTTTCGCCGCTCTTTTTTCGGTATTAAACCCTTTGGGCGTTATTCCTATTTTCGTAGGCTTAACCCATCATGAAAGTAGCGCTGAACGATCGAGGATATCGTTATGGACCGCTTTAAACGTATTTATTATTTTAATCATTTCGTTTTTTATCGGTGAATATGTATTGAAGTTTTTTGGTATCAGCATTGATGCTTTGCGTATTGCCGGTGGTTTGGTTATCGTAAATTCCGGTTTTGCCTTATTATCGGGAAAATTCAACAAGACCCGCGGTGTCAACAAAAAAGTAGCCAGTGATGCTCAGAAAAGAAGTGATATTGCTTTAACTCCCTTAGCCATTCCGATGTTAGCCGGTCCGGGTTCCATTTCATTATTAATCGCCTTTTATCAGGATTTTACAGAAGTTTCCGAAAAAGCCATTGTATGCTCGGCTATTCTGGCAGTTGCACTCACCATTTTTATTATTTTAAAAAGCGCGCATTATCTTTCCCGTATTCTCGGAGCATCCGGAATTGTTGCAATTTCGAGAATCATCGGTTTTATTGTAATTGCAATCGGAATACAATACATCAGCAGTGCGGTGG
The DNA here is from genome assembly GCF_024496085.1 of Flavobacterium cerinum. NCBI lineage: Bacteria > Pseudomonadati > Bacteroidota > Flavobacteriia > Flavobacteriales > Flavobacteriaceae > Flavobacterium > Flavobacterium cerinum. The sequence goes on along the minus strand of NZ_CP101751.1, from coordinate 1,667,188 downwards.
TAAACATTTTAAAAACCGTAGCCTAATACTATAAAAAGAGAAAGAGATCTCAGGTGAGATCTCTTTCCAAAAACAAAAACAAACATTTAAACTAACTACTCAATTAGGAAATCTTACTTTAAGATTACTTTTTTAGTAATCGTTTGATTTCCCGACTCAAGATTCAACATATAGATGCCGCTTCCTAAAGCAGAAAGGTCCAATTCTCTGCTATAGAAACCTTGTGTATTATCGATAGCCGTTTCGAAAACTTTCGCTCCGGTCATCGAGTAGATACGCACTTTGCTATTAGCATCCATATTATCTTTTACATCATAGATCAGATTAATTTTTTTATCTAAAGACGGATTCGGATAAATTCCAAATGCGATTTTATCTTCAAATGATTCAGTACCTAAAGCACTGGTTACATCCTGGTAGTTAAATTTGATCACTCCTGTTGAACTTCCTTCGAAAGTTGTGAATACTACTCTGTATACTGTTCCGTTTAACAATTTCACATAGTAAGCTTTCGATCCGTCGATTGTATAAGCCGTACCTGTAAACGCTTTCCAGTCGTACCCGATTGTATTGATTGCCGCAGCAAAATTCAGGTTAGATGTATTCATAACACCTCCCGGTTCTACGTTTTTAGCCACTTTTACATCAGGGTGATGTAATGCACCTGTAACCTGATATTTAGTTGTAGAACCACCCATTGGGTAATCAGTAGTAAATTTAGTAAAGATCAAATCCCAGTCAGTAGAAGCCGGTTCAGCAATTACAGCAGCATCCGTTTCTAAAGAGAAATAATTGAAGATATTGTTCGGGTTAGCTGAGTTCGCCACCACTTTTGTCTGATCTGCACTCCAAGTACTTGTTCCTGCATTCCATGTAGAATAGGTGAATGTATATCCGGAGAAGAAATCATCAATTTTGAATTTTCTGTATGTACCGTTCGGATACTTCAATACAAAAATGATCGCAGCTGTTACGTGGTGGTTAGCCGGGTTATATTCGCCCCATCCATAAGTAGCCGTACCGAAATCGAAAGCTCCTTTAGTCCATTCGATATCACTGTTGTACAATCTTGTCCAGTTTGCTACCTGACTTACATCGATAGAAGCCCAGTTACTGATTGTATTTGATGCCTGGTAAACTTCAACACCTTTAGCATCATTAACACGTGTAGCAAAAGAGAAAGCACTTTTTCTGTAGAATGCAAGATCCCAAGAACTGTGCGGATACGCATTAGTTGTACCTGAAGTACCAAACTTAAAATATACCTGGTTACCATAACTCGGTCCCATTGTTACAATCCCTTCCTGAACTGTCTGGGCACTCATGAATGAGCCGACCAGCATTGCAGCTAAAAGTAGTAATCTTTTTTTCATAGTAATAGATTTAATTATATTTATTGTATCAGTTTATATTCAAATTTCGGATATCCTCTTACACCACCTTGATTTAAAAATTCCAGCATTCGGATTTTATAATAGTTTCCTTCCGCATCTTTAATCACATAGAAACGATCGGTATAAGCACTACCGGTAAATACATCTCTCCATTCTGCTCCAATCACACGTTGATCATCTATAAAATTGCTTTCCACTACATTCTGCATTGAAAAGTTATTATAAGTCACTGCCGAAGTTACTGCAACCCTGTATCCTCTAACACCCGCTTTCAAATTGTTTAATACGAAGTCAGAATATCCATAAGAACCGGAACCTGCAATTTCATTGGTAAATACAGTGAAACATAAATCCCATAACCCTTTTTGAGGCTCAACGTTTACAACATTTTGTGTTGCCAGACTAAAGAAAGTAAAGTTATAATCCGGCTTTTTAGCAATCGTCACTTGTTGGTGTGTCGTACTATTCAGATTAGCATATTGCAATACATAGTTATCTCCGTCACGTAAGATTCTGATTTTTCTCCATCCTCTTGCATCTCCTGCGATTGCTACACTTCCTTGTGGCGGTGTTGTTGTTCCGATCGAGTACCCCATATTAACCAGATATACATTATTTTCAGCATCGTTTGCCGAAATTTCTGCAATCGCTGTTTGGTTAATCATACCATTTGGCGCATCTACATAATTTGTATTGGTCGGATCAAAAGTACCAACAGCAACCTGAGGGAAGAAAGCACTTACACTCGCTTCGGTTACAGCATCAATATTAGTTGCATCTAATTTTTTAACCGCCATATATAGCGAACCGTTGATTGTTACACGGAATTGGTTACCGGAATAAAATCCAAGATCCCAAATATCTCTTCGTGAACTGGTCATCGTCTCTTTACTTAAATCAACAAAAATCTGGTTTCCTTGATTTGGTCCGCCGATTTCCGGTAATAAGGTAGCACCCAATGAACGTTGAAACGACACTAACGAGCTTGTATATCCCTGAATTGAAGCTTCACCTGTATAATTAATCGCTACTACTTCCATTAAAATAGACTTTTCATCGTTATCAAAAGGGTAGATTAGATTTTTAAATGTGAAAAACAATTCGCTTTGTCCTTTTGTAAAAGGAAGTTCAAGAATATTGTTTTGCGCTTCCGGCAATGTGCTAAAGTCAACTCCGTAACTCGCCTGAGTTCCGGTTAATTTAACCGTTACTTTTCCGTCGTTCTTAGCCGGTTCTGAGAAAACCAGTTTCATTTCTCTTTGATCCGGAATCGAAGAAAAATCAATTGATTGTCTTTCGAAAGCGATTACAAAAGGATTTTGTTCAACAGTATAATCTTTTTCACATGATGCTGTTACGAACAGGACAAGGAATAATGCTATTTGTAGTATTTTAGATTTCATGTTGATTACATATTTAACTTATACAATAGTTTTAAAAAGTAGGATCTTCCGTATCCCATCAGGATATTGGTTCCGGCACTTGAATGCGCTCCTGCTTCTGTAGCAGTAGTATTGATCGTGGTGATATCCAAAAGGTTTCTCGCTCCGATAGTTGCTTCCAGTTTTTTATCCAAAAATGTTTTTTTGATGGTTGCATCTAACCAGGTAAACGGATTTTGTTTTCCTCTTTCCAACACACCGCCTCTTTCAACAAACTGATATTGCGGACCGTTATATTTTACATAGGCTGAGAAAACAGTCCCCCATTTCGGAAGCGTATAAGAGGTATTAGCGTTGATCTGGAATCCGTATAAGAAATCATCATTTGACAATACACTACTATCCAACACTTTTGAAATTCCGGCAAAAGTAACACCGAAGTTACCCGTGAAATTTTTGTATTGTGCAGTATTCGTTAAAGACAGACCCCAAGTTTTATACACATCAATATTATTGTATTGGTATACTAAAGGTGACTGTTGAATAATGATCATTTCAATTCTGTCTTTTACATCCATAAACCAACCGGATAGTTTGTTTTGCATTGTAAAAGCTTCATTAAATTTTGTATCCTTTTTCAAGTGCAGGAAAATTGATTTTCCCTGTTCCGGGTTTAGATCCGGGTTTCCTTGAATATTGTGATTTACATCGACCATATAGGTATACAATTCGTCGAAATTAGGAAGTCTCGGAGCCGTTCCGACGATAGCGCGTAATTCGTAACCGTTGTCAAATGCATACTTAGCACTTAAAGACAATGCTGCCTGTGTATCGAATTTCGAAGACATCAACATACGTACACCCGGTCTGATTGAGAATTTTTTATTGAAGTTAATTTCTGAAGAGGCATAAACATCATACGAGTTAAGTTCACGTTCGATGTTTTCACCGTTGAATAATCCCGCCAAACTGGTAATATAACCATTCACACTACTTACCTCATATCCGGCCTGTAGATTAAATGTTTCGTTTTTAAGGAAGTTGGAGAAAAATCCTTTAGAATAGTACACTTTTCGGGATTCGTATTCCAGATTTTCTGTACCGAAGTGCTCTTGCTGACGGATTCTGTAATTGTATTTTTCCAGATCACGGGTTTGTTCCTGATACGAGAACGACACATCATAATTCAATCCGTTTTCGCTTAGCTTTCCGGAAGCATTTAAGTGATGATAGTAACGTGTTGAAGAGTAAATTTCATCTTTCGCTATCGGGTTATCCGTTGCTGTAACCGGATCAAAATTTTGTTGTACGTCGGCACTATAACGATCGGTTGTTTCTTTAAAGAATTCAAACTTATAGAACAAACGATAATTTTTGGTTGTATAAGCCAATAAAGATTTTGCATTTAACTGCTCTTTCGGCAACCATTCGTACCCTCTTAAACCATCGTTAAAAACATAGTTTTCTCCCATACGATCGTTCCAGAAACCTTTAAAATCATTTCGCGTAAACATCGCATTGGCATAAAATTTATCGGTAAAGTTGTGTCCGATTTTTATCGACTGGATATGTCTGCCTTTATCTTTAAAATTATATTCCTTTCCAACGGTTTCTTCTTGAATATAAGGAGTTACTTCCCATTTGTGTTGCGATGATTTTTTGGTGATTATATTAATAATACCCGAAACGGCATTAGCTCCGTAATCAACTCCCATAGAACCTTCGACGATTTCGATCTGCTGAATATCATCCAGATTGATTTGAGTCAAGTCAGTATTATTCCCTAAACCTTCATCGTTTACTACCGGAATATTATCTACCAATATTTTAAAATATTGCGCATCCAGACCAAACAACTGTACACCTGATTTTCCGGTTGAAGCATTTGGTATAATATTAATATTTAAGGTTTGATTTAATATATCTGCCAGGTTGTTACCGGCTTGTCTGTCGATATCGGCTCTGGTGATTACTTTCACCTCAAAAACCGATTTTTTCACCGATTGCGGATTATATTGTCCGGTTACTACGACTTCATCTAACTTGTTTACCTTAGTAGCAAGACTATCTGTTTCTTGTGAAAAGCCGGAAAAAGTTCCCAACACAAACAAACCGCTACATATTTTTAGTTTTAAACCCATTAGTATTTTTTTATGCGTTTTTTTTCTTTAAGAACTGATGATCATCCAAATAAACATCTCAAACAAGCTTTTTGATTTTAATTTAGACTTATTCTTAATAATTTTCCGCAAATGTAAGTGATAATTTTTATTCGTTCTAAATAAATTTAATATTTTTGCACAGGAAATTTTTTAATTAATACATCATAATGAAAAATCTAAAACAAAAAGTAACTGTTGCTTTATTGTTCGCAGCCTTTTTAGGACATGCTCAGGGCAATAAGAAAAAACAAGACATCGACGCGATCAAATCAATGTGCGGATGTTATGAAGTAGAGTTTAATTTCGCGGAAACTTTCAAAACAACAAAAGACGAAAATTACAAACCATCTCCTACGAAATACGACAAAGGATTAGAGTGGGTTGAGTTAGTAGAAGACAAGCCAAACAAAATCGTAATGCAGCATTTACTAATTGTAGGAGACACTATGATTGTAAAACACTGGAGACAAGATTGGGAATTCGAAAACACAAGATTATACGATTTCTTCAAAGATACTACGTGGAAATACAAAACACTTTCTAAAGCTGATGTGAAAGGTCAGTGGACACAACGTGTATTCCAAGTAGATGATAGTCCGCGTTACGAAGGAACTGCTACCTGGGTTCACGTAGACGGAACTTCATACTGGAGAAACTATACTGATGCTCCGCTTCCAAGAAGAGAGCACACTATCCGTAACGATTACAATGTTTTAAACAGAAGAAACGAACATGAAATCACTAAATTCGGATGGATTCACAATCAGGACAACAAAAAGATCCAACGTGACAACAGCGGTAAAGACGTAGTATTAGCACAAGAAAAAGGAATTGACATCTACACTAAAGTAGCCGATTCTAAATGTGCTACAGCTCACAAATACTGGAAAGAAAACAAAGCAATGTGGAAAAACGTTCGTGATAAATGGCAAACTATTTTCGACAGAAATAAAGATTTAAACTTAGAAGAAAAAGTAAACCGTAAATCTTTATTCGGTTATTTATTCGACTTAAAAGGAGATACTCCGAAAGCTGAAACAGACAAAATCATCGACAGCTTCGTGAAAAACTAATACACCAAGAACAGAAAAACCCGCTTAAAGCGGGTTTTTTTTATATGCCATAGCAAAATATTACTCGGCTTCCGGCAAGAAAACTTCTGCCATCATACAACGGGCACTTCCTCCACCACAAGCTTCAATTGTATCCAGACTGGAACTCAATATTTCACAGTGTTTTTCAATTTTAGCAATTTGATCTTTAGTCAGACTCTGATGTGCCGATGCACTCATAATCAAATAGCGCTTATCATCTGCTCCGCGAACCTGCAACATGTTTCCTGCAAAGTTATTCACCTGGTCTTCTGTGATCAGGATAATTTCTTTTCCATCCGATTTCAGACAATCCAAAACCATTTTACGTTCTTTGCTATCATCGATACAATCTGCACAAATCACCGCAAATGTTTCACCTAGACACATCATCACATTCGTATGATAGATATGCTTACGCTCTCCATTTACCGTTTGAAAAGCTTCAAAGATAACCGGATTCAATTCGAAATCTTCACAAAATTCAATCATCAGTTCCTCATCTGCACGCGGTGACAAGGCGCAATACGCTTTACCGTTTTCACGATCCAGTAATAAACTTCCGGTTCCCTCTAAAAAGATATTATCTTCTTCAGCCGAAGTATAATCCACAATATTTTCAATCTGAAACCCTTTTTCCTCCAAAAGATCCAAAATGTCTTCACGACGCTCTAAACGACGATTTTCAGCAAACATCGGATATAATGCAACATCACCGTTTTCATGGAATGAAATCCAGTTATTCGGAAAAATACTATCCGGTGTATCCGGATTAACAGTGTCCTCCACTACAATCACATTAACACCTACATTCTTCAGTTTCTCAACAAAAGCATCAAACTCTTCCTGTGCTTTTGCATTTACCGTAGCCGGCAACAGGTTATCCAATACTTTTTGGTAGTAATTATTTACAGCCGTTTGCTCGTTCATACGAAAGGCAACCGGGCGAATCATTAAAATGGTATTTGTTGTTTGTCTCATATCATTATTCCATAAATTGTTAATCTCTGATCAAAGGTAAGGTTGAACATCTTAAAAGTCCTTCTTGTTTCGCAATTTCAGCATAAGGAATTTCCTCAACCGTTATTCCTTTGCTTCTTAACCAGTTGTTCAAACGTGTAAAATTACGTTCCGAAACGACCACATCCGGTGCGATTGAAAAAACATTCGAATTCATATGATACATTTCCTCTCTTTCAATATGAAACAGATTATCCATCCCGAAAAGGTTCACCAGATACATATAATCCGCTTCTTCGCGAAAACCGCTTTTATAGATGATTCCTTTATCGGTTCCAACCGGCTGAAAACAACAATCCAGGTGCAAAGCATTATCTCTCGGTTCAATTTTAGACTTTACCAGATCAAATTCTTTTACAATTTTATGAGGGAAAAGTTTTTTAATATAGTCAACCCCTTCCATATTGGTTCGAGCGGTAATATATTCTTTATAATCACTTCCTTTATATGTTCCGATAAAAACATGATCATTCCAAACCATCACGTCTCCCCCTTCAATATGCACTTCCTGTGGCGGTCGAACCACTTTAGCCGGGTTCATTTGATCAATTATATACTGAATCGCTTCCAATTCGCGTTCCCGATCCGGTAAGATATTCGCTTTTACAAACGTGTCATCGATAACAAAACCGATATCACGAGAAAAGATCTGATTATAATTGTTAATTATTTCCGGGCGGTATACTTTAACATCGTATTTTTCAAAAACGGCATTAAAAGCATCCATTTCCTTGATCATGTCCGGTTCTACGGGATAGGTTCCCGCTTTAATATGTTCCAACGATTTGGGATCATAGGCCTCATCAAGAGTTGGCGTAGGCCCGTTACTTACTGCAGTTCCTAAAACAACGGCTCTAAGCCGCGACGTTTCATTTTTTACATTTAGACTCAACATAGCTTTTGGCTTTTGGCAAATATAAACAAAGGGCTTTGATAATAAAAAAACTCCCGATCAAATATACTCTCAATGATCAATTATTATTTCAAAATATAACAACCTAAAAATAAAGTTCTTACAAGTTAACATATGGCATTTTTTTAATACATTTACTTAAAAAAATATAAAATATGGGATTATCAAGCTTTTTTAATTCACTTTTCGGAAAAGCTAAACAGACTACCGAAAACGTTGGAGATGCTTTGAACAGCACTTCAGAAGCCGCCTCTGAAAAAATTGAATCTTTTTCGAAAGAGGTAGCCGAGACTGTTACTGAAATTGGAGATACCGTTTCCGGAAAGCTCGATGAAATGGGCGTATCCGAATCCGTTTCCGATTTTCTCGATAAGGCAAAAGAAAAAATAACGGATGCCGGAGAATGGCTGGAAGAAAAGGCTTCCGATGCTAAAGAATCGATTTCCGATCTGGTTGACAAAGCCGAAAATAAAGCTGATGATCTTTCCGGAGAAAATGAAACCGGGAAGACTCCTGACTAGTCCTAAAATAACGATACAGGATTAATACTAGTAAAAATAGCTTTTTTAGACAGAAGTAGCTTCCGAGTTACTTCTGTTTTTTGTTTTATAAGTTTTTATTTTAATACTTCTTTGTAAATGCATTTGATTAGGTGTTAGCATATAGTTTGACCAATGTGGTCTAATCTGGTTATATTTTTTAATAATCTCATCTATGAGTTTCTTCATTAAATATAGTTCAAGATGATAGGTATCAATTCTAAACTCTTGTTTTAATATTCCGTTTATTCTTTCAGCCACTGCGTTTTCATACGGATCTGAGTTTTGTGTCATACTGCATTTTAGACTGTATTTCTTTAATAAATACTGATACTCATCCGAACAATATTGTATTCCCCTGTCTGAATGATGTATCAATGATTCAGACTTAAATATCCTATTCTTACGAGCCATTTTTAAGGCTCTGATACAGCCTTGTGTACTGAGAGAATCAGATACATCATATCCCATTATCTTTTTTGAATAGGCATCAGTTATTAAACTCAGATAACAAGGCTTTTCTCGTTTTCCAATATAGGTGATATCTGATACCCACACTTGTTCCGGGCTTGTAATATCCAGCTCTTTTATCAAGTTAGGATGTTTTCTAAAACGATGGTGTGACCATGTGGTAAGATGATAACTCCTTTTGGGGTGTATCAATAAATGATTAGCTTTTAAAATAGAAAAAAACTTATCTCGGCCTACTTTTAATGCTTTAAGTTCAGTTATAAGAATATGATACAGTTTACGTGTTCCTAACCGAGGTTGAGCTATACGTTGCTCTTTTACAAGTGTTACAACCTGTTCTGCCAAGGTTCTTCTGAATTTAGCGCGCTTAATACTTCGATAATAAACCTGCCTGTTTATCCCGAACAAACCACAGGTAAAACTTATGTTTTCCTGCCTTTTTTGACTAAAGGATTGGATTGTCCGGGAGGTAAGTTTTTTCGAATATCGATATTGTATTCCTTTTCCGCAAGGTCTATCATCATATCAAAAATAATAGCTTTAGAATCAGAAATATGGTTTTGTTTTTCAAGCTGAGCTTTCTGCTTTTCCAAAAGTTTTACCTTGGCTTCAAGCTCCATAATTCGTTGTTCTGGTGTCTTTGGCATATTTGATGGTGTTTGGTTCTCCCAATCAAAGTTACCATATTTTCTGAGCCAATTCACAACTGTGGACCGTGCCTGGATACCATATTTCTTCTGGGCTGCATAAGTTGACAATTCTCCCGATTCAATTTCCTTTGTAATCTGAATCTTTAAACTTAAGGAGTAGTCTTTTTGGGTACGTTTAACATAAGTGGTTTGTTTTTCCATAATAACGCTTTTTTTTGTATCGTTATTTCAGGACGAGACATCCTGAATAATAAAAAAATCCCGAAAGTTCATTTCGGGATTTTTTTTTTATTGTTGACAACAATTTTATCTTTCGTTCATCGGTTTGAAAGTACGTAACGCATAACCGGTGTATACCTGACGCGGACGTCCGATCGGTTCTTTGTTAACACGCATTTCTTTCCATTGTGCAATCCATCCCGGAAGACGTCCGATTGCAAATAATACAGTGAACATATCCGTTGGAATTCCTAAAGCACGGTAAATAATCCCGGAATAGAAATCTACGTTCGGATATAAATTTCTTGATTTGAAGTACTCATCCTGTAAAGCAGATTCTTCTAATTTTTTAGCAATGTTCAGAATCGGATCATTTACACCTAAAGTAGCCAATACTTCATCAGCTGCTTTTTTGATGATTTTCGCACGCGGGTCAAAGTTTTTATAAACACGGTGTCCGAATCCCATTAAACGGAAAGGATCGTTTTTATCTTTCGCTTTAGCCAGATACTTATCAGCATCTCCACCGTCTTTCTGGATTTCTTCTAACATTTCCAATACAGCCTGATTTGCTCCTCCGTGTAATGGTCCCCATAAAGCGGAAACTCCGGCAGAAATTGAAGCAAAAAGACCGGCATGAGACGATCCTACCATTCGCACCGTTGAAGTTGAACAGTTTTGTTCGTGATCAGCATGTAAGATAAATAATTTATCCAATGCATCTACGATAACCGGATTGACTGTGTAAGGTCCTGTAGGCAATTCGAACATTAAACGAAGGAAGTTCTCCACATAACCTTTCGTATTGTCATAGTAATTTAACGGGAAACCGGAAGTTTTACGGAATGTCCAGGTTGCTAAAACAAGGAATTTACCCATTGTTTTACAAACAGCTGTATACATTTCGTCTTCGTTTTCCACATTGACTACTTTCGGATTAAAAGCTGTAAGTGCACTTGTTAATGAAGACAAAACGCCCATCGGGTGTGCCGTTTTAGGAAAACCATCAATAATGTTTTTCATTTCCTCATTAACCAATGTGTATTTACGGATATCATTCTCGAATTTCTCCAATTGCGCTGCAGTTGGCAATTCTCCGAAAATAACTAAATAAGACACTTCTAAAAAGTTTGCTTTTTCCGCAAGGTCTTCGATTGCGTATCCTCTGTAGCGAAGAATACCTTGTTCTCCATCCAGAAAAGTGATATCACTTTTACAAGATCCTGAATTTTTATACCCCGGGTCAAGCGTAATCGCGCCAGTTGCAGCACGTAATTTTTCTATATCGATAGCAACTTCGTTCTCGCTTCCTACTATTACCGGGAATTCATATTTGTTGCCATCAATTTCTAATATTGCAGTTTTTGACATGTTTGTATTAGGAATTAAATGTAAAATATTTTTGTTATCTGCGAATTTAAGCAATTCCAACCGAAATGGAAAGAAAATCACGCAAGGAAATCGTTAATTATTCCGTAAAAATCCGGTATAAAAATTACATATTTCACATTTTTTTCAAAAAGAAAAAACCGATTATTTTCCGGCATTTTCCCCGGCTTTATTTCGTTACAGAAAATTGCCGTGATATTACATAAAAAAGGCTATCCGGGTTCGGATAGCCTTTTTTTTATCAAAAATACCTGTCAGGTTTTTTATTTCACCTTAAAAGCTCTTTCCTGCGGAAAATAAGCCACTTCTACCAATTCTTCTTCAATTCTTAATAATTGATTGTATTTTGCCATACGATCGGAACGGGAAGCTGATCCTGTTTTGATCTGACCGCAGTTTAACGCTACCGCAAGATCTGCAATCGTATTGTCTTCGGTTTCTCCTGAACGGTGCGACATTACTGAAGTATATCCGGCATTATGTGCCATATTTACTGCCGCAATCGTTTCGGTTAAAGTTCCGATCTGATTTACCTTAATAAGAATTGAATTTGCGATATTTTCCTGAATTCCTTTTGACAAACGCTGAACATTCGTCACGAATAAATCATCTCCAACCAATTGTACTTTATCGCCAATTTTTTCCGTTAATAATTTCCATCCGTTCCAATCGTCTTCATACATTCCGTCTTCGATTGAAATAATCGGATATTTCGCTGCTAAATCAGCTAAATATTGCGCTTGCTCTTCAGAAGTTCTCACTTTACCTGAAGCTCCTTCAAATTTTGTATAATCGTATTTTCCGTCAATATAAAACTCAGACGCTGCACAATCCAATGCAATCATTACGTCATCACCGAATGTATATCCTGCATTTTCCACTGCTAACTTGATGGAATCCAAAGCATCTTCAGTTCCTCCGGCCAAATTAGGAGCAAAACCTCCTTCATCCCCTACTGCTGTACTTAAATTTCTATCGTGCAATACTTTTTTCAGGTTGTGAAAAATTTCAGTTCCCATTTGCATGGCATGCGTAAAGTTTTGTGCTTTTACCGGCATGATCATAAATTCCTGGAAAGCGATAGGCGCATCTGAATGCGAACCTCCGTTAATAATGTTCATCATTGGAACCGGAAGTGTATTCGCCGATACTCCACCCACATAACGATACAAAGGCATACCTAACTCATTTGCCGCAGCTTTAGCAACTGCCAACGAAACTCCTAAAATAGCATTTGCTCCTAAGTTGGATTTATTAGGTGTACCATCCAACTCGATCATCACTTTATCGATGGCATTTTGTTCAAAAACAGACATTCCTACGATTTCAGAAGCGATAATTGTGTTTACATTTTCAACCGCTTTTAAAACTCCTTTACCCATATAGGCTTTTCCTCCGTCTCTTAATTCAACTGCTTCATGTTCACCGGTTGAAGCTCCTGACGGAACTGCCGCTCTTCCCATGATACCGTTTTCTGTAAAAACATCTACTTCTACAGTTGGATTACCTCTTGAGTCTAATATTTGTCTTGCGTGAACTTTAATAATCATGCTCATAATTGATACTTTTTGATTTCCTTTATTAAAGGACAGATTAATTTTTAGCTAATTTAATATTTTCAACGAATTGGTCAAATAAATAACGGGCGTCATGCGGTCCGGGACTTGCTTCCGGGTGATACTGTACAGAAAAACAGCTTTTGTTTTTCATACGCATTCCTGCTACAGTTCCGTCATTTAAGTGTACATGTGTGATTTCAAAATCGGGATGTTTTTCCAATTCTTCACGAACAACTGCAAAACCGTGGTTTTGAGAAGTAATTTCACCTCTGTTTGTAATTACATTCATTACCGGGTGATTAATTCCTCTGTGTCCGTTAAACATTTTATAAGTTGAAATACCATTAGCTAAGGCGATGATCTGATGTCCAAGACAAATTCCAAATACCGGCACATCTGTTGCCAGAATTTGTCGTGCTACTTCCTGCACCTCTTTTAACGGATCCGGATCACCAGGTCCGTTAGATAAAAAATAACCATCCGGATTAAAAGCTGATAGCGCTTCAAAGGATGCATTATAAGGGAATACTTTTATATAACAATCTCTTTCAGCCAGACATCTCAGAATGTTTGTTTTGATTCCCAAATCCAACGCAGCAATACGATATGCTGCATTTTCATCACCAAAATAATACGGTTCCTTAGTCGACACTGTAGAAGCCAGTTCCAATCCTTTCATATCCGGAACAGCTGCCAATTGTTTTTTCAATTCTTCAATTGGTGTTCCGTCAGTACAGATCACTGCATTCATAGCTCCGTTATCACGAATATAACTTACCAAAGCACGGGTATCAACATCTGAAATTGCTACCAGATTTACTTTTTCAAAGTATTCCAAAAGGCTTTCAGAAGCATCGGGACGTGAATAATTAAAGCTAAAGTTTTTACATACCAGGCCGGCGATTTTAATTCCATCGGAGTCCACTTCATCTTCATGTACACCATAATTTCCGATATGTGCATTGGTTGCCACCATGATTTGTCCGAAATAAGACGGATCAGTAAAGATTTCCTGATATCCTGTCATTCCGGTGTTAAAACAAACCTCTCCAAAGGTAGTTCCTTCGATTCCTATGGATTTTCCATAAAAAACAGTTCCGTCACTTAGTAAAAGGATGGCTTGATTTCGATTTGAATATTTCATTTTTGTTGTGTTGTAGAATTTTGCAAATTTAATCTAATTTCTTTCTTCTGAAAACTATTCCTTAAAATCAGCCGAAGTTTTTCGGTTACAGCCGGGATAAGCTGATTGATTTCAGAAAAATGGGTAAAAAAAAAGGACAAACTTTAAAAGTTTATCCTTAATTTTTATTGAAGAATCAATTGTTTCATGATTATTCAGTAGCTTCTGTATTCTCAGTAGTTTCAGCAGCAGGGGCTTCAGCAGCAGGAGCCGCTTCCGTTTTTTTAGCTCTACCACGACGAGTAGTTGCTTTTTTAACTTCTTTTTTACCTCCGTTGTAAAGTTCGTTGAAATCTACTAATTCGATCATAGCCATATCAGCGTTATCCCCAAGACGGTTACCCAATTTGATAATACGAGTATATCCACCTGGACGATCACCAACTTTAGCAGCTACTTCTCTGAATAACTCAGTAACAGCGTATTTGTTTCTTAAGTAAGCGAAAACAATACGACGGTTGTGAGTAGTATCTTCTTTCGATTTTGTTACCAATGGTTCTACAAATTGCTTTAAAGCTTTAGCTTTAGCAACAGTAGTATTGATACGCTTGTGCTCGATAAGAGAACAAGCCATATTAGCCAACATAGATTTTCTATGTCCAGACTGTCTGCTTAAATGATTTATTTTTTTTCCGTGTCTCATTGCTATACAATTTAATCGCGCTTTTCAGGGCGGACTAGATTATTCTTTATCTAATTTATATTTAGTCAGATCCATTCCGAAAGTAAGGCCTTTAACGGCTACTAATTCGTCAAGCTCCGTTAAGGATTTCTTACCGAAGTTACGGAACTTCATCAGATCATTTTTATTAAATGATACTAAATCGCCTAGTGTATCAACTTCAGCCGCTTTTAAACAATTTAGTGCTCTAACAGAAAGATCCATATCAACAAGCTTGGTTTTAAGCAATTGTCTCATATGTAAAGACTCTTCGTCATAAGACTCTGTTTGAGCAATTTCATCAGCCTCAAGTGTAATTCTTTCATCAGAGAACAACATAAAGTGATGAATCAACGTTTTAGCTGCTTCTGTTAAGGCATCTTTAGGGTGAATAGAACCATCAGTAATGATCTCAAAAACTAATTTTTCGTAGTCAGTTTTTTGTTCAACACGGAAGTTTTCTATCGAATACTTTACATTTTTTACAGGAGTGTAAATAGAGTCTGTAAAGATAGTTCCTATAGGTGCGTTTGGTTTTTTGTTTTCTTCAGCAGGAACGTAACCGCGACCTTTTTCGATAGTTAATTCCATGTTAATGGTAATTTTGCTATCAAGGTTACAGATAACTAATTCCGGGTTAAGCACTTGGAAACCGGAGATGAATTTTTGAAAATCACCTGCAGTAAGCTGCTCTTTACCAGAAAAAGAGATAGAAACAGATTCATTATCGATATCTTCGATCTGACGTTTGAAACGAACTTGTTTCAGGTTCAGGATGATTTCTGTTACATCTTCAACCACACCTGCGATCGTAGAGAATTCGTGGTCAACACCTTCAATACGAACCGATGTGATTGCATATCCTTCCAAAGAAGAAAGCAAAACACGTCTTAATGCGTTACCAACAGTCAATCCATATCCCGGTTCTAAAGGTCTGAATTCAAATTTACCTTCAAAATCGGTTGAATCGATCATGATAACTTTATCGGGCTTTTGAAAATTAAATATTGCCATATTTATTTCGACTGATGTCTAATTATTATTTGTTGTACAACTCTACGATTAACTGTTCTTTGATGTTTTCTGGAACTTGGATTCTAGCCGGTACAGAAACGAAAGTACCTTCTTTAGTATCATTGTTCCAAGTAATCCATTCGTAAACAGTACTAGAATTAGATAACGAGCGTTCGATAGCTTCAAGAGATTTTGATTTTTCACGAACAGCAACTTTGTCACCTGGTTTTAAGTGGTAAGAAGGGATATTAACCACTTCTCCGTTAACCGTGATGTGACGGTGAGAAACGATTTGACGAGCTGCACGACGAGAAGGAGCAATACCCATTCTGTATACAACGTTATCTAATCTTGCTTCACATAATTGGATAAGAACTTCACCAGTTACTCCACGAGAAGCAGATGCTTTTTCGAATAAGTTTCTGAATTGACGCTCTAAGATTCCGTAAGTGTACTTAGCTTTTTGTTTTTCCATCAACTGGATAGCGTACTCCGATTTTTTACCTCTTTTTTTTGCTAAACCATGTTGCCCTGGAGGGTAGTTTCTTTTTTCGAAAGATTTATCATCTCCGAAGATCGCTTCACCAAATTTACGAGCGATTTTAGTTTGTGGACCAGTATATCTTGCCATTGCTAAAAATTAAAAAAAGGTAGGGATTATGAATTCAGGTCTTTCCTCCGATAATCTTGTTCCTACCTTAGGTTATACTATATAAAATTAAACTCTTCTTCTTTTTGGAGGACGACATCCGTTGTGCGGCATTGGAGTTACATCGATAATTTCAGTAACTTCAATTCCTCCGTTGTGAAGTGATCTGATGGCAGATTCTCTACCATTTCCAGGACCTTTAACGTAAACTTTTACTTTTTTAAGTCCTGCTTCCAAAGCAACTTTGCTACAATCTTCTGCTGCCATCTGAGCTGCGTAAGGAGTGTTCTTTTTAGAACCTCTGAAACCCATTTTACCAGCTGAAGACCAAGAAATAACTTCACCTTTCTTGTTTGTTAAAGAAATAATGATGTTGTTAAAAGTTGCATTAATATGAGCTTCGCCTGTTGACTCAACGATAACTTTACGTTTTTTTGTATTTGCCTTAGCCATACTACTACTTATTATTTAGTTGCTTTTTTCTTGTTAGCAACAGTTTTTCTTTTACCTTTTCTTGTTCTAGAATTGTTCTTAGTTCTTTGACCTCTTAATGGAAGTCCAGCTCTATGACGAATTCCTCTGTAGCATCCGATATCCATTAAACGTTTGATGTTTAATGAAATCTCAGAACGTAGTTCTCCTTCAATCTTGAAATAAGATACTGCTTCACGGATAGCTCCGATCTCATCATCATTCCAGTCTTGAACTTTTTTATCTTCGCTTACGTTAGCTTTTTCTAAAATCTCTTTCGCTCTGCTGTTCCCAATTCCGAAGATATAGGTTAGCGCGATGATTCCTCTTTTATTTTTAGGTATATCTACCCCTGCAATTCTTGCCATAACTATCCTTGTCTTTGTTTAAATCTAGGATTCTTTTTATTAATAACGTATAATCTTCCTTTTCTACGCACAATAATGCACTCGGCACTTCTTTTTTTAACTGATGCTCTTACTTTCATTTTAATAGCCTTTAGTATCTATAAGTAATTCTTGCTTTAGACAAATCGTAAGGGCTCATCTCTAACTTCACTTTATCACCAGGTAATAATTTGATATAATGCATACGCATTTTACCAGAGATATGAGCGATTACAACGTGTCCGTTTTCTAATTCTACACGGAACATCGCATTTGATAATGCTTCAATGATGGATCCGTCTTGTTCTATTGCTGATTGTTTTGCCATAAAAATTAAGCTACTGCTTTTCTATTTTTACCACTTTTCATCAAACCGTCATAGTGTTTATTCAATAAATAAGAATTTATTTGCTGAATAGTATCAATTGCAACTCCCACCATAATTAGTAACGATGTTCCGCCATAAAACATAGCCCACCCCTGTTGAACGCCAAGTAAACTTACCGCGATAGCTGGGAACACAGCGATCAATGCTAAGAATAACGAACCAGGGAAAGTGATTAACGACATGATTTTATCAAGATAGTCTCCGGTCTCAACTCCTGGACGAATGCCCGGGATAAAACCTCCACTACGTTTCAAATCGTCAGCCATTTTATTTGTAGGTACTGTAATTGCGGTGTAAAAGTAAGTAAAAATAATGATTAATAAAGCAAAAACTAAATTATACTGCCATCCAAAGATATTCTGGAAGCTGGTAGTAATAGTTTGAGCTGTATCTGATGTCGATAAACCAGCAACAGCAGCAGGAATAAACATAATTGCCTGAGCGAAGATAATCGGCATAACTCCGGAAGCATTAAGCTTTAACGGAATCCATTGTCTGTTACCTCCCATCATGTCCTGTTCGAAATCTCCGGCAGTTGTACGACGAGCGTACTGAACCGGAATTTTTCTAACGGCCATGGTTAATAAAATACAAGCAATAATGATCAACAACCAAATAATTACTTCTAAAACGATAAGCATAGGCCCTCCGTTATTTTCTGTTACACGGGAAGAGAATTCCTGGATGAAAGCCTGTGGCAATCGAGCAAGAATACCTACCATGATCAACAACGAAATACCGTTTCCGATACCTTTATCAGTAATTTTTTCACCTAACCACATTGCAAAAATCGTACCTGTAACTAGGATGATTACAGATGAGAATAAGAATGAGAATGAACTAAATCCTAATAAAAAGGCATCTGCAGGTAATTGTTTATACAAGTTATAAATATAACCTGGACCTTGCAATAGGGTAATACCAATAGTTAACCATCTAGTGATTTGGTTGATTTTTCTTCTACCGCTTTCACCGTCTTTTTGTAATTTCTGTAAATAAGGAATAGCGATTCCCATTAACTGAACTACGATAGACGCTGAAATATACGGCATGATACCCAATGCAAATACAGATGCCTGCGAAAACGCACCACCTGTAAATACATTGATTAACCATCCAATTCCTTGATCTGTTTGACTAGATAAACTTTGCAATTTAGTAGCATCAATACCTGGAAGGGTTACCTGAGCACCTAAACGGTAAACTAACAATAAACCAAGAGTAATTAAAATTTTATTTTTTAATTCCTCGATCTTCCAAACATTTACTAATGATTCTATAAATTTCTTCATCTGTCTATAAAGATTATAAAGTTACAGCTTCTCCTCCTGCAGCTTCAATAGCCGCTTTTGCAGTAGCAGTAAATTTGTGAGCAGTTACTTTTAGTTTTGCTTTAAGCTCTCCTCTTCCTAAAATCTTTACTAAGCTATTTTTTGTTGCTAAACGATTATCTACCAAAACAGCGAAATCAACTGTATCGGTTACAACTCCGTTATCTACTAATAACTGAAGTGTATCCAGGTTGATACCTTGATATTCAACTCTGTTTATGTTTTTAAAACCAAACTTAGGTACACGTCTCTGTAAAGGCATCTGACCTCCTTCGAAACCAATTTTCTTAGAATAACCAGAACGAGACTTAGCTCCTTTGTGTCCTCTAGCGGCTGTACCACCTTTACCAGAACCTTCTCCTCTACCTAATCTTTTATTTTGGTTGTGTACTGAACCTTCAGCTGGCTGTAAGTTACTTAAATTCATAACTGTTATTGTTATTATTTAGTTTCTTCTACAGAAACCAAGTGTTTAACTTTATTTACCATTCCAAGGATAGCAGAATTCGCATCGTGCTCAACAACTTGCCCTAGTTTACGAAGACCTAAAGCTTCAAGAGTTCTCTTTTGAATAAGAGGACAATTGATTTGACTTTTAACTTGTTTTACTAATATTTTTGCCATAATTTCCTTGAATTAACCTTTGAATACTTTTTCTAAAGAAACACCTCTTTGTTTTGCAACAGTGTGTGCACTTCTCATTTGTAATAAAGCATCAAAAGTAGCTTTAACAACATTGTGTGGGTTTGATGAACCTTGCGATTTTGACAATACATCATGGATTCCTAAAGACTCCACAACGGCTCTCACAGAACCACCGGCAATAACTCCGGTACCGTGAGAAGCAGGCATCAAGAATACGCGTGCTCCACCAAATTTACCTTTTTGCTCGTGAGGGATAGTGTGTCCAACCAAAGGAATTCTCACTAAGTTCTTTTTAGCATCTTCTACTGCTTTAGCAATAGCTTCAGACACATCCTTAGATTTTCCAAGACCATGACCTACTACACCGTTTTCGTCTCCTACTACTACAATAGCAGAAAAACCGAAAGCTCTACCACCTTTTGTAACTTTAGTAACACGATTAACACTTACCAAACGGTCTTTTAATTCAAGACCACTTGGTTTTACCAGTTCTACGTTTTTATAATTATGATACATAATTCTTAGAATTTAAGTCCAGCTTCTCTAGCGCCGTCTGCCAATGATTTAACTCTTCCGTGATATAAATAACCACCTCTGTCAAAAGAAACAATCTCTACACCTGCATTTTTAGCTTTATCGGCAATTAACTTACCTACAGCAGCTGCAATTTCGATTTTTGTTCCAGTTGCACCAGCTTCTCTTGAAGAAGCGGCAGCTAGTGTCACACCATTTACGTCATCTATGATTTGCGCATAGATTTCTTTATTCGATCTAAAAACAGAAAGTCTTGGTTTCGCAGCAGTTCCGCTTACAATCTTTCTGATTCTGAACTTGATTCTTTGTCTTCTTTCAGATTTTGTTAATGACATAGTCTTAATTTTTAAGCTGATTTACCTGCTTTTCTTCTTAATACTTCACCTACAAACTTAACTCCTTTTCCTTTGTAAGGCTCAGGCTTACGGAAAGAACGGATTTTAGCCGCTACTTGCCCTAATAGTTGTTTGTCATATGAAGATAACTTAATGATTGGGTTTTTACCTTTCTCAGAAACTGTTTCAACTTTTACTTCTGAAACAACTTCAAGAACGATGTTGTGCGAAAAACCTAAAGCGACATCCAATTTTTGACCTTGGTTAGAAGCTCTGTATCCTACTCCAACTAATTCTAATTCTTTAGTAAAACCTTCTGCTACACCAACAATCATGTTATTGATTAAAGCTCTGTATAAACCGTGTTTTGATCTGTGACCTTTATCATCAGAAGATCTTTCTACGATTACTTGTCCTTCCTCAATTTTAACAGATACATCTGAAAACTCTTGAGAAAGTTCTCCTAATTTTCCTTTTACTGTAACTACAGCATCTTTAACCTCTACAGTTACTCCAGCTGGAATTGCAATTGGACTTTTTCCTATTCTTGACATTGCTTAGTCTTTTTATTAGTATACGTAACAAATAACTTCACCACCAACATTCAATTGTTTCGCTTGTTTCCCAGTCATAAGACCTTTTGATGTAGAAACGATAGCGATACCTAAACCATTTAAGATTCTAGGTAGTTTGGCAGCACCTGCGTACTTACGTAAACCTGGTTTACTAATTCTTTGGATATCTTTAATTACAGCCTCTTTAGTTTCTTTGTCATACTTAAGAGCGATTTTGATGGTACCTTGAACAGTACTGTCATCAAACTTGTAACTTAAAATATATCCTTGATCGAATAAAATTTTTGTGATTTCTTTTTTCATGTTAGAAGCCGGGATTTCTACCACTTTGTGGTTAGCTCTTACGGCATTTCTGATTCTTGTTAAGAAATCTGCGATAGGATCTGTATACATGTTTATTAATTTGCGATTATGGTTTTCGGTAAATTTTCATTTACCGAACCTTTAATCAATTTATAATTCTTTTATATTACCAGCTAGCTTTTTTAACCCCTGGGATTAATCCGCTATTAGCCATTTCACGGAAAGTTACACGTGAAATACCGAATTGACGCATATACCCTCTTGGTCTTCCTGTTAATTTACAACGATTGTGTAAACGTACAGGTGAAGCGTTTTTTGGTAATTTTTGTAAGCCTTCATAATCTCCAGCTTCTAATAAAGCCTTTCTTTTTTCAGCATACTTGTCTACCAAAGCCTGTCTTTTCACCTCACGGGCTTTCATTGATTCTTTAGCCATAACTTAATTCTTTTTAAAAGGTAATCCTAATTGTGTTAATAATGACTTCGCTTCTTTGTCTGTCGACGCCGAAGTTACGAAAGTAATATCAAATCCGGCAATTTTGTTTACTTTATCAATATCAATTTCAGGGAAAATGATTTGTTCCAAAACACCTAAGTTGTAATTACCTCTACCATCAAATCCAGTTGCTTTGATACCACCGAAATCTCTTACACGTGGTAATGAAGACGTGATCAAACGATCAAGGAATTCATACATTCTTTCTCCACGTAAAGTTACTTTAGCACCAATTGGCATTCCTTTTCTTAATTTGAAAGAAGCAACGTCTTTCTTAGAAATAGTAGAAACCGCTTTTTGACCAGTAATTTTTGTTAACTCTTCAACTGCATGATCTACTAATTTCTTATCCGACACAGCTGCACCAACACCACGGCTAATAACGATTTTTTCAAGTTTAGGAACCATCATAACGTTTTTGTAACCGTACTCTTCTGTAAGAGCAGCAATTACTCTGCTCTTATATTCTTCTTTTAGTCTAGGTATATAAGCCATCACTATAATACTTGATTAGATTTTTTAGAAATTCTCACTTTCTTATCTCCTTCAACTTTCACCCCAACTTTAGTCGCAGACTTAGTTTTAGGATCGATTAAAGCGATGTTAGAGATATGAATTGGAGCTTCTTTTTTAACGATACCACCCTGAGGGTTTTTAGCGCTTGGTTTAGTATGCTTAGATACTAAGTTAACACCTTCTACTACCGCTTTGTTTTTCTCGCGAAGTACACGTAAAACTTTGCCTTCAGCACCTTTATGGTCACCGGCGATTACTTTTACGATATCTCCTGATTTTATTTTTAGCTTCATCATCTTTACAACGAATTAAAGCACTTCTGGTGCTAATGATACAATTTTCATGAATTGTTTTTCACGAAGTTCTCTGGCTACCGGACCAAAAACACGAGTACCTCTCATTTCACCAGCAGCATTTAACAATACGCAAGCGTTATCGTCAAATCTGATGTATGAACCATCGGCTCTTCTCACTTCTTTTTTGGTACGTACAACAACTGCAGTAGAAACAGCACCTTTTTTAACGTTTCCGTTAGGTGTTGCGTCTTTAATAGACACTACAATTTTATCTCCAACAGAGGCATAACGACGTTTCGTTCCTCCTAAAACACGGATAGTTAAAACTTCTTTAGCTCCCGTGTTATCTGCTACTTTTAATCTAGATTCCTGTTGTACCATAATTATTTCGCTCTTTCAATGATTTCAACTAATCTCCAACATTTAGATTTACTTAACGGACGAGTCTCCATGATTCGTACAGTATCTCCGATGTTGCAATCGTTTGTTTCGTCGTGTGCAACGTATTTTTTCGTTTTTAACACGAACTTACCATATAATGGGTGTTTTACTTTTCTTGTTTCAGAAACAACAATAGATTTTTCCATTTTGTTACTAGTAACAACACCAATTCTTTCTTTTCTTAAATTTCTTTTTTCCATCTTTCAGCAGAATACAATTATTGTAACTCTCTTTTGCTTAACTCAGTAGCTACTCTTGCAATTGATCTTCTTACAGTTCTTAACTGTAATGGGTTTTCAATTGGAGAAATAGCGTGAGCTGTTTTTAGGTCGGCATATGTCTTCTTTAACTGACTAAGTTGTCCTTGTAACTCAGCTGCAGATAGATTTTTAATTTCTGATTGTTTCATAATAAAAATTGATTATGCTTCGAAATCTCTAGCAACGATAAACTTAGTTTTAACAGGAAGTTTTTGTGCAGCAAGACGTAAAGCCTCTTTTGCTACAGATAGAGGCACTCCTCCAACTTCAAACATAATTCTTCCAGGTTTAACAACTGCAGCCCAATATTCAACTGCACCTTTACCTTTACCCATACGTACTTCAAGAGGTTTCTTGGTGATAGGTTTGTCTGGGAAAATTTTAATCCATAACTGACCTTCTCTTTTCATATAACGAGTTGCAGCGATACGTGCAGCTTCGATTTGACGAGAAGTGATGAAAGTTGAATCTAAAGATTTGATACCAAACATTCCATTAGAAAGTTCATGTCCTCTTTGAGAAATGCCTTTCATTTTACCTTTCTGTACCTTACGGTATTTTGTTCTTTTAGGCTGTAACATTTTTCTTTAGTTTAAAAATTACTTTCTTTTGCGTTGGTTTGGTCTACCATTTCCTTTTGCAGGAGAAGATCCTGTAGATTTAGACTGTTTTTTGTCCATACCTACTAACGGAGAAAGATCTCTCTTACCGTAAACTTCACCTTTCATGATCCACACTTTGATACCCATTCTACCGTAAGTAGTATGCGCTTCAGCAAGTGAGTAATCGATGTCAGCTCTGAAAGTTGATAGAGGAATACGTCCTTCTTTGAACATTTCCGAACGTGCCATTTCAGCTCCGTTCAAACGACCAGAAATCATTACTTTCACACCTTCTGCATTCATACGCATTGCAGCTGCGATAGCCATTTTGATTGCACGTCTGTACGAAATACGACTTTCGATCTGACGAGCGATACTTGTACCTACTAAGTAAGCATCAAGTTCCGGTCTTTTAATTTCAAAGATGTTAATTTGAACCTCTTTGTCAGTAATTTTCTTAAGTTCTTCTTTTAACTTGTCTACCTCTTGTCCACCTTTCCCGATAATGATACCAGGACGAGCAGTAGTGATAGTAACGGTTACAAGTTTCAAAGTTCTCTCGATGATTACTTTTGATACACTAGCTTTTGATAAACGAGCATGTATATACTTTCTGATTTTGTGGTCTTCGGCAAGTTTATCACCGTAGTCATTTCCACCATACCAGTTAGAATCCCATCCTCTGATGATACCAAGGCGATTTCCGATTGGATTTGTCTTTTGTCCCATCTTTATTAATTGCTTTGTGTGTTATTAATATCTCCTAACACGATTGTTACGTGATTAGAACGTTTTCTGATTCTGTGCGCGCGACCTTGTGGAGCCGGACGAAGTCTTTTCAACATCATACCGCCGTCAACACGGATCTCTTTTACGAATAAGCCTGCTTCTTCCATATTAGCGTCTGCGTTTTTAGCTTGCCAGTTAGCGATAGCTGATAACAACAGTTTCTCTAATTTACGAGAAGCTTCTTTTGAACTAAATCTTAATATATTAAGAGCTTTTTCTACCTTCTGACCTCTAACTAAATCTGCCACTAAGCGCATTTTTCTAGGTGAAGTAGGGCAGTTATTCAGCTTAGCAAATGCGATTTGCTTATTAGCTTCTTTAATCTGCTCGGCTCTTTCTCTTTTACGAACTCCCATAGCTTCTTATTATTTTTTACCTTTATTTTTAGCTCCAGCATGACCTCTAAAAGATCTTGTTGGCGAAAACTCTCCTAATTTATGACCTACCATGTTTTCTGTTACGTAAACAGGTACAAATTGACGACCGTTGTGAACTGCGATAGTTTGCCCAACAAAATCCGGAGTAATCATTGAAGCTCTAGACCAAGTCTTAACAACTCCTTTGTTTCCTTTCTCGATATTTTCCTGAACTTTTTTATCTAATTTATAGTGTACAAAAGGTCCTTTTTTTAATGAACGTGCCATGTCTTACTTATTATTTCTTTCTACGTTCTACGATATACTTATTACTCGGATTAACTTTAGAACGAGTTCTATAACCTTTAGCAGGTAAACCTTTTCTTGAACGTGGATGTCCTCCAGAAGAACGTCCTTCTCCACCACCCATTGGGTGATCTACTGGGTTCATAGCTACCGGTCTTGTTCTCGGTCTTCTTCCTAACCATCTAGATCTACCTGCTTTACCAGATACAACTAACTGATGATCTGAGTTAGATACTGCTCCAATTGTTGCAGAACAAGTTAACAAGATTAATCTTGTCTCACCTGAAGGCATTTTAATTGTAGCATATTTACCGTCTCTCGCCATTAACTGAGCAAAAGTACCAGCTGAACGAGCGATAACCGCACCTTGTCCTGGTCTTAACTCAATACAAGAAATAACAGTTCCTAGAGGAATTTTACTTAAAGGTAAAGTATTACCAATTTCTGGAGCCGCTTCAGGACCAGAAACTACAGTTTGTCCTACTTGTAAACCATTTTGAGCGATGATATACGTTTTAGCACCATCTGCATAGTACAATAACGAAATAAACGCTGAACGATTCGGATCGTACTCAATTGTTTTCACTGTAGCAGGAATCCCTACTTTAGTTCTTTTGAAATCAACAATACGATATTTTTGTTTGTGACCACCACCTGTGTAGCGCATGGTCATCTTTCCTTGACTATTTCTACCTCCAGAGTTTTTTTTCGGTGCGATCAAAGAACGCTCCGGCTTATCAGTTGTAATAGTGTCAAAGCTATTTACAACTCTAAAACGCTGACCCGGGGTAATAGGTTTTAATTTTCTAACTGACATTTTCTATTAGATATTATTATAAAAATCTATTGTTTCTCCTTCTTGTACTTGAACAACTGCTTTTTTGTAAGCATTAGTCTTTCCACTGATCAAACCACTCTTAGTGTATTTAACCGTTCTATCAGCTCTGTAATTCATTGTGTTTACAGCAACCACATTCACACCATAAGCAGCTTCAACAGCATTTTTGATTTGAATTTTGTTCGCTTTTTTATCAACAACGAAACCAAAGCGGTTGAAAACTTCTCCGTCTTTGGTAATTTTTTCAGTAATGATAGGTTTAATTATGATACTCATAGCCCTATTATTTGCTTAAATTTTCTTCAATTCCTCCTAAAGAACTCTCCAAAAGCACTAAACTATTTGCATTTAAAATAGCATAAGTACTTAATTCTGAAGTAGTTACAACACTAGAAGCCTTTAAATTGCGTGACGACAAATATACATTTTTATTTGATTCACCCAACACAAATAAAGATTTTTTATTCTCTAACCCTAAAGCTTTCAATACGTTAATGAAATTTTTAGTGTTTGGTGCTTCAAAAGTAAAGTCTTCAAGAACTACTAAATTTGACTCTTTTGCTTTAATTGAGAAAGCTGATTTTCTAGCTAATCTCTTTAAAGTTTTGTTCAATTTAAAAGAGTAGCTTCTTTGTCTAGGACCGAAAACTGTACCTCCACCTTTGAACAAAGGAGACTTAACACTTCCTGCACGAGCAGTACCTGTCCCTTTTTGTTTTTTAACCTTACGAGTACTTCCAGTCACTTCAGCTCTTTCTTTAGCTTTATGAGTACCTTGTCTTTGATTTGCTAAATATTGTTTAACATCAAGATATACCGCATGGTTATTAGGCTCAATTGCGAATACAGAGTCAGCAAGTTGCACTTTACGACCTGTATCTTTTCCGTTGATATCTAATACTTTTACTTCCATTACTTTTGAATGATTACGTAAGAGTTTTTGTGTCCAGGAATAGCTCCTTTAACTAAAAGCAAGTTCTTTTCAGCAACTACTTTTAAAACTCTAAGGTTTTGAACTGTTACATTTTCTCCTCCTGTTCTTCCAGCCATACGCATTCCTTTGAATACTCTAGATGGATAAGATGATGCTCCAACAGAACCTGGTGCTCTCAAACGGTTGTGCTGACCATGTGTAGCCTGTCCAACACCACCAAAACCGTGACGTTTAACAACCCCTTGGAAACCTTTACCTTTTGAAACGCCTACCACGTCCACAAACTCACCTTCACCAAACAAATCTACAGTGATCACATCACCTAATTTGTGTTCCGTTACAAAATCCTGGAATTCAACGACTTTCTTTTTCGCAACAGTTCCCGCTTTTTTAAAGTGACCTAACTCAGCTTTAGTAGCGTGTTTTTCTGTTTTGTCATCGAAACCAAGTTGTAACGCTTCATACCCGTCAACCTCTTTGGTTCTGACTTGGGTAACAACGCATGGACCAGCTTCGATTACAGTACAAGGAATATTTTTCCCGTTCTCGTCGAAAATACTAGTCATGCCGATTTTTCTACCAATTAACCCAGACATATAAAACTAATTATTAATTACTTATTTAAAATATTTCTTTTTTGAGTGCGCAAAAGTAAGCATTAAGTTTTAAATAAAAAAACTTAATGCTTAAATACTTTAGAATGCGAATTTTATCACACTTTGATCTCTACTTCTACTCCGCTTGGTAACTCTAATTTCATTAGAGCATCAATTGTTTTAGAAGACGAAGAATAGATATCTAATAATCTTTTGTATGAACTAACTTCGAATTGCTCTCTTGATTTTTTGTTTACGTGTGGAGAACGTAATACAGTGAAAATCTTTTTGTGCGTAGGCAACGGAATTGGACCAGTTACCACAGCTCCTGTACTTTTTACAGTTTTTACGATTTTCTCAGCAGATTTATCTACCAAGTTGTGATCGTAAGACTTTAATTTTATTCTGATTTTTTGACTCATTTTCCTAAAAATTAAGCGTTACCTTTTGCTTTTTTGATTACATCATCAGAGATGTTGCTTGGCGTCTCTGCATAGTGAGAGAACTCCATTGTAGATGTTGCTCTACCAGAAGATAATGTTCTCAATGTTGTAACATATCCAAACATTTCAGAAAGCGGCACACTAGCTTTAACAACTTTAGCACCATTTCTGTCGTCCATGTTGTTGATCTGACCTCTACGACGGTTCAAATCCCCAACGATGTCACCCATATTCTCTTCCGGAGTCAATACTTCTAACTTCATGATCGGCTCAAGGATTACAGCACCTGCAGCTTTAGCAGATTCTTTATATCCCATCTTAGCAGCCAATTCGAATGAAAGCGCATCGGAATCCACAGGGTGGAAAGATCCATCCAATAAAGTAACTTTTAAACTATCAACTTCATATCCAGCTAAAGGACCAGACTTCATAGCCTCTCTAAATCCTTTTTCAACAGCAGGGATATATTCTTTAGGAACGTTACCACCTTTAACTTCGTTAACGAATTGTAACCCTACAGGCACTTTTCCATCAACTTCATCAGCAGGCTCGATTCTAAATACGATATCACCGAATTTACCACGTCCACCAGATTGTTTTTTATACGTTTCTCTGTGTTGTGCAGATCTTGTAAATGCCTCTTTGTACTCAACTTGCGGCTCACCTTGGTTTACCTCAACTTTAAACTCACGACGCATACGATCTACAATGATATCTAAGTGAAGCTCACCCATACCAGAGATAATAGTTTGTCCTGAAGCATGGTCAGTTCTAACTGTAAACGTCGGATCCTCTTCAGCCAATTTAGCTAAAGCCATACCCATTTTATCAACGTCAGCTTTAGTTTTCGGCTCAACAGCGATACCAATTACAGGATCAGGGAATACCATAGACTCCAATACAATCGGATGTTTCTCATCAGATAATGTATCTCCAGTCTTGATATCTTTAAATCCTACAGCAGCTCCGATATCTCCAGCCTCAATATATTCAATTGGATTTTGTTTGTTAGCGTGCATTTGGTAAATACGAGAGATACGCTCTTTGTTACCAGAACGGTTGTTCAACACGTAAGAACCTGCATCTAAACGTCCAGAGTAAGCTCTAAAGAATGCCAAACGACCTACATAAGGGTCAGTAGCAATTTTAAATGCTAAAGCAGCAAACGGCTCACTTACGGATGGTTTACGAGAGATCGGCTCGTCAGTATCAGGATTTGTACCTTCGATAGCTTCTTTATCCAACGGAGAAGGCAAGAATTTACAAACTGAATCCAACATGAACTGAACCCCTTTATTTTTGAATGAAGAACCACACAACATTGGAATGATAGCCATATCAATAGTTGCTCTTCTTAATGCATTGTTGATTTCCTCCTCTGTAATAGAGCTTTCATCTTCCATGAATTTCTCTAAAAGGTTTTCATCATATGCAGCCACTTCCTCGATTAACTGAGCTCTGTATTGTTTCGCATCAGCAACCATATCTTCAGGAATTGGAATAATATCAAAAGTAGCTCCCTGAGTATCATCATGCCAAACAATAGCCTGGTTTTTGATCAAGTCTACTACTCCTCTAAAGTCTGCTTCATCACCGATTGGCAATACCAACGGCACTGCATTCGATTTCAACATATCTTTAACCTGTTGGCAAACTGCTAAGAAGTTAGACCCTTGACGGTCCATCTTGTTAACAAATCCCATACGAGGAACTTTATAGTTATCAGCAAGTCTCCAGTTCGTTTCCGACTGAGGCTCAACTCCGTCTACCGCAGAAAACAAGAACACTAATCCATCCAATACACGTAGAGAACGGTTTACCTCTACTGTAAAGTCAACGTGACCCGGAGTATCGATAATATTAAAGTGGTAATCTTTAGTATCAGCAGTTGCTTTACCTTGCTCAGTAGGGAAATTCCAAGTACAAGTAGTAGCAGCAGAAGTAATGGTAATACCTCTTTCAGCCTCTTGTTCCATCCAGTCCATTGTTGCAGCACCTTCGTGTACTTCACCAATTTTATGTGTTTTCCCGGTGTAAAATAAGATACGCTCAGTTGTTGTTGTTTTACCAGCATCAATGTGAGCAGCAATCCCGATATTTCTAGTATATTTTAAATCTCTAGCCATTTCTAATGTTTCTTATGAATTAAAATCTAAAGTGAGAGAATGCTTTGTTTGCTTCCGCCATTTTGTGAGTATCCATTCTTTTCTTAACAGCAGCACCTTCTTCTTTGGCAGCAGCTAAGATTTCAGAAGCAAGTTTCCCTGCCATAGATTTCTCATTTCTTTTTCTAGCGTAAAGAATCATCCATTTCATCGCCATAGAGATTTTTCTGTCCGGACGAATCTGCATAGGGATTTGGAAAGTAGCTCCACCTACACGACGAGAACGAACTTCAACGTGAGGCATAACATTTGTCAATGCATCTTTCCAGATTTCCAATGAGGATTTTTCTGCATCTTGCTTTTTAGTTTCAACGATCTCTAAAGCATCATAGAATACTTTGAAAGCAGTCGATTTTTTACCATCCCACATTAAGTTATTCACAAAACGCGTTACTAACTGATCGTTAAATTTCGGATCTGGTAAAAGAGGTCTTTTTTTGGCCTGTCTTTTTCTCATGTCTTTTCTTTAAAAGTTTTTAAAAATTACTTTTTGTCTTTAGGGCGTTTAGCACCATACTTAGATCTTCTTTGAGTTCTACCGTTAACACCGGCAGTATCCAAAGCACCACGAACGATGTGGTATCTAACTCCTGGTAAATCTTTTACCCTTCCACCTCTAACTAATACTATCGAGTGCTCTTGTAGATTGTGTCCTTCTCCTGGGATGTAAGCATTCACCTCATTACCATTTGTCAAACGTACACGCGCAACTTTACGCATTGCAGAGTTTGGTTTCTTTGGTGTAGTAGTGTAAACACGCGTACAAACCCCTCTTCTTTGAGGACAAGAATCTAAAGCAGCCGATTTACTCTTCTTAGTTATCTGGGCTCTCCCTGTTCTTACTAATTGTTGAATTGTTGGCATAATGTTTAATAAAATTTCTAACGTTATTAAATTCCCGCTTTTTACGGGGTTGCAAATGTATAAATTATTTTCAACAAATCAAATCATAAAACATTAATTTTCAACCACATTAATCCACAAATAACTTCAACATACTTTTTTGTAAATTTTACGTTATTTTTACCAAAACAATTTAGTCTTTGAAAAAGCTATTTTTATTCCTCTTTTTCCTGCTTCTTTCCTCACAAGGAAAGGCACAGAACCTTTATTTAAAAATCGAAGGAGACACCCCTTCACAAAACGCCGTGATTGACAGTATCGGCTACCAAACCAAACATTCCAACACGAAGTCAATTTTAGAAGAAAGCACCTCTTTTTCAAGCAAACTTCTAAAAATCGGCTATTTAGAAAACAACCTTACCGAGCAAAAAAAGAGCAACGACAGCACTTTTACCTTCCATTACAACATTGGAAAGAAAACCAATCGCATACATATATATACAGGAAAAACCGCTTCCTCCATTCGGGAATTACTCAATATAAAAAATGACACCATCCTCATTAACCTCTCCGATGTAGAAGATTTCATGAACACCAACATTCAGCTACTCGAAAAAAAAGGATACTCTTTAAGCAGCATTCAACTAACCAATCATAAAAAACTTCACAACGAACTTTACGCTGAACTAAAAATCGATTCCGAAAAGAAGCGTATTCTTGATGATATCATCATTGCCGGATACTCAAAATTCCCTGAAGGCATACGCCGAAACATTGTACGCCAAAATCGAAAAAGAATTTTCAATCAGGACAATCTTAAACAAATTCACAGCAATTTCAACGCTCTACCGTTTGTCAATCAGATCAAATATCCTGAAATCCTATTCACAACCGACAGTACCAAAGTCTATGTATATCTCGAAAAAGCCAAACCGAATCGCTTTGACGGATTTGTCGGCTTTTCAAACGACGATAACGGATCAGTAAAATTCAACGGTTATCTTGACTTATTATTAAACAATATTCTGAATTCCGGTGAAAAATTCAACCTCTACTGGAAAAACGACGGAAAAGAACAGACTACCTTTACTATAGGTACTGAACTTCCCTATTTATTCAAAAGCCCGCTTGGCCTTAAAGGAAATCTAAAAATATTCAAACAAGACAGTACTTTCCAGAACACCTCATCCGACATCAACCTCGGTTATTATTTCAATTACAATTCAAAAGTATTCTTAGGCTATCAGCAAACAGAATCCGTTGATATCCAAAAAGCCAATTCCAATACTTTAAGCAACTACAACAATTCTTTTACAACCGGAGCCTATGAATACACGCATTACAATCCGGAAGATCTCTTATTTCCTGAAAAAACCAGTTTTTTCTTAAAATCCGGTATCGGTAGTCGAAAATCAAAAATAGAAAGCAGCGATCAGTATTTCATCCAGCTCAATGCTTCACACAACATTTACCTCAACAGGCGCAATATTTTCAACTTGCGAAGCCAAGCTTTCTACCTCCAAAGCGATCACTACATCATAAACGAACTGTACCGTTTCGGCGGAATCAATTCCATAAGAGGATTTAACGAAAATAGTCTGCAAGCCAATTTATATTCCGGACTACTTTTCGAATATCGCTACATATTAGCCTCGAATATCTACGTTTATTCCATAACTGATTTTGCTTATTTCGAAGACAAAATCACAAATATGCGAGACAATTTACTCGGACTAGGCTTTGGTTTCGGATTATTAACAAAGACCGGACTTTTCAACATAATTTACGCTAACGGAAGTTCAAAAAACAACGAAATACAGCTTTCAAATTCAATAATCCACATTAGTGTAAAAGCACGATTCTAGCTTTCTCACACTTTTAAAACAATTCGTATTTCATTTATTTAACATACACCAACCATCATCGCAACCGGTTAAATAATTCCAATTACAAAGTCAGGCTTTTTTTACCTCCAAAAGCACCAACACACCACAAACGAACCACACGTTTCAACGCAATCAGCCTCATAAAAGACACAACAAAAACAACTCGTAATCCAATCTACATTACGAATCCCTTCTTGCAACCTCACCCATATTAGCCCCAACTCCTTGTTTCCCCTATAACAGAATTCATTCATTTATAGCATAAAATCACAAGGAAACACATCAATTCACACAAAACAAGCATTAATTTAAATTACTAACAAACAACTCCTATTTTAACATAAAAAATCGCTGTTAGCGCCCGAAAAATAACGAAATATGACTTTTTTATAAAATAATTCACACTAACGAGAAAGCAAGATTTTAGCATTTTTTTTACACTTTACTTGGTTTGTTATGATTTTTTTAAGAAATTTGATTGCATAACCGTAATTAAAAACCAAAATGAGAGTAAAATTCAAATCTTTTTTAACACTTTTTTTAGTGTTATTAGTGCAAAATCTGATTGCACAGGAAAGAAACGTTTCCGGTAAGGTGACTGACTCGAACGGATTGCCACTACCAGGCGTTAGCGTAGTAGAAAAGGGAACTTCAAACGGAACCCAAACCGATTTTGACGGTAATTACAAAATCAAAGTCGGTCCGACAGCAACTCTGGTATATACCTTCATTGGCATGAGAACCCAAGAAGCAAAAGCCAGCACTACTGTGTTAAATGTAAAATTGGAAGATGAAGCCAAAGTACTGGAAGGTGTTGTTGTAACAGCTTTAGGTATCTCAAGAGATAAAAAATCTTTAGGATATTCTTCTCAAAAATTAGATGACAGAACCGTAAATTCCTCACCAACAACCAATTTCCTAAACAATTTATCCGGAAAAGTTTCCGGTTTGGAAGTAAAAACTAACTCAAATTTTGGAGGTTCAACAAACATTGTATTAAGAGGATCAAAAAGTTTAACCGGGAACAACCAGGCTTTAATGGTTGTTGATGGTGTTCCTGTTAGTAACTCCAACTTAAATTCAGATTATACGCAAAGCGGAAGAAGAGGTTTTGACTTCGGTAACTCCGCTTCGGATATCGACCCGAACAACATTGAATCCATTACCGTTTTAAAAGGGGCCGCTGCAACTGCATTATATGGTAGCCAGGCTGCTAATGGTGCGATTATGATCACCACTAAAAAAGGTAAAAAGAATAATGCTTTGGGAGTTAGCATCAGCTCGACTACCTCTATCGGTTCATACGACAAAAAAACGTTTGCTAAATATCAAAAAGGATACGGAGCAGGTGGTTATTCCGGAGCCAATGACAGCTTCATTACAACTGATGTTAACGGCGACGGTATACCCGACTTACTATTAGACATGACGGCAGATGCCTCTTATGGTAATGCTTTTAATCCAAGTTTAATGGTTTATCAATGGAGTGCATTCGACCAGGGAAATCCCAATTTTGGCAAACCAACACCATGGGTAGCCGGCGCAAATGACCCAGGTAGTTTCTTTAAAAACTCTTTCAGTACCGTAAATAGTATTAACATCAACGGTGGTGACGAGAAGAGCACCTACAACTTCAGCTATACCAACAACAATGAAACCGGTATTCTACCAAACAGTATTCTGAATCGTAATATTATCAATGGTAATTTCGGTCGTGACCTGAATGATAAAATCAAAACCACGGCTTTCTTTACCTATGTTAACCAAAATACTACAGGTCGTAACAGTATTGGATATAACGACAACATCATCACAGGATTCAGACAATGGTGGCCAACGAATGTTGACATCGCAGAATTAAGAGAATCGTATTTCAGAAACATGACAAACTCTACCTGGAATATGAACGGTCCCGTTGATGGTGATTTTTCTCCGGCCTATTGGAACAATCCATATTGGGACCGATATGAAAACTATTCAAGCGACAGAAGAACGCGTTTCCTTACTGGTGCATCTATTACAGCCGACGTAGTTCGAAATGTAAACGTTTTGGCACGTGTAACCGTTGATAACTCTTTTGACCGTCAGGAAATACGAAAAGCTATCGGTAGCCACGCGGAAGAATTCGGAATCCAAAACCTTGATGAAACTTCCGGATATAACCTGTATACCCGAAATTTCACTCAACAAACCTATGATTTCATTGCCACTTATAATTTCAACATGGGTGATAACTACTCCGGAAAATTATTAGCCGGTTCAACGTTCATCAAGTCAAATGCCGACTCTTTTGAAAGTTCAACTATCGGAGGATTAGTAGCACCGAATCTTTATACATTGGCCAACTCAAAATCGTTTGTAGCTCCAATTGAAAGCGAAATCGATTATCAGAAATTAGGTCTATATGCACAGGCATCTTTCGATTACAAGAGAACCATTTTTGTTGAAGGTTCCTTCCGAAGAGATCAGTCAACGGCATTACCGACAAACAACAACAAATACAACTATTATTCCGTTGGTGCCAGTTTAATCGCCTCAGAATTCATCAATGCAACATGGTTGAACAATTTAAAACTTAGAGGAAACTATGCTGTTGTTGGTAATGACCCTACGCCGGGATTAATCGGATCAAAAGTAAATAACGGAATCATTGGCGGTAATCTGATGTTTTCAAACGGAACAGTTTATTCCGACTTCAACTCTTTAAAAGCAGAAAAGCTAAAAAGCTGGGAGTTTGGTATTGAAGCTGCTATGTTTAAAAATCGTTTAAACTTTGATGTTTCCTTATATCAGAGTAACACAACAGATCAGATTTACAACGTACCGCAATCTACATCAACCAGTTATGCAACATCGCGAATCAACGCCGGTGAAATGCGTAACAGAGGTATCGAAGCTTCTGTATTTGGGTCACCAATTAAAACACAAGACTTTGAATGGCAGATTGCTGTTAACTGGTCAAAAAACAAAAATGAGGTAGTTTCCTTAAATCAGGGAAGAGACAACTTACAGTTAGCGACTTTCCAAAGTGGTGTAAGTTTAAATGCTACCGTTGGAGAACCATACGGTACACTTAGAGGAACAGATTTCGTATATGATGCCAATGGAAACAAAGTAGTAGACAGTGACGGATACTATTTAACGGCAAGTAATAAAGTAATTGGTAATATTCAGGCCGACTGGATCGGAGGAGTTTCCAACCGATTCACCTATAAAAATGTATCCTTGAATTTCCTTATCGATGTAAAACATGGCGGTGACTTATATTCCTTAGACATGGCCTATGGTCTATATAGCGGTATTTATCCGGAAACTGCCGGTCTTAATGATCTGGGCAATCCGGTTCGTAATTCAATTGCAAATGGTGGTGGTGTTATTTTAGAAGGCGTTTATGCAGACGGAACACCGAATACAACACGAATTGAAGCGAACTACGTAGGATCTGCCTTTGGAACACAATCAGCTCCGGCAAGAGCATTTGTTTATGATGCTTCTTATGTTAAGCTGAGAGAAGTTGGATTATCCTATAATTTCAATACAAAACTTCTTGAAAGAACATTTTTCAAATCACTATCATTAAGTCTTCTTGGAAATAACTTATGGATTATCGACAAAAACGTTCCATATGCTGATCCGGAAGCCGGTACATCATCAGGTAACATACAAGGATATCAATCCGGGGTGATGCCAACTACAAGAGTATATTCATTAAATATTAAAGCAAGTTTCTAAGATGAAAAAGATATTTTATACCTCGATACTTGTATCATTACTTACTGTTGGATGTATTAGTGATGATTCAACCTACAATTATGACAAAGACAAGTCATATGACGTTCCTGCGGAAAATCTTTTCACGAATGCTCAAAAAGCGTTGGTCGATCAGATGACAACTCCAAGTGTTAACTTAAATCCTTTCCGCTTTTTCTCTCAGTTTTGGGCTGCTACGCAATATCCGGAAGAATCAAGATATGATTTAAGAACCCGAAATGTTTCGAATAACCACTGGAATGCTTTATACAGAACCGTTTTAGGTAATCTGGAAACAGCCAAACAAGTAATTGACACCGAAGTAAAACCGGCTACAATACCTACGGCACAATGGGAAATCCAGCAAAAAAACAAAAAAGCAGTTATTGAAATCCTTCAGGTATACACGTTCCAGATTCTGGTAGATTCATTTGGTGATATCCCCTATTCCGAATCATTACAAGCTGCTATCGTTTTGCCGAAATATGACAATGATTTAGACATATACCCAGCTTTAATTACCCGACTAAATGCAGCCATTGCAAATCTGGATACTTCTGAGATATCATTCAGTACCGGTGATTTTATTTATGAAGGTGACGTTACCAAATGGAAAACGTTTGCTAATTCATTGAAAGTAAAACTTGCGATCAATCTTGCTGATGTTAATTCCTCTTTGGCGCAATCAACAATACAAGATGCTTTTAACGCCGGAGTTATTTTAAATAATGGTGATAATGCAAAATTTGCATATCCGGGTGCCGCTCCGATGTACAATCCTATTTATGCTAATTTAGTTGCCAGTAACCGTAACGATTTTGTTGCTTCAAAAACCATTGTTGATGAAATGAATACTTTGGGAGATCAGCGCAGAACAGTGTACTTTGAACTTAAAAACGGAAACTATATCGGAGGAATTAACGGTGCTGCAAACGTATACCAAAATTTCTCTCCGATTGGAAACACTTTAAAAGCAGATAACTTCCCAAGTTATTTAATGGAGGCTTCAGAAGTTAATTTCTATTTAGCCGAGGCAGCCGCCAGAGGTTATTCAGTTGGTGGTACGGCAGACACTTATTATCAAAATGCTATTACAGCTTCGTTTCTTAGTTGGGGACTTTCCGCAGGTGATGCAACTACCTATCTGGCCAATCCAAGTGTTAACTATGCAACAGCTTCCGGTACTTATAAAGAAAAAATTGGCCGACAGGCCTGGATCGCATTCTTCAATAGAGGTTTCGAAGCCTGGACGAGTTATAGAAGACTTGACTTCCCGAATCTTGTCGCTCCGACAAATGCTGTTACAGCTGCCGAAGGACAAGTGCCAAAACGTATGACATATCCAGTAAACGAGCAAACAGTTAATAATGCCAACTGGGTTAGTGCATCAGCCGCTATAGGAGGTGATAAACTGACCAGCAAAGTATTCTGGGATGTAAATTAGAAAAACTTAGTTCTTTATTTGAGTTATTTATTGAAAAACCATCACAGCTTTTCTGTGATGGTTTTTTTTATTTTCCAAAAAGACAACCTTATCGTAATATCCCATACACTACAAACTTGCCTCCTTATCCTTAAGAATACTCAAAAGCTACTTAATAACACTCAAAACTACTTGAAACAAAAAAAGCACACACAATTCAAAAAACATTTTTAACACAAACATTAAATTATCATCAACAAAAAAATACAAAATACGCACACAAACACACACAAACACACACAAAACAAACAATAAACCAATCATTTCACCTCAATCCTGTTTTATTGGCTACCACAATCACAAACTCTAAATTGGCAACAGTAACTTAAAAAAAGTCGATTTATGAGAATATCGTTTACTATCACATTACTCTTTCTGTTAACCTTTAAGTCCTTGTTTTCACAAGAGCAAAAAGTCAGTGGCAGAATTACAGATTTAAACAGCTTTCCTATACCGGGAGTAAGCATTATTGAAAAAGGAACTACTAACGGAACTCAATCCGATATTAATGGTAATTATTCTATAAAAGTGCCACAAGGAACTATTCTGACATTCTCTTTTATTGGGATGAAAACACAGGAAATCAAGGTAGTCTCCACAACACTCAATATAGTATTGGAAACGGAGGCATCCCAAATGAAAGATATTGTTGTTACCGCATTAGGTATTAAAAGAGAAAAGAAGGCCGTGGGGTATTCCGTACAGGAAATAAAAGGTGATGTTATTAACCGGTCGGGCCAAACCAATGCAATCAGTGCATTGTCCGGAAACATTGCCGGTGTACAGGTAACCGCACCTTCATCCATGGGAGGTTCTTCCAGAATCGTGATTAGAGGAGTAGGCTCAGTAACACGAGACAATCGCCCCCTTATTGTCATTGACGGCATTCCCATGAATAACAACAATTATAGCAGCTCTTCAGGAGGAAGAGATTATGGTGATGCTTCTGCTGATATCAATCCGGACGACATCGAATCCGTCTCAGTTCTAAAAGGAGGGCCGGCTGCTGCTTTGTATGGTTCCAGAGCTGCAAACGGTGTCATCATGTACACTACAAAATCCGGTCAAAAAGGAAGATCTGAAATTTCTTTTAAAACCGGAATGACATTGGAGAATATTTACATCATGCCTAAATTACAACGAGAATACGGAGGTGGCGCATCCAACCAACTACCAACTGCTACAATCAACGGGCAACTCTACAATCTTGCCGATTATCGAACAGACGAAAGCTGGGGACCGAGATACGACCCTAACCTCAGATATTTGCCATGGAGTGCATTTGATCCGGAGTTTGCAAACGATTATTTAGTTACCCGACCTTGGGTAGCACCTAAAAAAGATGTTACTTCTTTTTTTAATACAGGTTATACTTCAACTACAAATTTATCCTTGAGTCACAGCACTAAAACAAACAACATAAGGGTTTCATTATCCAATCAATATACAACCGGTATTGTTCCTAATTCCAGTTTGAAGAAAAATTCATTTTCAATTAACGGAGGTGCTTTACTTCATGAAAAGTTGCGATTCGACGGAATGCTAACATACACCAGTACCAATGGTTTTAACAGACCTGAACAAGGATACGGTAATTCTGTTGCTTCCTCATTTTTCCAATGGGGTCAAAGACAACTGGATTTTGATAACTTAAAAAATTATAAGCTAGCCAACGGGAGACAACGTACATGGAACCGAACATCCTGGTCTGATGCTACTCCACTTTATACGGACAATCCATATTGGACCATCAATGAAAACACATCCAATGATCAACGTAATCGCTATATCGGAAGTATCAAGCTTAAATACAATTTTTCGAAAAATCTGTATGCTATCGGAAATATATACGGCGACCAGTATAACTTTTTAATCCAAAACAGAAAAGCGGTTTATTCACAAGACATTTCACGTTACGGAGAATCTACAAAACGATTTTCAGAAATAAACTATGAAGGAAGGCTACATTTCGACAAACGTTGGAATAACTTTAGTTTCAACTCCTTTATAGGAGTGAACCGCAGAAATACCAATCATCATTCCTTATCCGGCAGTACTTCCGGCGGGCTAATCATTCCTAATCTATATAATCTTTCCAACTCAAAAAACCTTTCCACCTCTTCTAACGCATTTTCTGAAGTAAGAATTAACAGTGCTTATCTTATGTTATCATTGGGATACGCTAATATGTTATATCTGGAAGCGACAAATAGAAAGGATTGGTTTTCTACGATTAATCAACCGGCAAATTATCCTTCCGTAACCGGTAGCTTTGTTTTTTCCGAATTACTAAAATCAACTCCGTGGTTATCGTATGGAAAAATCAGAAGCGGATGGGCACAAGTCAGTAACGGAGCAAGCCCATATTCTATAGAGAATTATTATCGTATTTTGAAGCCGTTCCAAAATGTTCCTTCTTACAGCAACAATACAATTGTAAACAATCCCAACCTAACTCCTGAAACCAAAATCAGTAAGGAAATAGGTCTTGAAGCCCGCTTTTTAAATAGTCGTCTAGGTTTTGACATTGCTCTTTATGAAGACACCACCAGAGACCTTATTACATCCTTACAAGTAACATCTGCAACCGGTTTTTACTCTAAATATATCAATTCCGGTAAAATGCGTAACAGAGGTATTGAAGTATCTCTTTCTTTAACTCCGGTAAAATCTAATGATTTCACATGGGACATTATTGGTAACTTTTCAAAAAACGACAACCGATTACTTTCTTTATACAAAGACACCAAGTCACAACAGCTAGCTACTTCTTCCATAGGAGGAATAGGATTATTAGCTACTGTAGGTGAAAAATACGGTCAGATATACGGAACTGATTTTGCATATGACGCAAATGGTAATAAAATAATTCTTGCAGACGGAACCTATAAAATAGGCGAACGAAAAGCATTAGGTTCTATTCTACCGGATTACAATATAGGCATCCGAAACTCTTTTAACTACAAAAGACTTAATGTCGGATTTTTAATTGACATTCAAAAAGGAGGTACTTATCATTCCGTTACCCATGTATACGGTCATTATTCCGGTCTTTTTGAAGAAACTGCTGCCAATGGCATCCGGGAAAACGGAATTGTTCTGGAAGGTGTTCAGGAAGACGGAACTCCAAACACTAAGGTTATTTCTGCTTATAGATGGGCCCGATTACATTCCAAAGGGGTAGATGCTCAAAATGTCTTTGATGCCAGTTATATCAAAATGAGAGAAATCACTTTAAACTACCGTCTACCCGGCAAAGTCATCTCAAAAAAGGTCAATCAGATAACTTTTTCAGCTTTTGCCCGAAATATTTTCGCCTGGGGTCTGAAATGGAACGGACTTGACCCCGAAAATGCAAGCTATTCAAGTGGAAACATTCAGGGACTTGAAAGCGGATCACTTCCTTCTACACGATCTTACGGCCTAAACATAGAAATTAAAATCTGATTTACTCAAGTTATTACATTATGAAAAACAAATTAAAAAAGATACCATTATTCGCAGCTTTAC
Organism: Flavobacterium cerinum; assembly: GCF_024496085.1. Classification (NCBI taxonomy): domain Bacteria; kingdom Pseudomonadati; phylum Bacteroidota; class Flavobacteriia; order Flavobacteriales; family Flavobacteriaceae; genus Flavobacterium; species Flavobacterium cerinum. Next base: position 1,625,414 of record NZ_CP101751.1, on the reverse strand, counting down.
TAACAATAGTAACTACAACTTTCTTTAGTTGTACTGATCGATTCGACGAAATTAATACGAATCCTAATGCACCCGGTAAGGTTACCACACCGGGTTTGTTTAACAATGCTATGAGAGCTGTTATCACCTACCCTAGAAGCATGAGCGGATCGGCAAGATTAGCATTACCATGGATACAATATTCTGCACAGCTAAACTACACGGATGAAGACCGTTTTGCTTTTAGAGAAACAACCAATAGTGCTTTATTTAACATATATTATCTACAGGCTCAGAATTTTAAATCAGTGCTCGATCTCAACACCGCTCCGGAAACCGCTTCAGAGATGACTGCTTATGGCAATCAAGCCAATCAGATTGCAGCTTCCCGTATCATGTTAGCTTACATTTTTAATAAACTGGTTGACGTCTACGGTGATATACCTTATTACTCTTTTGGCAGTGACGATCCCGATTTTGAAGCATTAAACAAAGATAATCCCACTCCTAAATTTGCTTCTCAGGAGAAAATTTATACCGATTTATTGAAAGAACTGAAAGAAGCGGTCGAATCTATTGATTCAAATGACAAGCTTTTTTATGATAATCAGGATAATTACTTCGGTAGTGCCGAAAAGTTAAAACGATTCGGGAATTCATTACGCTTACGAATTGCCAATAGAGTGAAACACGTTATTCCGGGTGCTAATACACACATACAGGAAGCAATAGTTTCCGGAGTAATGGAATCTGCCGATGACAGTGTTGGAGTTACATTCGAAGCTAATAGCGTTAATCCGGCACCAACTTATGTTGCCTTTTTTATAGACAACAGAACAGATTACACAGCATCAAAAACATTTATTGATCTTTTAAAAGGTCAGACCGGTCCGTTCGCTGTTGATCCCAGATTACAAAAAATGATAGCTCCGGTTGGAACCTCGAAATTTAACATCCTCAATAAGCAATATACGGAAACCGATGATCTAACTCAGTATCAAGGCATGCCATATGGTCTTACTTCCGGTCAAACGACTAGTCAGGTAAATAGTGTATCGCTATTATCTCACGCTATTTTAAAACCCGACTATACCGAATATCTAATGGAATATGCTGAAGTAGAATTTATATTATCGGAAATAAATGGCTGGAATCAGAATCACTATGAAAAAGGAGTACGTGCCTCGATGACGAAATGGAATATTCCACAGGCTACTATAAACTCTTACATTAGTGATTTACCAAATGCTAATGAAGCAACTGTAATGACTCAAAAATATATTGCTTTATTTATGCAACCTTACGAAGCCTGGGCAGAATGGAGAAGAACCGGTTTTCCAAATATCCTGATTAAACCGGAAGGAACCGGAACTTTGATCAATCCGATTGGCGGTAGTTTGACCTATACCTTTACCCCTTTAGTTCCGTTGACAGAACTACCTGCGCGACTACCCTATCCGGTGAATCAATATGATCTGAATCCGGAAAACTGTCGGGCAGCTGCGCAAAATATAGGTGGTGATACTTTAGAGACAAAGTTAATATGGGATACGAACTAGGTAATCTCTTTATTTAATTTCGTTTACAAAGCAGTATCCTGATTTATCTGATGTTTTTTCTATCTTTGCCGTTATGGAAAAAGAACATCTAATTTTCGGTATCAGAGCAGTTATTGAAGCCGTAAACGCAGGAAAAGAAATCGACAAAGTTTTTATTCAGAAAGAGGCTCAAGGCGATCTTATGCAGGAACTAATGAAAACATTGAAAAAAAACAGTATCAATTTCTCATATGTTCCAATTGAAAAACTGAACCGATTAACATCAAATAATCATCAGGGTGCTGTTGCCAGTATAGCACCGGTTTCTTTTTATAATCTGGAAACGCTTATAGAATCGGTAATGGAAAACAAAAAAAATCCGCTTTTCCTTATTTTAGATCAGTTGTCTGATGCCCGAAATTTCGGCGCTATTATCAGAACAGCCGAGTGTACCGGTGTTGATGGTATTATTATTCAGAAACAAGGTTCAGCTCCTGTAAACGGTGATACTGTAAAGACTTCGGCCGGTGCCGTATTTAATGTTCCCATCTGCAAAGTAGATCATATTAAAGATGCCATTTTTTACCTGCAAGGTTCCGGTGTAAAAACAGTAGCCGCAACAGAAAAGACAGAAAATCTTTTATATGACATCGATCTTAATCAGCCTGTGGCAATTATAATGGGTAGCGAGGATAAAGGTGTAAATCCGTCTGTCCTTAAAATTGTAGATGAAAAAGCAAAATTACCGATGTTCGGAACTATCTCATCATTGAATGTTTCGGTTGCTTGCGGTGCTTTTTTATATGAAACCGTTCGCCAAAGAGGTTAATATATCCCTTAACAATAATAAAAAAGGATTAAGTAAAATTACTTAATCCTTTTTTTGTGTTTCATCTGTTGGCTTATCATCGGAATCCTGTTTGTAAATAATCCGGTAATAGACCGGCATATCCGATTTAAAATAATTCTCAAAAAATTGATCCGCTTCATTTTTTTCCGGAACTTCTTCTTTCGGTAAGTTGACAAAGTTGCCGTTTTCATCAAAATGTTTCATAAACGGATCCTGTGACGGATCAAAATCCGGGCGTTCCCATTCATAACGAATCGGCTTTTGATATTCGGGTGTTTTCATAAAGAACGACAATAAGTAACCGGTAATAAATCCGGCTAAATGTCCCTCCCAGGATATATTTTCTTCCGGACTTGGAAAGACATACCAAATCATTCCGCCATACAATACAATAATTGTCAATGATAAAGCAACTAATCGATAATATTTTGTTTGTATCCCCTTAAAAAAAATAAAACTAACCAAAACATAAATCAAACCGCTGGCTCCGATATGATAGCTCTCCCTCCCGATTAACCAGGTCCCGAATCCTGAAAGCAGAATTCCGAGAATAATGACTTCCAATGCCTGCTTCCGATAAAAATATCGTAAAGCAGCCACCAACATTACTAATGGTATCGAATTATTATACAAATGTTTGATGTCACCATGTAGAAAAGGACTGAAAATAATTCCTTTTAAACCGGATAGCGTTCTCGGATAAATCCCATAATCAGAAAGGCTTATTTTAAACTTGACCTCGACCCAAAAGACCAGCCAGAGCACCAACACAAAGTACAGTGGCCAGGCCAGTACGGAAGGTGAAAATTTAAAGTCTATTTCTTTCATATCATTTATTTGTCGGAGAAACATCAAAAACATCACCAAAAAGAATTTCGTGCTTTTTTGTCAGTCTTTCTTTCAAAATTGAATAGCGTTTATGTTCCGGAGTTACTTTTTTGTAATTTTACAACATGGAAGCACCATTAGCAGAACGCATACGCCCGCAACACTTATCCGAATATATTAGTCAGTTACATTTGGTTGGAGAACAAGGTTCTTTAACGAACCAGATTGCACGTGGCATTATCCCTTCTTTAATTTTATGGGGACCGCCCGGAACCGGAAAAACGACCTTAGCTCAAATCATGGCTCAGGAAAGCAAACGCCCGTTTTATGTTTTAAGTGCGATTAATTCCGGAGTTAAAGATATACGCGAGGTAATCGACAAAGCCAAACAAAGCGGCGGTTTATTTACAGCTCGTAATCCTATATTATTTATTGACGAGATCCATCGTTTTAGTAAGTCGCAACAGGATTCATTATTGGCTGCCGTTGAAAAAGGCTGGGTCACATTAATAGGTGCTACGACAGATAATCCGAGTTTTGAGGTTATTCCCGCTTTATTGTCAAGATGTCAGGTTTATATCCTAAATGCCTTTTCTAAAGAAGATTTGGAAGCTTTACTACACAGAGCACTGGAAAAAGATACTATTTTAAAATCAAAAAATATTCACTTACAGGAAACGGAAGCTTTATTGCGGTTATCCGGTGGAGACGGTCGTAAATTGCTGAATATTTTCGAACTGGTCATCAATGCATCAGAAGGAGATACAATTGAGATCACCAATGAAAAGGTCATGCAGCTTGTTCAAAAAAACACGGTATTATATGACAAAACCGGTGAGCAACATTATGATATCGTTTCGGCATTTATAAAATCCATTCGAGGTAGTGATCCGAATGGTGCCGTATATTGGCTGGCGCGAATGATTGAAGGCGGTGAAGATGTAAAATTTATTGCACGACGTATGCTGATTCTGGCATCGGAAGACATTGGCAATGCCAACCCGACCGCTTTAATTATGGCGAACAATACTTTTCAGGCTGTAACTACTATTGGTTATCCGGAAAGCCGAATTATCTTAAGTCAGTGTGCTATTTATCTGGCAACATCACCCAAAAGCAATGCCAGCTATATGGCCATTGGAAAAGCACAACAATTGGTAAAACAAACCGGAGATTTGCCGGTTCCGCTACATTTGCGTAATGCGCCTACCAAATTAATGAAAGAATTAGGGTATGGCGACGAATATAAATATGCTCATGATTACACCAATAATTTTGTAGAGCAGGAATTTCTTCCGGATGAACTGCAACATACGGTATTCTATGAACCGGGAAATAATTCCCGGGAGAATGGTACCCGGGAATTTTTAAAGAATCGTTGGAAAGATAAATACAAATACTAAAACTTGATATCCAGTTTCTCTGATACTAGTTTATCGTTATAATAGTATTCGAATACCCATCCGTTATTTTTTTTGATCAACACGCCTTCAGCGGTATCATTTTTGGCGGTAAACAGTTCCGGATTACTGGTTTTAAATATTTTTAAAACTATTTTCGGAGTACTGTCTACTAATTGATAACCATTAGTAATAGGTTGGGCAAACAACTGACCGGAAATTGGTGTTGGCGGTACTTCCGGTGCTTTTACCGTTTCGGGATTATTCGGGGTTGCCGGTGTTGTTTTCACGACACTTGTAGTAGGCGGTATGGAAGGAGTTGGGATTGGTTTGGCTACCTGTAAAGTTTCTTCCACTGATTTTCCGACAACACGAAATGCCTGAATATAAGCTTGCTCCAATTCTTTTATTCTGCTGGAGCCTTCATTCGAAATGAATACTGTTTGATTTTTACAATCTGTCAGTTCCAGTTTAATTTTGGTACTAAACACTGTATTATCTTCCACTAAATTAGCATACAATGCTTTACAGCGATCCCGAGCCAGATCATCCGGCACAACATCTGTATCGTATAATACGGTATAACCTTTCCTTTCAAAAACCATTTTTGTTAAAGCGTTCAGATTATACTTATTGGCTTGTTTAAAAAAAGAGAATTTGGCCGGAACCACTACATATTTATAATCCGTAAGACTTTGTGAAAACGCTGTTGCAGTAAACAATATAACTGACAACATTAGACCTGTTTTTCTCATTTTGTTCGGTTTAACTATTTAAAGTATTTTTTTTAGTTCCAATAAATGGCGTATCTGCGGTACTTTTAAAGCATCTCCATAATCCGATTCGCTAAAAAATATAGCATCAAGACCTACATTTAAAGCCCCTTGAATATCGGCTTCCATACTATCTCCTATCATGATACTTTTATCTTTTTCGGCTTTTGCAATATCTAATGCGTACTCAAAAATTATCGGGTTCGGCTTTTTAACACCTGCTTTTTCTGAATTAGTAACCGTTATAAAATAATGAGCAATATTAGCATTGCGCAGTTTCCCTTCCTGTACTTCATGAAATCCATTTGTAATAATATGCAGATTGTACTTTGATTTTAAATAATCTAAAATTTCAATCGCACCTTCAAACAGATGGTTAAACGTTGGTAGATAATGGATATATTCCTGTGCTAAAAAGTTAATCTGTTCATCATCGATCGGATAATCCAATAAATCGAAAACTTCTTTAAAACGGGAATAACGTAATTCTTGTTGTGTTATTTTTTCCTCCTGATACAATTTCCAATACTTAAAATTTACCGGTATATAGTATTCCAGAAAATTTTCTAACGAAATAGCCATTGCATGTTTCTTAAAAATGGCATCAAAAGCTAAGGCTGAATTTTTCTCGAAATCCCATAGCGTATGATCCAGGTCGAAAAAAATATCGGTTTTATTCGTAAACTTCATTCTTTTAATCTATTTAGCTCCTTTAACGATTACTACATTATCTACATGGTAAACCCAATCTTCCACATCAGTATCATTGTATCGGAAATCACCTTCCACAGTAACATATTGATCTGTTTTTAATTTCGGCGTATCTCCTTTAAATTTTAACCCCATAATGGTTTCCGGACCGGATTTACCGCAAAAGAAGCACGATGCAAATACATTTTTACTCAACGCATAGGATTTGTTATCGATCGGAATAATAAATCCGCTCATCACAATACGTTTTTTATTGGTTAATTTTAATTTAGCGTTCACCTGTGGAAACATCACTTCTCCATAAGTTTTATGCTGTTTTTTCACATATTTAATGTCTCCAAGTAATTTCCAGCTCAACGTATCCGGATTACTCAGAATCAGCGTATTTTTATCATTACCGTTAAAATGAATAAATCCGGCTTGTTCAACTTTAGCAGTTGGAAATGTTGTATTACTTTGTTTTTTATCCGGTGTATAAAAATATTCCAGAACCAGTAATATCGCCGCCAGGGCTATTAATAATATTGATTTTTTACGCATTAGCTAAAGTTTTTGAAATATTAAGTCGGTAAGCCTTAACCGCCGGAATAACAGCGGCTAAAATTCCAACAAATATAGTTAGTAAAAATAAAAATCCCTCTTTTTCCCAAACAAACTCAAAAGGGTTAAACGTCATTTTAAATTCATCTTCGGAAGATCCCGAGATATACATCAGCGCAATTCTACCAACAATAGTACCAAAAAGAAATCCCAGAACACATAAAATCAAACTCTCCACAACAACCAGATACAACAACTGAAATCGTGTGGCTCCGTTAACCCGAAGTAATGCAAATTCATATTTTCTTTCTTTCAGTGTATTGTATAGCGCAATAAAAATACTGATTCCTGATATCAGCATAATACCATAAGCCAGATATTGCAATGCCTGAAGTCCAACGCCAAACAGCGTAAAAAGTCGGTTGATTTCGATAGCCGGTGAGGCCGCCTGCATTTTGGTATTTTGCGGTATCATCCTCGGCCAGGTTACAATACCCATTTTATTTCTGAATTTTAAGAAAACGGCTGTAATCTCTTTTCCTTCCAGATTTTGCCCTTCTTCTTCGTGATGATGCTCATGTGCCTCCGAATGATCATGGTCATGTCCTTCGTGATCGTGATCGTGCATTTCGCCTTCTCCATGTTCATGTGAATCATGCATGGCCCAAACGCTCGGAATATCGGAAAGAATCAGATTATCGATCACTTTTCCGGTTTCCGACAACACTCCTACCACATGATACGCATGCTCTTCGTGCACCTCACCTTCTTCAGCATCACCATGAGAACCAAAAAATTTATCTCCGGTTTTCAGATTCATTTTTTTTGCCACCGCACTACCTATTACTACTTCAAAATTATCAGAAAAAGGTCGGCCGGTTCGTAATATTGCCTCATAGTGTTCAATAAAATTCACAGTCGTACCTACGATTTTAAAACCGTGGTAATTATCTCCGAAAGCTAGTGGTATAGCTGTTTTTACAAACGGATTCGTCATCCACTTATGCGCTTCCTGATAATCAATATTACCTGTAGGCGCATCCACCTGATACACCGAAGACAATATCAATTGTAACGGACTTCCCTGCGCCCCTAAAACCAGATCGATACCATCTGCGTTACTGGAAAATTTCTCTTCAAATTGTTTTTGTAGCAAGATCAAAACCGTAATAATAGCCACACTCGCCGTTAACAAAATAATACTTAATGTTGTATTTAATGGCTTAAACCAAGTATTTTTCCAAGCTAATTTTGTGATCATGATAAGGCGATTTGATTGGTAAAACGTTGCTTTAATCGGGAATCATGTGTAACGATTACCAAAGCCGATCGATATTCTTTAGCCAGATTATCCAGCAAATCCGCTACTTTAAAAGCATTTTCGTCATCCAGACTCGATGTCGGTTCATCTGCCAATAACACTTTTGGTTCATTGATCAATGCTCTTGCAATAGAAACTCGTTGTTGCTGACCGATACTAAGCTGAGTCGGCAATTTATGAATATGATCTTTCAGATCCAGATGCTCCAATAGTAATTTTGCTTTTTCCGTAAGATGCTTGCCCGTAGCAAGCCAGGAAGCCAGTATTACATTTTCCAAAACCGAAAACGATGCAATAAAATGAGATTGCTGTAAAACCAAACCGATATTTTTACCTCTGAAATGATCCAATTTCTTTTCAGACAACGTTTTAATATCTGTATTATTAATTAGAATTTCGCCTTCCTGAGGTCGTAAGAGTCCTCCTAAAAGATGTAACAATGTTGTTTTCCCTTTTCCGGATCCACCGGTTATCAGTATTGTTTCTCCATCGGAACAATGGATATCGGGAAACGTGAAAGAAGTCCCTTTTCCATATGAAAAAGTAATATTTTTTGTAATAATCATTTCAAATGCTTTTAGTATACAGATAAAAAGAGCTTTCTTAAAAAGAAAAATAGCCCTTATTTAAAGCGCTATTTTAATGACTCGATCAAAATTAGCAAAAAAATATTGTCCACTCTTTTTATTATGAATATTATAACGAAAAAGGTGGTTATCATTGTTATAAGACGATCATTCAATCTGAAAATATTTCGCTTATACTCTTTTCCGGTCGTAAACGGTTTATTTCATTTTTTATATTTTTGTATTCAACCTCTTAGGTTGCAATTAACCTATAATAATGAGCAATTCAAATGATCGAAAAAAAGATTAAAAGAACGCGTAATTCAAACACGAAAACAGTAATTCTGGAATTATTGACCATGTGTAATACAGCTTTAGCTCATAAAGATTTTCAAAATCATTTTGGCGACACATGTGACAGGGTTACGATATACAGAGCACTCGATCGCCTTGTAGATGAAGGACGGATTCACAAAATCACCAATTGGGACGGCGTTATTCAATATGCACTTTGTAAGGAATGTGAGTCAAAAGACCAATCGCTCCACAATCATGAACATGTTCATTTCAGTTGCCAAAAATGTAGAAAAATCACCTGTATTGATTCCATTGCAATTAAAATAAATCTACCGTCCGGCTATACTGTTGAGGAACAGCAGATTTTGATAACCGGCATCTGCCCTATATGTAACGATTTACAGTAATCCTTCGTCTAAAAAACTAAGATAATCGTTCTCCGTTATAATAACATGGTCTAAAATTTTAATATCCAGGCAATCTCCTGCTTCTTTAAGTTTCGATGTAATATTTCGATCGGATTCACTTGGTTTTAAAGAGCCCGAAGGATGATTATGGCATAAAATTACCCCAGTTGCATTATATTCAAGTGCTGTTTTAAAAATTAATCTCGGATCGACAACAGTAGCTACCAACCCTCCTTTACTGATCTGATATTTACACACTACTTTATTGGAATTATTTAAAAGCAGAATCCAAAACTCTTCGTGTTCCAATTCCCCTATAATCGGATTCATGATTGTAAAAACGGCCTTACTGGAAAGTATAAATTCAACATTGTCGTGATTCGATTCTATTTTCCTCCGTTTACCCAATTCCAAGGCGGCTACTATTGTAACGGCTTTTGCTTCTCCTATACCTTTAAAGGACATTAACTGTTTAATGGATAATTTCCCTAAGGCATTTAAATTATTATCTAAACTGCCCAGGATTTTTTTAGACAGATCCAAAGCACTTTCTCTTGGGCTTCCGGAACCTATTAAAATAGTTAATAATTCGGTATCGCTTAAGATTGTTTTTCCTTTCTCGATTAGTTTTTCTCTGGGTTTATCTGCGGTTGCCCAGTTTCTGATTGGAATGTAACTTACGACTTTCATTTTGGCATATATTATTGATTAACAAGTATTGCATTGATAAATAGTTATTTTTACCACTACATAAAGTTAATCAACTTTTATCGTTTTCTATTTTTTTCTCCCACCCAATAACACGCCATCAACAGCCACTTTTACCATCCTTCGCTTTCCCTTGTGATTGAATTTTGATCTTCATTGAACATCATACACCCTGTAACCTTTCGATCTGTATTAATGTCATAAAAATCAAAAAACAGGAACCCTAAAAACCGACTATCATAGAAAAGACAAATTATTTTATGATCAGGCCAATTCCATTCGAAAAGTGATAACCATTATTAAATTAGATTAATTTTAAAATGAATTTGAATTCGGTTAAAACACCTCATAACCTAAAATTCTCCCTATCGTTATCTAATTATTCCCTGAAAAAACTACCGGATTTATCTCTCATTCAAATCTGGTAAACAATTAAAAAAGAGCTCCTAAAAAGAGCATATTTCCCCGATCAGAAGAGCAAAACTAGCTTTTATTACTATCAAAGTTAGGTATCAAACTTTTATAAAACATATTCTTTTTTAACAAAATTAATCTGCTTTTCCCTCTTTAAAAACAGACCTATAAATCCGGAACATGTTCATTTCTATTCTAGAATAATTAATTATTAACTTAAAAATTAAATTTTATGCCATTACCACCACCATTACCACCACCCATTACTACATGGGATGACTTTATAAATCCAATTTTAGAAATTGCTATAACTCCGGAATCCAGAGAGGAGCTTGAAACCTATTTCAATAGCGGTATTTTCAATTACTTAAAAGAAAATATAGACACGTATCACAATCTTACCGATCATGAACGAATGGGGGAAACCGGACTTCATCTGCTTCTTATCATAGCCGATAATTTAACTTCTATATATGAATTATCACTCGAGCCTATTACTACATTACTGGACAATATTCCTCGAGGAAAACAATCTTTTTTTCAGAAACTGGAAAACATAAGTCTAAATGTAGGCAACAATATCCTCTCTTACGGAACTCAGGGGCCTAATCTGGAAGACATATTCCATTTAGTCAATATTGCAATAACTTTTACAGCTCATGATCAAACGAATATTGAAGCGTGGTGTATTACTCAAAGTAGAAAAAAGACTCCTTCAGAAATATTTTTTTGGTTAGACGAACACAATATTCTCGTTCATGAATTATTCGCCGAATTATACCTAAATGCTACCGATCAATTAATCGAAAATTGGAAAGTACGATACCCGGAACGTATTGCAATAATTAAAAATCTTAATAATTTAGAAAAACAAATAGAGGAATTACAAGAGCAACAGACAGAGAATCAAACAGTTGAATTAAGGAATCAAATTTCTGAATTGGAAAATCAATTTTCGATATTGCTAGTTCAAAACCGGCCTATTTACGATGAATTTAAGTCACTGATTCCTCCTATCATCATTCCTCTTCAGGATCAGGCCTATAATCTTATTAAAAATCAACCTCGTGTAGAATGGGATAACCTACGAATACGTTTTATGCGGGAACAATTAAAAACTTCTCCTCTTTTTTTAGAGAAATATAATAACAAAAGAAATAACTACTTGGAATTTTTAGATAATCTAAAAACTGAGCTTTCTCAAAAGTACTCGAATTTTACTCCGCGAAATGTTCTGGAAATTTTGGATACAAATCCGGATTTAGCACGTTATTACAATCGGGAAATGCTCTTACGAATGGATAAACGGGCAGCATTTAACATCTTCTCCTTAATGGTTTTAAAAGCGGAAGGCGGAAATGTACTGGAAACTGCGGCATTACCTCAATTTAATAGCGCTATAACTAATATTATTGATTTACATACAACGACAACTCGAAATCTAACAAGAGGACGATCAATAAACATTTCAATATGTGACGACAAATCGAATGTAATCAACGCAATTATTCAGCGTATCGCTACAGAAAAAATATTATCCGATATTGAACCTATTGATGATTATTACAACATTGCAACTTTCGGTGACAAACAAAAAATCAATGCCATTTGGGATGCCCTACAGCAATTACCGGTTGAAGGATTCTTTAAGACAATTGAAAATAATCCTATTTTTAAAGATTATGTCAAACATACCTCTGAAATCAATATGTCTAGTCAAAGACCTTCCACAAACATGATCAGCTCACGTGCCGATGCTATAGGATTACAACAAATCATATACCGTGTAATGGAAATAAACAGTCAGATTGAACAAATATTACCACAACTTTCAACAAAAATAACAGCTGCCAGTATTAGAGCATTCCGCAATGAAAACACAAGTGTGGTCTATTTTGGAAAGGATGACCCTTCCGGTCATGGTCCCGGAAATGAACTAATAAATATTATTTATCATTATCGACTCTCGCGATTTAATTCTCAAAACAATTATAACAATTTTATTCTAACCGGTAATCATGCTATAGAATCCATACAAAATAAATATTTCAGTCAAAATTACAATGAGATCTATAATAAATTAATATCCAGTTCAAAATATGATCCTAACAAATATACCGCATATACTTCTTATCTGATTAACGATCATTCTTATACCCAAATCAATACTTCCTCTATTGAAGATATCATTTTCAATCCTGAATATTCTGAAATTAGCGATTTTATAGAATTAGAAAAAGTTTTACGTTTTCGTGATTTTTTTGACAGAAAGGCGATGCAGTTTTATGAATTGGGAGAAGAGCATTCCGCGGAATCGATTCAGTTTTTACCTCAGGATTTATTGCTATCCTCCTATGAATATCCGGAAGGATTGTGTTTGAGCTTGTCGTTACTTCAGGGAATGGCTGATGATTATCTGGATGGCGCTACTATTTTTGCCTCGGATATTTCGGCAATATCGGGACTTCAGGTTGATCAGTTCCGCAATCAGTTGTCACAATCAGATGCTCAATTGTATACAGAATATTCCCGACAACTACGGGAATTGAATAAAGCGGCCAATAAAAATTTTTTTAATGAAAGCACCTCTGTGTTTCAAAATACCGGAAGTGCCACCTTAGCTACTCTTGAAACCGTGTTAAGCAGCCTTACCTTTGAAGGGGAAGTTCGTTATTTACTGACCACGCCCAATCATGGGATGACCTTAAGTCGTAAAGGCGATTTGTATACGTTTTATGATTCCAATATCGGATATGTTCGTTTTGATAGTCAAGAGAAAGTGGGTGCCTTTATCCGGGCTCATCTGGATCTAAAGCATGGATTGGGTACCTATTACGGATTAACGGATGCGACTACGGTGTATGTCTCCGGCTATACAAACTCCGATTTATGGGCATTTGAAAACGCAAGGTATTTTAGGAGTATCCTTTCACAAGGAGGAGCTGAGCTAACAGTAGACCGACTTGGCGCATTAGATCGGGAAAACGGAACGGTAAAATCCGGTACTATTGGTTTTAAACGTACCGAATTGGTGGCCATGGGAGGTAAATATAAAGGCTTTGCGATGGATGAGAACACACCGTTTGCCACCGCCGACTTTTGGGATCAAGTGACTTTTGATAGTCAGAAACTCCTTCGTTTTATCTACGACCATGAAGCGGATACTGCAACAATTAACCGACTGGAGGCGTTAAAACAGATCGGAAAACTGCAAACCGACGGTGGTATTGTATCGCTCGCGGATCTTACAGGCGGAAAAGCCACCAACCATATTGATCCGCTGCATTATACGATCTTAGAATCATCCAAACAGATTGCGGATCTGTATGATCGTTTTTCGATCAGGTTAAAGAACATGGTGGATCAATTAGGTCTCAACCTGGAGGAATACCGATTTAAAACCGGAGAAGTTGAAAAGCTAGCGGATCATCAGTATAAAATGGTTTTGGTTCATAAAGAAACCGGTCAGGAAGTCCCGCTTACTCTGGATGGCAAAGAATTTGAAAATGTCGTGAGTGAGCATATTGCTACTTTGGGCGAAAGCAGTGAATCGGCTCTTGTATTGGGCGGAGCAGGTCTTGGCCTTATGGGTTTAATTCGTGGTGCTACGGCACTTCGTAGCGGTCATGGTAGCGGATATGATATTGCATCGGTTGTTTTGGGCGGCAAACAATTAGCCGATGCGATACTGGGAACTGTCGCCATGACGGTTATCGGTGATACGCTAACGGCATCCGGCACGGTCTTTTCATTTTCGATAGAAGGTACTTTAGCCAATTTGTGTGAACAGACGGCCGTGCGAATAGGCGGAACTATCGGAAAACTGCTGACTTCGGTGAGTATGTTTTTAAAATTACCGTTAATCGGATTAAATGTCTGGGGATTATATGAAGATGTGACGTATTTGAATAGTGCTGATTCGGGTCCCGCTCGTGCAGTAGCTATTAGTCAGCTGGTTACCGATTCTATTGTAACGGCACTAACCCTGGCTTCATTCGCGGTTCCGGAAGTAGCCATTCCGGCTCTTATTGTCGGAGCAGTAGGAATGGGTGTTACAGCGATTGTTCAGAATCTGGCCAATGCTCATGATCGGTATTATAAACTAACCGAATGGCAGGATCGATTGCGGGAGATTGCCAGCAGTTATAGTCCGGTGCCTAACACTCGAAATCGCAATTTGGCGGATCTGTCTAAAAACCAACTTTGTGGTGATGTCCGTTTGGTATTGAGCGATGATAGAAAAAATCCGCATCAGTTAACCTATACCAAATCCTGCGATACAGCGATCCGTTATGGTCATCATCCGGAGAAAAGCCCGCAAGAAGTGAGAAATGCTATTGGTTACGGTTATAGCTATACGAGTCCGATCGGGCCTTTTGCCAGAGAAGAATTTTTTGATCCGATTCGATCACCGTTTAATATCGGATGGGGATTGATTGACAGGGTTATACTGGGCTACGGTAGTCGTTATCAACTCATGACTCAGGTGGAATATATTTCCGACTGGTTGCTTTATGATTCCCGAAACGGCAGAGCCAGCGGTGGTTATTGGGAAACCTTCTATACCCGGGCGAATTATAATTCTATTCAACAGGACGGAGCAAGTTGTACCGTTATCGGGAACAGTTTGGATAACACTTTTATTACACCGGATATTGTGAACTGGTCGGATGCCAGGGAAGCTTCATATATTATAGAACAACATGCAAATTATCAGTTTAACATTACTACCGGAGCGGGTAATAATGTGGTGGTGTTAGGACAAACAGGACGATATCTCCTTGATGGCGGTTCGGGAAATAATACATTGGATCTTTCTCAGGTACAACTCAACTTAAATGTCGATTTGGATATTACCGGTTATCAGCCTGTTTATATGGGAAATGACCGCTATTCAAACTGTATAAAAGTAGCTGTTTCCAATTTTAATATTGTCCGATGTTCGTTGTCTAATTTTGAATTGCATAGAGAAGTTGTGGTCAAAGGACAATCGAATAAACCGAATGTATTTGTTTTAGGTAGGATGTCCCGGGTAAGTGTATACGGAAGAGGCGGAGGAAATACGTATATCTTGAATAAGATCAGTAACCGTAGTGCCGAGTTCCGTCAGATAATTAATCTGTATATCCAGGCACCTGTTTCAGGTAATACGGATGTATCGGTGGAGCGCGTTTATTTTGAAGAGTACAAACTCGCGGATCTGAATAACGTTACTTTTTCATTAACCGGCGGAGTAAAACCGGTGTTGACCTTAGAAGGACTCGCCTTGCAACTGATTCACATTGGTGGCTGTAAAGTACATGATAATGCGGTAAGCAATGTGCAGTTTTCTACTCTGGACGGCTTTTCCTTTTACTATGATCATAAGTTGAAAAAAGGTGTCGTGACTCAGGTTGATTATGAGAAATGGAAAGAGTACAATCAAGATCAGGAAGGCATCAATAGCGGACACTGGTACCGCACGCGTTATTTTAACTTCGACTTATTTGAAACGTTGTACAAAAACAAATTTGTTGTAGCCGATCAAGTGGTTTGTATCAATAACATGGGAACGATATACCTGAAATTAAGTACTAAAAAAGCCATCTTACTGGTCAACTTAAAAACCAAAGTTACCACGATACCTGGTGAATTTAAAGATTTTGCATGGACAATAGCTTTAAATCACAGTGCCGGTACTATCCTAATTCCAAGTTATATGTGTAATCTGCAAAAACCGTTGATTGTTTTTGAAACACATTCCTTGTCCGGTAATAAAAGCACAATCGATTTTTCTGATTTTGAAAGTACCTATACCTTCTCAGCCCGTAGAGAGCGGAATTCCTTATTAATTCGTATTTTAAACAGAAGCAACTCTAATAAAACCGTAACCCTTTTGTTTAAAGATGTTTATAATCAGGATATCAACCAAACAATTGCAAACACCAATGTTTTGATTCAAAGAAGTATTCGTAATAAAATACAAATCAACGCCTTAAAAGAGTTTTGCAAAGATTTTACGGATGAAAAACTGATAATTCCTTTTTCGGAATAAGCTACATTCTCATATAAAAGAAAAGGGGCTGACTCACTTTTGAGATAGCCCCTTTTTATTCTATTCTATCAATTGTTTTACCTCATCAAAATTGAGTCCGCCGTAATTTCCGGAACTCATTAATAAAAGAGTCGAATGATCCAGATTAAGGTCAAAAAGGAAATTTTTAAAATCTTCCGGATTAGTATAAATAATCAGATCTTCTCTATTGAATGCCTTAGCAATCTGCTCATAGGTAACTTCTTCTAATCGTTTAATTTTTACAGCATCGGGTGAATAAAACACCACAGCTGTATCAGCTGCATCTAAAGCACCTTGATATTCTTTCAAAAACGCAGCATTTAAACTGCTGTAGGTATGCAGTTCCAGACAGGCGATTAACTTTCTGTCGGGATACTGTTCTTTTACCGCTCGGGTTGTTGCTTCTACTTTACTCGGAGAATGGGCAAAATCTTTATAAGCGACTTTTCCATTGCCTTCGGCTATTTTTTCCAATCGTTTGGATGCTCCTTTAAAACTTGCTATAGCTTCATAAAAATCAGCTTCATCAACTCCCATATTCTGACAGATCCATTTGGCTCCGGCCAGATTATTCAGATTATGTGCTCCGAAAACTTCAATCGGCATAGGGCCTTCCGGCGTTGCCAGTAATGTTATTCCGTTTTCAACCGTATAGTCCGGTGTATGATATGGAATTTTACGAATCGGATTGGTTGCTTCTTCTGCTACTCTTTTCACTTCAGGATCATTCTCATTATAAACCAATATACCGCCGTTTGTGATTTTCTGAATAAAAGTTGAAAACTGTTCTACATAATTTTCATAGGTCGGAAACACATTGATATGATCCCAGGCAATCCCGCTGATCAATGCAATATTAGGATAATACAGGTGGAATTTCGGTCTCGGATCCATTGGCGATGACAAATACTCATCTCCTTCCAAAACAATAAAATCATTATCCGATGTCAGGTGTACCATTGTATCAAATCCTTCCAATTGAGCTCCCACCATATAATCGACATCGATATTATGATAATGCATTACATGAAGAATCATCGAAGTAATCGTTGTTTTCCCATGGGAACCGCCAATCACAACCCTTGTTTTATCTTTTGATTGTTCGTACAAAAATTCCGGATACGAGTAAATCTTCAGTCCCAGTTCCTGAGCTTTTAACAATTCGGGATTATCCGCTTTAGCATGCATTCCTAAAATAACCGCCTCAATATCGGATGTTATTTTTTCCGGGAACCATCCCATTTCTTCCGGCAATAATCCTTTTTTCTCTAACCGGGTTCGGGAAGGTTCGAAAATAGCATCATCACTTCCTGTTACGTTATATCCTTTGCTATGTAAAGCCAATGCCAGATTGTGCATTGCACTTCCTCCGATAGCGATAAAATGTGTACGCATTTTTATGTTTTTTTCTTTTGATACAAATCTAAGGTTTGTTTTGCTTTTTCCGGCATCTTCATTTTATTTTTATACAAATCTGCCAAACGTTGGTAAGTCACTTTTGACTGACCGATTTGTACTGCTTTAATAAAATATTTTTCCGCTTCCGGATAGCGTTTAAAATACTCCGCGATATGGCCTTTCGACAAGTAACCGTCTACCGGAGAAATCGCCATCAATTCATCGGCATACCGTTGTGCTTTTTTCTCACTTCCGCCTACTATACCCGGCAATTCCAGATATAAGACGACCAAAGCCCATCGCGATTCTATATGTTTCGGATTTAATTTAGCAGCTGTCTGAAAGGCATCTTCTATATCACCGATCATTCCCAGTGCCTTAAACTTACTAACCGATTTAGCTTTCATCGCCATAGCACCGCCATACTTATAATAGTACTCCGCATTTTTAGGGTATCGCACTTTTAGTTGCTGATAGCGCGAAATAGCTTCGTCCCATCGTTGCTGATGAGCCGCAATATCCCCTAAATATTCGATTGCTTTGCCATTATCCGGATCTTCTTTTACAATCCCATTGAAATAAGGTTTTGCTTCTTCATAACGCGCCTGTTCAAACAACTGCACGCCCTTTCCCAAATCACCTTGTGACCACGATAAAAAAGGTACAAACAACCCTATGTAAATCCATTGCTTCATCATTCAAAAATAACAAAATACATCCTTTTTTATAACGATTAGAGAATATTTAAACTTTGTAGTATATTGGCTCAAAATTCATCCTTATGAGAAAAATTATTTTTATTATTTGTCTGTTGCTTTCCGTTTCACTATCGGCACAAAAATTCGATACGAAATGGAAAAAAGTCGTGGCTTTGGAACAGGAAGGTAAAATCCGTTCGGCAAATGAAGAAGTACAGCATATTTATAAAAAAGCGAAAAACCGAAAGGATGAAGCCGAAATGGTCAAAACTTTTTTTTATACCTCCAAGTATATGCAGGTACTGGAAGAAGATGCCGGTGTTAAAATTATTACCAATTTAAAAAACGATATCAAAAACACTAGTATTCCCACACAATCACTATTATACTATATCTACGCCAAATGTCTTGAATCCCATTTAGTCAAAAACGGATATAAAATCGCTAAACTATCTAATGTCGATTATACTCCTGATGCCGACTATAGAACCTGGCCGCTTAACATGCTTCAGGATACGATACAAACTGCTTATCAGAAAGCAATAGAAGCGGAAACCGTATTATTAAAAACACCGTTAACGCAGTATGAAAATGTTATTGACTTTGAAAAATACGAAGACTTTAAAAAGTATACGCTTTATGATTTTTTAGCTAGTGAGGCTATTCAGCGTTATATCGCAGAAATAAAAGGTTCTCATCTGAAAAATACAGAAAAGGAATGGCTATCATTATTTGACACTTCCGATAATTTCCGTAAAAACAACCTACAGTCAATCAAAAATGATGCTTTAAAAAACAGCATAAGCTTATATCAAAAACTGGAAAACAATCCTGTTTTACGCTCAAAATACCAATTGAAACGACTGGACGATTTACAGTCTCTTTTTAACGTCGAAGGGCTCCAATATCTTAAAATACTGGATCGATTCCCGAAACAACATACAGATACATTGACTCTTCAAAATGTTTTATATCGAAAAGCATCACTATATAAGTCATATGCTTCTAAAAAAGACCATCCGGATTATAACCAACTGGCATTAAAAACATATGACAGTTTATTGGCTTTAGGAAAGTCCAATACCTATAAAAAAGCGGCAAACGACCGTTACTTTTTAACACGGGAATCTTTTTCAATTCAGTTAGTAAAATACACGTACAACGAGCAGCATGCGCGAGCGCTTATCCGTTATAAAAACCTGAATAATTGCACACTTTCCTTTTATAAAATAAACCATCGGGAAGTCAACTCCTTATATGACATTCCTTCTGCTAAAAGAGACAGTATCCAACAAACAATCCGTGACTCCAGAAAACCGACAAAATCCATCACGTATCCGTTACAAAACAAAGGTGATTATTTTGAATATACTACCGAAATAATGTTACCGGATCTGACAACCGGAATGTATATGATTGATTATGATAGTCCGGATAAAACCTATTCCAAAGAAACAAACGAAAATGTTTTAATTGTGAGCGATATCGGATTACTGAGTTATATCAAAAACGAACAATTATACTTTGAAGCATTGCATCGAAAAACCGGAAAACCACTGGAAAAAGTGATTATTTCCGGTGCAAATTTTACGACACAAACCGATACTGAAGGTCGCGCCAGCATTAAATGGGAACCATATAATTATTCCTATGATGATTATATTCTGGCAACACAAAATAACGATTCGTTATATGTAAGCCAAACTTATGTTAACGATTATTTTAACCGGGATAACAGAACAAACGATTCCATTTCCAATGCGACAATCCGGTTTTTTCTGGACAGGGCGATCTACAGACCCGGACAACCCGTTTATTATAAAGGAATCGCATTGTGGGACAAAAACAACACAACAGAAATTATAGCTAATCTTACTGTAAAAGTTAATCTTACTGATCCGAATAACAAAACAATAGAAACATTAGAAGTCAAAACAAATGAATTCGGGTCTTTCTCCGGTAAATTTATTTTGCCTAAAAGCGGTGCTACCGGGTCATATTCGATTGAAGCTGAAGAACCGGATATGGTTGAAAACGATCCTCTTTATAATAAAGCAGAAGATGAACATCCGTTTTGGGACAATATGAACTCCTATAACAAAACCATCGATTTTAACGTCGAAGAATACAAAAGACCCAACTTTCAGATCACTTTTACGCCTGTAACAAAAACATATGCCGTTAATCAGGAAATTGCCGTAAAAGGAACTGCCAAAGCGCTTTCGGGCAGTACTATCAGTGATGCCAAAGTAACCTACACTATCAAACGATTTGCCCGGTCAAGATATTACTATCAGGAAGAGGGGCCTTTTATAGCCAAAGGCGAAACGCAAACTGATAGCAACGGTAATTTTACAGTTGTCTTCAATGCGGAACCGGACACAGAATACGGACCGGAAAAACGTCCGGTATTTAATTATGAAGTTACGGTTGACGTAACTGACATTAACGGGGAAACCAGAAGCGAAAAAACCACGGTAAAAGCGGGTTATCATATGCTAAACCTGAAACTTAATCTTCCGCTGGTAATCGAAACCGAAAAGAAAGAATTCCTGCAATTGAACAGTGAAAACCTGAATGATTCGTTTATTCCTGTTAAAGGCACATTGACATTTTATTATACCGCTCCGATAAACAACAAATGGAAAAGAAAAGGATATAATCCGGAAATAAAATCGATAGACGACAGTACGTTCGATTCAGTATTCCCTTATGAAAAACGCGACAATGATTCGATTCCTAAAACCGTTGTCCTAAAAAGAAATGTGAATACACAATCGGATCGGAAAATCCCGTTGGACTTTATGTCGGATTGGAAAACCGGAAATTACACGGTTACGTTTTCAACTAAAGATTCACTCGGCCATTCGATTGAAAACTCAGCTAACTTTAAATTACTCCAACAAAAGGACAAACAAAAACCATCCGACCGTTTATTTACGGTGAAACAAGTCAACCCTACTCCGTTAAAAGACGGATTTATAAAATTGGAAGTTGCGTCCAATTTTGCCGATTTGTATCTGAATGCCGATGTTTATTCTAACGGCATACAATATTACAGAGAAACATTCCAACTCCGGAACAAACAAGCGATTATACAGGTTCCTGTAAAAACCGGTGCCAAAGGAATGATCAAAATAGAATTTCAAACTTTATTTGATAATGAAGTTATTACGGAAACCGTTATCTCCGACATTCAGGAAGAAGAAGAATCTTTAGCTTTTGAAGTTGAAAGTATCCGAAATAAGATCGAGCCCGGAAGTCATGAAAACTGGATATTCCGGATAAAAAACAAAAAAGAAGCCGAAGTTTTAGCCTCCATGTATGACAGTTCACTGGATCAGTTTACCAAAACCGAGTGGGAACAACTGGCATCTTTCCGTTATTACAACCGTTATGTTCCGGAAAAATCGAAATTAGGTTTTGGGAATGAGTACGGATCTTTGTCTTTCTATTCCGATACCGCTTCTTATTATTCGGATATCTCAGACAAAACTAACAGCCTTATCTGGTTCGGATTTAATTTTGCGAACCCGAATGATCCTTACGCCCTACTACTTTATAAAAAACTGGTTGACTCCGGGAAAACCAAAACACCGGCCAATGCCAAAACGATTAGTGGTACGGTTTCGGAAGGCGGATTACCGTTACCGGGCGTTTCCGTTGTTGTCAACGGAACAAAACGGGGTACCCAGACCGACATGGATGGTTATTATACGATAACGGCATCTATAGGTGATATACTGACCTATAGTTTTGTGGGAATGGAAACCAAGTCAGTGATTGTAAAAGCTACTACCGAAGATGTCGTATTAACATCTGAGTCCAAACAACTCAATGAAGTGGTTGTCGGTGCTCTGGGAATAAAGGCCAGAAAAGACGAGATGCTAAAGGCTAATCTGGCTAACAGATCATCGGACGCAAACATGCTTCAGGCGCTAACCGGAAAAGTAAGCGGTCTTCAGGTTAGTCAGGCACCACCTATTGCGATCAGAGCGCCGCGTACTATAAATGAAAACGACAAGCCGCTTTTAATTGTAGTCGACGGAAAAATAGTCGATGCCGGTACACTGGAAAATCTACCCGGTTCCGAACTTTTATCGACTACCCTGTTAAAAGGTTCACAAGGAACAGCCTTGTACGGTTCCGCAGGTGCTAACGGTGTTTTAGTGATAACAACAAAAAAAGCGCTAACGGAAATTGCTGAGGTAAAAACGCGGAAAAACTTTAATGAAACGGCCTTTTTCTATCCGCATTTAAAAACGGATAAAGAAGGAAAAATCAAATTTTCATTTACTACACCGGAGTCATTAACGAAATGGAAACTTCGTCTTTTAGGTCATAACAAAAAAGGAAAATCAGCTTATTATGAAGATCAGATCATCACACAGAAAGAGCTGATGGTAACACCTAACTTTCCTCGTTTTTTCCGTGAGAAAGACACGCTATTGATCAGCGCTAAAATTGCCAATATGACCTTCGATTCAAAATCCGGAATTGCGGCTTTACAACTTTTTGACGCTACAACAATGGAACCGATCGATCATAAAACGGCCAATCAAAACAACATCAAAAACTTTATTATCCCGGCCAAAGGGAATTCGGAAGTGAGCTGGAAGATCATTATTCCGGAAGGCGTTCAAGGTATCCAATACAAAGTAGTAGCCAAATCCGGCAACTTTAGCGATGGTGAAGAAAATATACTTCCGGTGCTTACCAATACATTATTTGTTACCGAAAGTATCCCGTTATGGGTTCGCGGCGACAGTAAAAAAACATATACACTTGACAATTTAAAGCACAATACTTCAAAAACGCTTCGCAACCACCAGATTACATTGGAATATACTTCCAATCCGACCTGGCTGGCATTACAGGCGCTACCCTACTTAATGGAATACGAACACGAATGCGCTGAACAAACATTTGCCCGTTATTATTCCAATGTACTGGCTGCGCAGATTATAAACAGTAATCCTAAAATTGCAACGCTTTTTGAAAACTGGAGAAAAGACGGAAAAAGTATTTCCAAACTGGAACAAAATGAAGAATTAAAATCCATTATACTGGCTGAAACACCGTGGTTACGCGATTCTCAGTCTGACGCTGAAAAGAAAAAAAATCTGGCTTTATTATTCGACCTGGACAAAATGGCGACGTCCACTGATGTTATTTTTGATAAGCTAAAAGAAAAACAAAAAGCATCCGGAGGTTTTCCGTGGTTCCAAAACGGAAATGAAAGCTATTATATTACACGTCATATTATGGCCGGTTTCGGGCATCTTTCCAAAATGCAGCTCAAAGAAGATATCAAATCACGATTTAAAAGCATCACAGATCCGGGAATTCAGTATATCGATTCCAAGTTTATGTCCGATCATAAAGAGCAATTAAAAACTTCCGGACTAAATCGTCAGAATTGTGATAATCTCTATTACCTCTATGCCCGAAGTTTCTATCTGGACAGTCATCCTTTAAATACAGAACAGCAAAACGCGATTAACTTACAGCTGGAAGCTTCGCGAAAAAACTGGCTGAATTATTCGCTTTACGAAAAAGCTTTAGCCGCATTAGTTTTCAATCGTTTTAATGACCCGAAAACGGCGGCAACTATTATAACCGGTTTAAAAGAAACGGCAGCTAACAATACTGATTTCGGTATGTATTGGATTGCCAATAAACACGGATGGTACTGGTATCAGGCGCCGATAGAAACTCAGGCAATGCTGATCGAAGCATTCGCTGAAATAACCGACGATAAAACCGCAATTGAAGCGATGAAAGTATGGTTACTAAAAAACAAACAAGGACAAAGCTGGCCAACGACCAAAGCCACTACCGAAGCGATTTATGCTTTATTATCGTACGGTGACAATTGGCTTTCGGAAAAGGACAACACCGTTTTTAAAGTCGGAAATGAAAAAATAATGTCTAAAAAACTGAACGAAAATCAGAAAGAGGCCGAAACCGGTTATATCAAACTCAACTGGAATCAAAAAGAAATCAGTCCGGATATGGCGACTATCAGCATCGAAAATAAATCCAAAGTTCCGGGATATGGTGGTTACTACTGGCAATATTTTGAAGATCTTGATAAAATTAAAACACAAAGCGGAAGCGGTTTATCAACTTCTAAAGAATTATATCTAAAGAAAACAACCGATAAAGGCACACAACTGGAATTAATCACACCGGAAAAGAGCATTAAAGTCGGTGATCTTGTTACCGTTCGCATTATCATCAAAGCGACTGAGGATATCGAATATATTCATTTAAAAGATATGAGAGCTTCCGGTTTTGAGCCGGTAAATGTACTTTCCGGTTATCAATGGAAAGAAGATCTGAGTTACTCGCAAAGTACCCGCGATGCCGCGACCCATTTCTTTTTTGATCACATCCGAAAAGGAATCTATGTTATCGAATATGATGTACGCGCTAATAACAGTGGTCATTTCTCCAACGGTATTACTACAATACAAAGTATGTATGCTCCGGAATTTACGAGCCATACGAAAGGAATGCGGGTTCAGATTAAACGTTAACGAATAAAAAAGGCTGTCTCAAGAATCAGAGACAGCCTTTTTTGTTATCGTTGTTTGGCTACATATTGTTTGAAATAGCCGCATTCATTGATTATTTCTTTATAGTATCGTGTATTCGAATAATCTGCTTTTAGTTTTTTAAATCCATCCCATGCTAAAAAGTGTTTTTCCATTTCATCACAACCGTATCTCGGATCTTTACATTCTTTATTATAGTAGGTATTTCGTTCACATTTGGCCATCATATAAGCACATTTTGCTTTTTGCTCCGGTGTAGTCGCTGCTTCAAATGCTTGTTTATAATAACTATATGCCAGTGACTGATCTTGTAAATCGAGTCGCGGATTATACCGATCTCTATTCCAACCCCTTTCCATATAATACAAAATATTTCCATCATAAAAGAGTCGGGCATTTCCATAATAGGCTATATTATAAAAAGCATTTCCTAATAAAAGACTATTACTGTACACTTCTTCACCTTGCTTCACTTTGTCCTGCATCTCCTTTATCTTTTGTAAAAAAGAAAGTTTAGTGTACTTTATTTTTTGATTGCTCATATGGTCACAATCATTACAATCTTTAATCTTTCCGTTAAACGGATTTCCTAATAAAACCTTCTCTTTTCCTTCATCCGCCTTTTCCATTAGAGCAATAGCCTGCTCTATTTTATTTGCGTATGTATAATTCACGGCCTGATACTCATAAATCTCCGGCAATTTTATACTATAGTCTGCTGCAATAAGTTGCTCCCATTCACTTTTATCCGATTTGCTTAAAAAAGTCTTCATCGCTTCAAGTTTCTTTTCTTCGCTGTAGAAATCAATATCGGGGTTAAACAATTCGGCCATCACATCGTTTTTCTGTTCTTTATATAGCAGACTGATGTAGTTTTCACTCCATGTTATACCTTCTGAAGTACGGAAAGGATTATCATTATCATCATTATCATCATCATCATTCTTATGTTTTTTGTTAATCTCCTCTTTTAACCATTTTAAATCCGGTAACAATAGCTTTTCCACTTTTGCATTGATTTTTGTTTGTTGGCTTAAAGTATTGATCATTCGTAAAAGATGTACTTGTTTTTCAAACAATTCCGATTTCGGCGCTTTACTTTCCGCTTTTTTAAATTCTTGTTCTGCCCGTTTATAATCTCCGTTAATTGTATTCAGATAACCGGCTGCGGTCTGCCATAAATAGGGTTTTGCCGTTTGTCCATCGCCGGCAATTTTGCGAACCAATTCCAGTACTTTTTTGTCCAGTTTTTCTTTTATCTTTTGCTTGTATTCTGTAGTCGACACATAACTAATGTCTTTTAAACGCTCTTCCTCATTTTGAATTAAGAATACCAATAAATAATCCAGGTGTTCACTTTTCGGGTTTAATCCGTATATCTTTTCAATTGCTTTACGTTCATCCGCATAATACCCCAACATGGCCCATAATGCTATTTTTTCATCATTATTTTGTGCCATTTGTAAAGAACCATCAAAATCAGCTTGCTCCTGCGGATGGAAATTATATAGCATCACCCTGCGTAATGCGGGGCATTTCTCAAATACTATAGCATACAAGTAATTGGATTTTACATAATTTTTCTCCTGATAGTATACACCGGCCACATAAGCAAGACTTCTGTAGTACAATGTATTTTGCGGTACCTGATTTTTCGTTTTTTCAAAAAAAGTTATGGCTTCCCGCTTTGTTCCGCTATAAAAATTAGCTTTCATTGTTTGAAACCAATACCTGTTTTTCAGGAAGCTATCTTCGGTTGCTTCATATTTGGCCGTTATCCGACGTACTAATTCTGCCGGTAAAGGAATCGCTTTATCTTTTTCATAATCCCAGGTTCCCTCTCCATTTGTAGCAAAATGTTCCACCTGTCGGGCATAATGCATAAACTCCAGAAAGTCTTTAACTTTTTTATTTTTTAAATCCAGATTACGGGAAGGGAAAGTCGCTTTTTTCTTTTTAAAAACCACTTCATAAAGATTCGTCAATTCGGCGTTCGCACTATCTGCAACTATAAAATATTCCAGATCCGTTTTATTAATTCTCCCTTCGAGAAAGCCGTTCCAATCTGCTACAATATCATCGTTAAACTGGGAAGCATACTGAAAATCATTATACCAGCTCATATTAAAAAGCGGCATATTCAATTTATCTACATAAACTTCCGGTGTAAAATTGGATTGGCCTCGCCTATCATATCCTTCTGAATCATCGAAACAAGCATATGCAACTGTAAAAGCCCCGGCAAAAAGACTAAAACCAACCAGCCACTTTTTTAAAAAACTTTTGATCATCATTATATATTGTTAAGTTAAAAGTATCCAAATCGTATAATATTATTTCATCCGGTCGTTTAGCAAGATTGTCACTCATATCTTCTGCCATTGTTTTTAAATCCGCTTTCGTTATTGCTTCTATCTTCACCTGATCGCCTTCTTTAAAATAGTTTCCGTTGCGGATCACACTTTTCACAACCTGAAAATACATTTCGTCCGTTCGTTTAAAATGCGGATCCTTTTCGAGTAAAGCGGCATCCATTTTACTGATTAATTTTATCACCTTATGATCCCGGATATGAATTCCCCAGGCATAAATTGGTAAAGCGACATCAAGTTGTAGCGGGAATTTTTTCAGGCTTTTAAGATAGCGTTTTGCAATCTCCCTGTCGTAAATAGAATTTTGGTTATCGGCAGCAATAGTTCCCATATTGTAATACATCAAAACCCCTTTGTCTACATCCGGAATTCCGGTTTTATTAAAATATTTCACCTGATGCAAACGTATTGTCGCCGACATTTTTTTGGCACTAACCGATTTTAAAAGCGTAACAAATTTTAAGTAACGGTCTTTACTGTTTAATGTCCAGTCGCAATCCACCTGAATTTCACTCCAGGCAATTTTGTTTTTGGTATTCATTTGCCCGATATACCGATTGATATTTTCCGCCAGTTCTTGTAATTTGACTGTAGGTTCGAGCATTACTTCATTTTTGATATATACTACGGGAATGATTTCATAATCGCCCGGCTTTTCGGCAAAAGTCACTGGTGATATCGGAACAGCTTCTTTCCCTTTTAATCCGACATCGAAATAGCGAACATACATTCGTTGCGTACCATTTTCTGTCAGCGCCTTTTTTTCATTTTCCGTTAATTTAAAAACCGTTTTCCAGTAATAAAAAGCCACTTTAGGATTGTCTTTTTCCGGTTTATCCGAGCAGGCCGAAAAAAATCCGACCAATAAAATAAGTGCAATTAACTGCTTCACTTTTATCTTAAAATAATTGGCATTAAACTTACAAAATTTCTTACACTATTTAGAAAAATAAAAACAAACGGTTTCCAAAAAACACCATCGTATTTGGAAACCGTTTTTATGCGTTCTTTTCTCGTTATTCCATTCCGAGATATTTTCTAAAATACCCGCATTCTTTGATTACTTCATTATAATATTTCGTATTTGAATAATCTGATTTTAATTTTTTAAATCCGTCCCAGGCCAAAAAGTTTACTTCCGGATCACGATAAGCATATTCTCTTGTGTGGTAACGCTCTGTATAGAACTTATTGCGTTCACATTTTGCCATCAAATAAAGGCATTTTGCTTTTTTGCTCCGGTGTAGTCGCTGCTTCAAAAGCTTTTTTGTAATAGTCGTTTGCCAAAGTCGGATTTAACAAATACGGTTTGTAAAATTCGTCGATAAAATTTCCCCATTGGTTGCTTATATTTCCATAGTAAAAAGCACGTGCATTGCCATAATAGGTCATATTATAAAAGGCATTACCCAATAAAAGACTATTGCTATAGACATCTTCTCCCGTTGCCAGTTTATCCTGCATTTCTTTTATTTTTTGTAAAAACGAAAGGCGTGTGTATTTTATCTTTTGATAGGCCACATGATCACAATCATTACAATCCTTTATTTTTCCGTTAAACGGATTTCCGGGCAAGGTATCTTTTTTCCCTTCGGATTGTTCCATATAAGTGATGGCCTGATCCATTTTATTGGCATAGGCACTCATCATACCCTGATATTGATAAATATCCGATAGGTTTACATCATAAAGTTTGACAGCCATTTGCTCCCATTCGCTTTTATTGGATTTACTTAAGAAGACTTTCATGGCTTCCTGATTTTTTACCGTTTCGAAAAATCTCCCATCCCGGAAAAACAATTCTGACATCACCTCGTTTTTCTGCTCTTTGTATAACGATGCTACATATTGTTTACTCCAATCTAATGCTTTTTGATAACGGAAAGGATTTTCATAATCATGTGTATTGGGCACTTCCTGAAATAACCATTTAAGATCCGGCAAAAGCAAGGCTTCCGCTTCGGCATTCATTTTTGTCTGCTTACTTAATTTGTTAATCAGTTTTAAAAGTCGCAGTTGTTTATCCGACAATTCTGATTTCGGAGCTTTACTTCCTGCTTTTTCAAATAGTTGATCGGCCTGTTTATAATCACCGTTAAAAACATTCAGGTATCCCGCAGCAATATGCCATAGATAAGGTTTTGCCGTTTTTTCTTCACCGGCAATTTTATTAACTAAAGCCAATTTCCCTTTATCCAACTTTGTTCTCACGGTTCGTTTATATTCCGGTACCGATTTAAATGTTTCCTGATTGAGTCGTACTTCTTCTATATTAACCAAACGGGTTAACAGGTATTCCATATGTTCACTTTTCGGGTTAAGCGTATAAATAGCTTCAATCGCGGCACGTTCATCGGTATAATATCCCAGCATGGCCCACAAAGCTACTTTTTCATCGTTGTTCTGCGCCATTTTTAATGCCGCTTCAAAATCGGTTTGCTCCTGCGGATGAAAATTATAGGCCGTTACCACTCGTAACGCCGGACATTTATCAAATACCAATGCATACAGATAATTTGATTTTGCATAGTTTTTCTCCTTGTAATATATCCCGGCTACATAGGAAAGGCCTCTGTAATACAAGGTGTTTTTCGGTACTAAATTTTTGGTCTTTTCAAAAAATGAAATTGTCTGTGCTCTGGAAGTACTGTAAAAACAGGCTTTCATCGTTTGGAACCAATAACGGTTTTTCAGAAACGCATCCCGGGTTTGTTCAAATTTCTGCTCCATTGTACGAATCAATTGAGGCGCTACCTGCGGAATTGACCGGTTTTCATAATCCCAGTAATTATATGAAATTGTGGTATGCTTTTCAATTTGTTTCGCATAATACATAAACTCCAGAAAGTCTTTTACCTTTTTATTTTTCAGGTCAATTTTTCTATCCGGGAATGTTGCTTTCTTTTTATTAAACGCTACATCATACAGATTTGCTAATTCGGTATGTGCACTGTCATTTACTATCAAATAAGTCAGCTCTTCTTTTTTGATTTTTCCTCCGAGGTAGGTGTCCCACTCCGCAACAATATCATCGTTGAATCGCGAAGAATAAGCTTCGTCATGCCCTATTTCATAGAACATTTCGTCAGTATAAAACAAGGGTAAATACGATTGATCTACATATGTTTCCGGAGTAAAACTAGACTCCGAATCGTATCCGAAATAACCATCGGCACAGGCATAAATAACCGTATAGGTAACGCCTGCTAAAAGACTAAATCCAACCAGTACTTTTTTAAAATATTTCTTGATCATTTTATCTCCTTTAAATTAAACTTTCTTTTATCGGATATAGCATTAAACCTACAAAATTACCCTATATCCACAAAACAAAATTTCAGGAAATTTATTGCTGTACGGGCATAAAAAAACCGCTTCGATTGAAGCGGTTTTTATTGTAAAACAAATCGGAATTATTTCACGATTGTCATTTCGTCTACAATGTGTTTTGCATTTGAGAACTTGTCGATTACCCATAATACATAACGGATATCCACGTTGATTGTTCTTTGTAGGTTTTTATCAAAGATAACGTCACCAGCCATTGCTTCGATGTTTCCGTCGAATGCCAAACCGATTAATTCTCCTTTACCGTTTAATACCGGTGAACCTGAGTTACCACCTGTAATATCGTTATCTGTTAAGAAGTTTACGTGCATAGAACCGTCTTTATCTGCATAACGACCGTAATCTTTCACTTTATTCATTTCCATTAAACGAACCGGTAAGTCGAATTCTTCATCACCTTTTTTGTATTTTTTAACCATACCGTCCATTGTAGTATAGTTATTCACTTTTGCATCGTTACGTTTGTCAGCCGGTAAAGCGCGAACTTTTCCGTACGTTAAACGCAATGTAGAGTTAGCATCCGGATATTTGATCGGAGCTAATTTTGATTCACGAAGACCTTCAACCAATAAACGGAAAGAAGCTCCGAAATCGTTTTGTGCTTTAGAGATCACTTCCGATTTTGCATTGTAGTGATTTAGTAAATCATTAGATAATACTACTAAAGGATCGTTTGTGATAGTTGCCGAATTCGGGTTTTGTAAAAAGGCTTTTACTTTTTCAGGAGAAGCGAAAACACTGCTATCGAAAGCATTATTTACATATTTTGTAAAGTTGTTATTGTTTTCTTTTCCTAATTTTTCAACCATCGGAGCCAATGTATATCCTGCTTTAGTAGCATAAAGATTTAACTGACCTGCCAAGATATCTTTTTCAGCCGGGATATAAGCTTCTTTGTAGAATTCGTCGATCATTTCTACAAGACCCGGGTACATTTCTTTACGTTTTGCTTCGTCAGCTTTCGCGTAGTTATCCAATTGTCTTCCTAATGTTCTGGAAATTGTTCCGAAAGAACTTGAACGTAATAACGTCATTAAATAGTTGTCATGACGCGCTTTCTCATTTGTTAAAG
The DNA here is from genome assembly GCF_024496085.1 of Flavobacterium cerinum. NCBI lineage: Bacteria > Pseudomonadati > Bacteroidota > Flavobacteriia > Flavobacteriales > Flavobacteriaceae > Flavobacterium > Flavobacterium cerinum. The sequence goes on along the minus strand of NZ_CP101751.1, from coordinate 1,593,579 downwards.
CATAGTATTTGTTGATGGTTTCCACCACGTGACCATACTTATCTTTGTATTGTTTCTGATTCGCCCATTTGTCGAATTTAGCTTCCTGAGCTGCTTTTGTTTTAGCAGTACCGAATTTTGTTAACGCGTCGATCATACCCTGACGGTTTTTCCAGTAGTTAGCCAATGATGCATATTTAGAAGCATACATTAAACGTACAGCATCACTTTCATCCATATGGGTTTTCATTTTATCCATACCCATTTTAGATCCTTCTACCCATGCCGGGTAAGCGAATTTTACGTTTTGCTCGATTCCACCTGCCGGCATCCAACGGTTTGTTCTACCCGGATATCCTAAGATCATAGCGAAATCATTTTCTTTTACGCCACCTAAGTTAACCGGTAAGTGGTGTTTTGGTTGTAACGGAACGTTGTTTGGTGAATAGTCAGCCGGGTTTCCGTTTGCATCAGCATATACACGGAACATAGAGAAGTCACCTGTATGACGTGGCCATTCCCAGTTGTCTGTATCTCCACCGAATTTTCCGATATTTTCAGGAGGTGTACCTACTAAACGTACGTCTTTATAATCCTGGTATACGAAGTAGTAATACTCATTACCCTGGAAAAACGGACGAACGGAAACAGTATATTTTCCACCTTCGTTGTTTTCTTTTTCAATTAAAGCAATTTCTCTGTTGATTGCAGCTTCACGTTCTGCTTCTGTCATTTTATCGTTTACTTTTGATAAAATTCGTTTTGACACATCGTCCATACGAACAAAGAAACGCACGAATAAGCTTTTCGGTTTTAATTCCGCTTTTCTGTTAGCCGCCCAGAAACCGTTTTTAAGATAGTTCGCTTCCGGAGTCGACAATTCTGCGATAGCATCATAACCACAGTGGTGGTTTGTTAATACTAATCCGTCTTTTGAAATCATTTCAGCAGTACAACCTCCGTTGAACTGTACGATTGCATCTTTTAAGCTGTGGTTGTTAATACTGTAGATTTCCTCAGCTGTTAACTGCAATCCCATTTTTTGCATATCCCTGTGATTCAAACGTTCGATGAACATCAAAAACCACATACCTTCGTCTGCTCTAACACTTGCAGGCACAAGCAGTATGGTAGCAATTAAGGATAAAATAATTTTTTTCATAATAAATCTGTTATTTTTAGTGACGCGAATATACCTCTTTTTAAGAATTTTATAAAAAAAAGGGTTTATAAAAATCTATAACAAAATAACTTTAACTTTTTATTTTAGTTCAAAAGCGGCGAAATTGTCTTAAAACAAAAAAAGGTATCCGAAACGGACACCTCTTTTATTGCTTTTATTTTATATTACACTATGAATTAAGCATTTGCCATAATTTATCTTTTAATTCCGTTAGTCCCTGTTGGGCAACAGATGAGATAAACATATACGGAATACCTTTAAATTCTTTATCCAACTGTGTTTTCATTTCGGCTTTTAGCTCATCATCCAGCATATCTGATTTTGAAATGACAACCAAACGATCTTTATCCAGCATTTCCGGATTGTATCGGCGTAACTCGTCCAATAGAATATCGTATTCTTTTTTGATATCATCCGCATCGGCCGGCACCAAAAACAACAATGTTGAATTTCGCTCTATATGTCTCAGGAAATAATGCCCTAATCCTTTTCCTTCTGCAGCCCCTTCGATAATTCCCGGAATATCGGCAATTACAAACGACTGAAAGTCACGATAAGCTACAATTCCCAGATTCGGTTTTAATGTTGTAAACGGATAATCGGCAATTTTCGGCTTAGCAGAAGTCAAAACCGACAATAATGTTGATTTTCCTGCATTCGGAAATCCAACCAGTCCGACGTCAGCCAATACTTTTAATTCCAGAATTACATCCAGTTCTTCGGCCGGCATACCCGGTTGCGAATAACGCGGCGTCTGATTAGTTGAGCTTCTGAAATGCCAGTTTCCTAAACCTCCTTTACCTCCTTTTACCAAGATTCTTTTTTCACCGTCTTCGGTTACTTCAAAAAGTATTTCATTGGTTTCTTTGTCACGTACCACAGTTCCCAACGGTACTTCGATAAATTTATCATCACCATCAGCACCGGTACTTCTTGCACTACCACCATCTCCTCCGTGTCCGGCTTTGATGTGACGTGCAAATTTCAGGTGAAACAAAGTCCATAGTCCTTTATTTCCTACCAGATAAACATGGCCTCCGCGACCACCGTCTCCTCCGTCAGGACCACCTTTTTCAATAAATTTCTCTCTATGCAAATGCGTAGACCCTTTCCCTCCTTTACCGGAAGAAACATAAATTTTTACGTAGTCTACAAAATTCCCTTCAGTCATTTAATTTTATTTTGTTTTTCAATCGTAAGTCGTTATCCGATTATTCTTTTAACGAACGTACCAATACTTTATCAATTTTTACACCGTCCATATCGATCACTTCCAGTTCCATTTTATTCCAGATCAGTTTTTCACCGACTTTAGGAATATAAGAAAGTTCCGTCATGATCAATCCGCTCACCGTTGTTACATCATAATCATTAATCAGATCATCCATATCGAAATACGTCAGGAAGTCGTGTAATGAATAATGTCCGTCTACTAACCAGGAGCCATCTTCACGGGCAACCAACTGGAATTCTTCTTCGTAAAATTCAGCTGCATCCCCTACAAGCGCTTCTAATATATCATTTAGCGTAATAATTCCTTGTACAACACCATACTCATCTGTAATCAAAGCATAGTGTACTTTTGTTTTCTTAAAAATCTCGAGCGCTTTATAAGCCGAAGTATGTTCAATCAGATAAACCGGTTCTTTTACAATCGCTTTCAGATCGAAATCCCCTTTTTCAAACATGGAGAACAGATCTTTTAAAGAAACAACCCCGATTACTTCATCCAGATTATCATCACAAACCGGATAAACGGAGTGAATTTCTTCCAGTACCTTTTCTTTCTGTTCGTTAACGTTGTCTTCCAAAGTTAAATACACTACCGATTTCCGGTGTGTCATAAGCGAGTTTACCTTACGATCTCCGATGTGGAAAACACGTTCCACAATATCCTGCTCGATTTCCTGTACTTCTCCGCCTTCAGTACCTTCTTTAATGATGGCTTTAATTTCCTCTTCGGTCACTTTTCCGTCGGCCGTCGGTTTAATTTTCAGCACGTCCAGTATAAAATCCGTTGAAGTTGTAAGCAACCAGATAAAAGGAGCCGTTACAATCGAAACCACTTTCATCGGAACCGCTACCGTTTTAGCAATTGCTTCCGGGTAATTTAATCCGATTCTTTTCGGTAACAATTCGCCCAAAACCAATGAGAAGAACGTCAAAATCACTACCACAATTCCTACTGCCAGTGTTTGTGAATACGGTCTGAACATTTCAAATCCGTCTAAAAACAGTTTTACATCACCGGTAACATTGTCTCCACTATAAATACCGGTCAAAATCCCGATCAAGGTAATTCCGATCTGAACCGTTGATAGGAATTTATTGGGAGAATTAGCCAGTTCCAAAGCTGTTTTTGCACTGGTATTTCCTTTTTTAGCCGCTGTTTCCAAACGGTTTTTACGAGCTGAAATAAGAGCGATTTCCGACATGGAAAATACTCCGTTTAAAAGGATTAGAAAGAAAATTATTATTATTTCCAAAGTTAGGATTGCGTATTAGTTAGCATGCCAGTTTGACCTGACTTTTTTAATTATTTTTATTGTTAGTATTTCGTTTATTTATTCTTTATCGGAATCCGCTTATAATTTCTCAATTACTTCGCTTAATCTTTCTGTAATTTCAGTAATAGATCCGATTCCGTTCACGGCATGAAATTTTTGCTGACCGCTATAATATTCGATTAACGGGGCTGTTTTTTCATTATATTCCTGGTAGCGGTTTCTGATTTTTTCTTCATCCTGATCATCCGGTCTTCCTGAAGTTTTTCCTCTTTCCAGTAAACGTTGTACCAGAATTTCATCATCTGCTTCCAACGCGATTGTTGCTGTTACATCCCAATCTTTAGATTCTAAGAACGCATCCAATGCTTCGGCTTGTGCGATTGTTCTCGGAAACCCGTCAAAAAGGAAACCTCTCGCCTCACTATTTTTTTCTACTTCATCCTGAAGCATTTTAATTGTCACACTATCCGGAACTAAATCGCCACGGTCGATATAGGTTTTTGCTTCTTTTCCTAATACCGTTTCGTTTTTAATATTGTAACGAAAAACGTCTCCGGTTGAAATGTGTACTAAATTGTATTTTTCTTTTAAAAACTCTGCTTGCGTCCCTTTTCCAGCTCCAGGCTTTCCAAATAATACGATATTAATCATTTTAGTTTATTAAAATTGTTGTTATGATGGTTTATAGTTATTTATTTTTAGATGGTGTTATTTTAACTGATATACTTCCGGGATGTTTCGTCCCAGTCCGTCATAATCCAGTCCGAAGCCAACGATAAACTTATTCGGAATTTCCAATCCTACATAATCGATGGCAATATCCTTATCATAAGCTTCCGGTTTTAGGAAAAGCGTAGCAAACTTTAATTGTTTTACACCTTTATCCGCAAACATTTTCTGTAATTCTACAATCGTATTTCCGGTATCTACAATATCTTCAATAATAACAATTGTCCGACCTGTAATATCCTGATTTAAACCGATCAATTGCTTTACTTCGTGTGTTGTTTCCATTCCTTCGTATGATGCCATTTTCACAAAACTAAGTTCGCAATCGGACTTATAATGTTTCATAAAATCGGACACTACCATAAAGGCTCCGTTTAGCACGCCGACAAAAACCGGTATTTCACCATTCATATCTTTTGCAACGGCATCTGCCATTTTAGCAATAGCCGCATCGATTTCTTTTGCCGAAAGAAACGGCACAAATTGTTTATCGTGAAGTTGTATTTCCATTGTATGCTTTAGAATAATTGGCAAAGATAACAATTGCCGTTGGACAATTGATAATTAACAATTAAGAATTATAAATTTTTAAATTAATTTGTATTTTCGATGATGATTTCAAGAAAAAAATGAATAAAATTTTATATAATAAAATTAGCATCAGTACTGCTCATCGGGCCAGCCGGGAAGAAAACACCGATTACATCATCCGCAACCCCGAATTATTTCAGGATTTGTTTATTGTAGCCACGACTCTTACGGACAAAAACCACCATAAAGCCTGTTGGATCATGGAATTAGTTCTGGAAAATCAACTTGATCTGCTTTTCCCGAAAAAAGATATTTTTTGTCAGATGTTAGGTCAGTATAATAGCGAAAGTGCTATCCGTTCCATATCCAAAATCGCGCTATTTCTGATACAACATCACACGCAAAAACAAAATCAATCTTCCGCATTGCTATCGGATCAAAATATCGAAAGCATTACCGAGGCTTGTTTCGACTGGCTTATCAATGACACAAAAGTAGCTTCAAAGGCTTATGCCATGCAAGCTTTGTATTTACTCGGCAAAAATACACCCTGGATTTATCCTGATTTAAAACAGATTTTATCTCAGGGATTTCCGGATCATTCTCCCGCCTATCAAAGTGTTGCCCGCAAGATTCTAAAGAAAATATAAGCTCCAAAATAAAAAACGACCCTTATTGCTAAGAGTCGTTTTTCCAGGATTAATTATCAAAAATTACTCTTTGATAATCTTAATTGTTTTTACAACATCACCTGCAAATACTTTTACCAGGTAGTTTCCGGCAGATAAGTTACTCATATCCACCTGAGCTTCTGAAAGGTTGATATTTTGAGACAATACTTTTTGTCCAAGTAAGTTATAAATTTCAACAGCCGAAATCGTTTCGTTATACGCCAGGTTCAACATATTTTTAACCGGGTTCGGATACGCTCTGAAATTACCTTTATCAAAAGTTGCCGTTGATAAAGCACTTGCCACAGTCACATCGTCAAGATTAAGACCTCTCGCCCAGTTTGAAGTTCCTTCAAAAGCAATATAATAAGTAGCGGACGGGCTTGGCAACGGTAAAGTTACCTGAGTCCATGCTGTATGCTCAGTAATATAATCACTTCCGATTTGTGTCCAGGCACCGTTAGCACTTGTTCTATAGTAAACACGTAATTCATCGATATCTCCGAACCAGTTTACGTTAGCATAGTAGAATGTTAATTGCGGACTTGTAACAGCTGTTAAATCTAACGGAGGCGAAACTAATTTTGTTTTATTTCCGGTTGTAGTAGTTCTGAATTCTGCCATTCTCGCACCTGTTCTCGGCGCAATAGAACTGTTTCCGTTTGCAGTTACATAAGCCCAGTTTGCTGTTCCGGAAACCGTCTGATTTGACCAGCAAGAAGGTATTGTGGCTGCATCAAATCCTTCCACAAAAGGGAATGCTGTTACCGACGCGCAAGTTGTTTTAAATGCTTTAGGTCCGGACCATGCGCTAAAAACACCACTTCCACAGTTTGCTCTTACATAATACTCATAATCTGTATTAGCAGACAAACCGGATAATGTTGTAGTTGTAGCTCCTGTAACCGGAGGTGCTGCTGTTCCTGACCCAGCAGTAAAACCAGGTGCTCCGTATTGTACTTCAAAGTTAGTCGTTCCGGAACCAGCTGTCCACGACAAGTCAGCAGTTACCGATGTAACATCAACAACCAACGGGTTTACAGGCGCCACACAACTTGGTAATGCAGTAACTTCAACATCATCAATATCAAAATAGAATTTATCTGTAGTAGTAGAATGAAACCCGATATAAATCGTTTGTCCTAGATAAGGCGTTAAATCGTACTGATATTTATAGAAAGAAGCACCACTCGCAGGAGCCACATTTGGATCAAGCGTAATAGTAAAATTGGCTGCAGCAGTTCCCGTAGTTGAAATTTTCACACTGATTGTTTCCGGATATAGCGGATCACGGCTTCTTCCCCAGAAAGTTAAGAAATCTGAAACACCTGCTGTAACTGTTACGGCTGGAGTGATCAAATAATCATCATGAGCAGCAGCTGAATATCGGATACACATAGCATTAGTTCCACTATGTGCGCTAATTTCGGCACTTGCAAAATTAACAATCTGCCAGGTCTGAGCAGTATCACCTCCGTTTATTACGGTCCAACCTGCCGGGGTTGTAGTACCTCCGTCAAAATTTTGCAAAAATTGTCCGTGACTGATAAACGGGACAAAAGCGAGCATTAAAAGTAGTTTTTTGATCATAATTTCAATCTTTTTACAATTAAACAAGCACACAATTTACAACATTAATATTTAATTAACAATTAAAATCAATATTTACAACGGTTTAATTTGATAAAGTTACAAAATGTACAATATGTTATTTTTAAGAAAAATACCACCAAAAAGCACAAAACAGAAAAACAAAAATTATAGATTGTGTTTTCTATTATGATAAGTATCTTTGCACAAACAACAACACAATGAATTATTTCTCTTCTGATTTTAAATTAGGGATACTTGGCGGCGGTCAATTAGGTAAAATGCTGCTGACCGAAACCCGAAAATTTGACATCCAAACGTATATTCTGGATCCGAGTGCTGAAGCGCCGTCACAATTTGGAGCTACCCTTTTTTTTCAAGGTGATCTGATGGACTACAACACTGTTTATCAATTCGGCAAAAACGTAGATCTTCTGACCATTGAAATTGAAAATGTAAATCTAGATGCATTAGATCAATTGGAACAAGAGGGTTTAAAAGTATATCCGTCTCCCAAAACACTTCGTCTGATCCAAAACAAAGGCAAACAAAAAGATTTTTATTCCGAACACAATATTCCGACAGCTCCTTATAAACGTTTCACCAATAAAGAAGCACTTATAACATCAGTTGAAAATAATACGACTACAATTCCGTTTGTCTGGAAAAGTGCTCAGTTCGGTTATGACGGAAACGGCGTAAAAATAATCCGAACACAGACTGATCTTATAACATTACCTGATACGGAATGTATTGCGGAACAAATGATTCCGTTTAAAAATGAATTGGCTGTGATTGTAACCCGTACACCTTCCGGAGCTATAAAAACGTATCCTGTTGTCGAAATGGAATTTCATCCGGAAGCGAATCAGGTAGAATACGTAATCTGTCCGGCTCGTATAGCTGAATCGGTTGCTCAAAAAGCCAGAGCTATTGCCTTACAGGTTTCCGAGAAATTCAATCACGTTGGCTTACTGGCTGTAGAAATGTTTCAAACCGAAGACGACAACATACTGGTTAATGAAGTCGCTCCAAGACCACACAATTCCGGGCATTATTCGATCGAAGCGAGTTATACATCCCAATTTGAACAACATATCCGTGCGATATTAGATCTTCCTTTAGGAAATACCGACAGTAAAGTTGCCGGTATCATGGTCAATCTGGTAGGCGAAGAAGGCTATTCCGGACCGGTTATTTATCAAAACATCGAAAAAATACTAGCCATAGACGGTGTGACACCACATATTTACGGAAAAAGAGAAACAAGACCTTTCCGAAAAATGGGACATGTTACTATTGTCAATGCAAACATAGACGAAGCACGTAAAATCGCCGAAGTAGTCAAAAACACCATAAAAGTAATTAGCGCTTCTAATTAAAAACACAACACACTATGAGCAAAGTAGCCATTATCATGGGTAGCATTTCGGATATGCCGGTAATGCAAGATGCCATTGCAATACTAAAAGAATTCGGAATTACTACAGAAGTCGACATTGTATCGGCACACCGTACACCTGAAAAATTATTTGATTTTAGCACAAATGCCCATAAAAGAGGTATCAATGTGATTATTGCAGGAGCCGGAGGAGCAGCACACTTACCCGGAATGGTCGCATCTATGTCACCACTCCCTGTAATCGGAGTTCCGGTTAAATCCAGTAATTCAATCGACGGTTGGGACAGCGTACTTTCCATATTACAAATGCCCGGAGGGGTTCCGGTGGCAACTGTAGCCCTAAACGGAGCCAAAAATGCCGGTATTTTGGCCGCTCAGATTATCGGTAGCCAGGACAATTCTGTTTTATCAAAAATAACCGACTATAAAGAAGGATTAAAACAAGCGGTTTTAAAAGCTTCGGAAGACCTGAAATAACATTCCGTTATCCGGATTTGGATTAAAAAAAGCTTATTTATACCTTGTCTTACCCGGACAGGGAATACCCATATTAAAGCTAATAAAACCATTATGAGCATTTTAACCGAAAAATTCAACACCAAATACAATACCGCGCCGTTTTCACAAATCAAAATTGAGGATTACGCGCCGGCTTTTACGACTAATATCGCAACAGCCCGAGCGGAAATTGATGCTATTATTAATAATCCGGAGTCTCCTACTTTCGAGAATACAATCGAAGCATTGGATTATGCCGGAGACACATTGGAACGCTTGTCTTCTATTTTTTTCAATTTGAATTCAGCAGAAACCAGTGACGAAATGCAGAAAATAGCGCAGGAAGTTTCTCCGCTTTTAACAGCATTCGGTAACGATATTACTTTAAATGCCGATTTATTCCAACGGGTAAAAGCGGTATACGAACAAATTGATCAATTAAATCTTACCACAGAACAACAAACGCTTTTAACTAAAAAGTACAAGGGTTTTTCCCGTAACGGAGCTTTGTTGGCTGACGATAAAAAGGAACGTTTACGTGAAATCGACACGGAACTGGCTAAATTATCATTGACTTTCGGTGAAAATGTTTTGGCTGAAACCAACGACTATCAATTGCATATTACGAACGAAAAAGACCTTGACGGTTTACCGGAAGGCACTATCGAAGCGGCACACGCTATTGCTAAAAGTCAGGATAAAGACGGTTGGATTTTCACACTCGATCATCCGAGCTATCTTCCTTTTGTAACCTATGCTCATAACCGCGAACTTCGCAAGGAAATTGCCATCGCATTCGGCCGAAAAGGATTTCAGAATAATGCATACGACAATCAGGAAATTGTAATTCGGATTGCCAATTTAAGACATGAAAGAGCCAACTTATTAGGTTATCCAACACATGCGCATTTTGTTTTAGAGGAGCGTATGGCTCAAAATCCGGAAAAAGTAACCGCTTTTTTAAATGACCTGCAATCAAAAGCCAAACCGGCTGCCGAAAGGGAGTTTGCTCAACTGACCAACTTTGCCAAAAAACTGGACAATATTGATCATTTGGAAAAATGGGACGGTTCCTATTATTCCGAAAAACTAAAACAAGAGCTTTTTAATCTGGATGATGAAAAACTAAAACCGTATTTTAAGTTAGAAAATGTCCTGAACGGCGCCTTTACTGTCGCACAAAAATTATTCGGAATTACCTTTACAGAAGTTTTCGACATTGACAAATACCACGAGGAAGTACAAACCTTTGAAGTAAAAGACAACAATAACGATCTTGTCGCAGTTTTTTATGCTGATTTTTTCCCGAGAAAAGGAAAACGCAACGGTGCCTGGATGACGTCTTTCAAACATCAATCCATTCAGAATGGTGTAAACGAAAGACCCCATGTATCAATAGTATGTAATTTTACGCGACCAACAACAACCAAACCGTCATTACTTACGTTTAACGAAGTTACAACCCTGTTCCATGAATTCGGCCATGCCTTACACGGTATGTTAGCCAATACCACTTATCCGAGCTTATCCGGAACAAGCGTATACTGGGATTTTGTAGAATTACCAAGTCAGGTAATGGAAAACTGGTGTTACGAACCGGAAGCATTGGCTTTGTTTGCTAAGCATTACCAAACCGGAGAAATCATCCCTATCGAATATGTAAACAAAATTAAAGAGAGTGCCAGTTTTCTGGAAGGAATGGCTACGTTACGTCAAATTAGTTTCGGTTTACTGGATATGGGTTGGCACGGACAGGATCCATCCGGAATCCGAGATGTAAAAACATTTGAAAACGAACAATTCGCATCGACTAAATTATTCCCTGATGTAGCCGAAAACGCAATGAGCACGGCTTTTTCACATATTTTTCAGGGCGGTTATTCTTCGGGATACTACAGTTACAAATGGGCGGAAGTATTGGATGCTGATGCTTTTGCTTATTTCCAGGAAAAAGGAATCTTCAACCCGGAAGTAGCAAAACTGTTTAAAGAGAATATATTATCACAAGGCGGAACGGATCATCCGATGACACTTTACAAAAAATTCAGAGGTCAGGAGCCAAAACCGGAAGCTTTATTAAAACGCGCCGGATTACTATAAAACAATAACCCGATTTATTTCGGGTTATTTATTAAAACAAACTTTCAATTATTTTTGAAAGTTTAGAAATTATATATACATTTGTGGTATGGAATTCAAAGAGGCAAAAAATAAATTCGTACAAACCTGGGGCGCATTGGGATCACAATGGGGCATCAACAAAACGATGGCTCAGATTCATGCACTATTAATGGTTTCCTCAGAACCCTTATCGATGGAAGACATCATGGAAGAATTACAGATTTCCAGAGGGAATGCCAGTATGAATTTAAGAGGTCTGATCGATTGGGGCATTGTTTATAAAGAATACAAAGCCGGTGAGCGAAAAGAGTTTTTTACTGCGGAAAAAGATCTGGACGAATTGGCTGTAAAAATTTCACAGGAAAGAAGTAAAAGAGAAATCAAACCCGCCTTAAAAATCCTAAAAGAGGTTTCGAATATTGATGATAACCGTTCTGCTGAAGCGAAGCATTTTATAGAACAAACCACCAAATTACACGACTTTGTTTTAAAAGCCGATAATGTACTGGATAAGATTACCGAATACAAAGACAACTGGCTAACCAAACTGGTTATCAAAATCATGAAATAAAAAAAATTTAAACAAAAGTTTCATTTTTTTCTGAAAGTTTAATAAAATCAATAAGTAATGAATTATAATATCATCGCCTACCTTATATTCCTGAGCCTTATGATTTTTATCATCTTTAGAATCGGGAAAATCTGCTACCGAAACGGAAATATTTTTGTTGCCACTTTACTTCCGGGTCATATCGAGCTTTGCCAACGAATCAACAAACTATTACTAATCGGATATTATTTAATCAATATCGGATATTGTGCTGTAACGATAGCCAACTGGCAAACGATTCTTTCTATTCAAATACTAATAGAAGTACTCACCTATAAAGCCGCCATCATACTTTTTATGCTAGCCGTTTTACACTATGCCAATCTTTTTATCATTAAAAATTATGTTCAGAAATTAATTCAATAACTAAACTATATCATTATGGAAACTACCAAAACACTTATCGGTTATGCCATTTATTTACCAATAGCACTTTTTCTCACTTATTATGTTTCAAAAACACTCTTTAAAAACAGCAAGATTTATATGCTGGACATTTTTAAGGGAAGAGAAGAAATCGCTACCGCTACCAACAAATTATTTGAAACCGGATTTTATCTTCTTAATCTGGGCTTTGCTCTGATGATATTAGAAATGAATATTTATAACGACACCTACCAAAACCTCATCGAAGCATTGAGTTATAAAATAGGCGGCTTTGCGATCTACCTCGGATTAATGCTTTTTCTAAATCTCTATTTCTTTTTCAGAGGAAAACGAAAAGCAAGAACCGTTACACAGGAAGAAAAAATAATCTTTAAAGCTTAATATCATGATAACCAAAATTCCGGACTGGCTGATTATTATAGCAGGAATCGGGCAGATTTTTACCGCAATGATTTATCCTTACATCCGACATCAGGTTTTTGATTGGTACAATGATGTAAAAAAACTAAAACCGCTCAATCAGGAAATTGCCAAAACGTATGGCAGATATATCCAGGGATTAAATTTTTCTTTCGGATTGATTGCTATTTTCTTATACGATGATCTGCAACAAAACACACGCCTTGCATTGGCTCTTACCGCATTGATCGCTGCTTACTGGACCGGAAAAGTGGCTACACAAATCGCTTACTATCCGATGTACAGTATTCCGCAGCAATGGCATTTTAAAATCGGAAGCTACTTTATGAATGCCTTGTTTTTATTATTTGCCACTGTATTCACCGGATTATTGATCATTAAATTAAAAATCCTTTTTACATGACCTCATTAACAATAATCACACGTATAAAAGCGCCGTCAAAAATTGTTTTCGATGTATCCCGGAATATTGAAATTCATCAACTTTCCGTTGCTCATACGAATGAAAAGGCAATAGCCGGCACCACATCCGGACTCATCGGTCTAAATGAAACCGTTACCTTTCGCGGAAAACATTTTGGTATTTATCTGACACATCAAAGTCAAATTACGGAAATGTCCGCACCGGATTATTTTACAGATGAGATGATAAAAGGTCATTTTAGCTTTTTCAGACATGAACACATTTTTGAGATTCAGGAGGATGCCACAATAATGACTGATAAGATACAATACAAAGTGCCTTTTGGTAGTATCGGAAAACTATTTGATTTTTTTATCCTCAAAAGATATTTACGCACAATGATCCGAAAACGGAACAAACTGTTGAAGTACATCGCTGAAAATTAAATTTCGATTATTCATAAAAAAAACCACGAACATAATTCGTGGTTTTCACATTAACTTAGCTGACACTTATATTAACGTACCGGTGTTTTTTCGTAAAACACATAGTCGTTTTTCTCTGTTTTATATTTCAGCAATTCCGGCATTTGAGTCGCCAATTCTCCTGTAAGATCATAGTGATTCAGGATATTTTGATAATCTGTCACGGCAATAACCGCATAACTTAATAATGTATTCGGATACATCCAGTACACTCCGTCTGATCCTTTCATTACAGCACCGTCAACCAGTAATACTCCAACCATACCTTTTTCGATCGTTACTTCTTTCGATTGTTGGTTGATCAACTGAGTAGACAATTCTTTTTTAATTGTAGTTAGCTGCGTATTTACATATTTGATTTCAGTAGAAAAAGCCACTTTCGCATAATATTCTGCTTCTACGCTGGCATTATATTGCTGACTTAACATTGTCTCCGTTACATTTTCATAACTATCCGATGTTTTAGACGTAGACTCAGTATATTCTTTTAAGATTGTTCCCTGTGGTGTAAAACCAACAACAAACTGTCCTCTTTTTTCAACCAATGATGAAGGCTCATAATTTTCAACATACGTGATTTTTAACTGGTCTACTCGGGTACCTGATTTTCCGCCGATAGCGACTACACGGATATTATCAAGAGTGGTTTCACTTCCGCCACCGCCACCGCCACCGATGGTTCTACCCTTGTTTGTTGTTAACATTAATTTATCGATACGCTCCCCTGAACGGATTACTACTTTACTGATATACTCATCCGAACTTAAAATAAGTGCTCCGGCATCACCGCCACCGCCACCGCCGTGTTTGTTTCCGTTAATTGTAATAGAGTCTACTTCTTTTCCGCAATATAATCCGATTGACTGGATATAATCTGCGGCAAATTCAGAACCTCCGGTTCCACCGAAAGTTTTAATCACCATTCCCTGTGATACTACTTCTAATTCCATAATGTATAAAGATTTGGTTGCATACTTACTCATAGGCTTTTCAGTTTCCGCCCCGCCATTTTAGTGTTTCGGTTCACTTTGTTTCGATTTAACAATTCCAAAGCTATTACGATAAACCCGAGAAAAACAGCGTGATTTCCCCCAAAAATCAAAACAGGTAAAATAATTTCAACGTAGGTTTTTTCTTTAAAAACTTTTTAAAGTCCATAAAAACAGATGAGCCTACAGGGTAAGTCATCAATATCTATTGCTCTTATGAAAAGATTATCGCAGTAACAAAACCAGCAGCCACCAGAAAACGGGAATGCTTTCGACCCAGAAAGAAGTATAATAATCCGAGCGTTTCGGACTAGAAAAAAGTGTAAAAAGTGCAATTACAATTATCAGTATCAAATTGATCCACAACTGTATGATCTGAAAATCACTTTTAAAAAATTCCAGTAAATAAAACGGGATCAATAAAAATAAATTCAGCCATTTCGTTCGCTGTACGCCCAATCGCTGCGGAACTGTTTGCAGCGCAACATTATCCTGTTTTAAGTCAATAATTTCAAAAATAAGGATCAATATTATTACCAATAGAAATCGTTGAAAAAACTTCAGGAAAACGTCCGGTGAAAAATCCAGTCCGGCATTTAAGACCGGCAAAAACATCGTGATTCCGGCCCAGCAAAATGCGACGATATATATTTTCACACCGGCCCAGTTTCGCGCATTTCCGAGCTTCGGAAAAACCGGCAGCGTATAAAGCAATGTCAAACCTAAAAAGGCCAATGCCAATACTTGTGTTTGCCGTTGTAATAAAAGAAAACTATACAATGTTCCGCCGAGTGCAATCGCACTTAAGACTACAATTGCTTTTAACTGCCGACTCATTTTCAACTTTTTAGCACGAGCTAAAGCGTCATATTTCACAAAATTATAACCTACAATCGTTCCGCAAAATGCAAATAACGACATCGGTCCGTCAAAAGGAATATGAAAAAAATGAAAGGTCATTTGTACCAGTGCAAATACGGCAACGGCAACATGGATACTTCCGTTTATATAAAAATCAAGTAATTTCTTGAGTAGTTGCATACTTACAAAAATAATCAATATGTTAATAACATTTAAATTTGGTTGAAAATTCAACAAAAAATGGAGTTAAAAAAGAATTTTATTAAGAGATTAATAGTTATTTTTGTTCGCTTAAAACACAACTTAACGACAGTTTGATTTATTTCACGTTAAGAGAATATCAAACGTTTATAAACAGGACATTAAGAACTGATGAAAACAGACGCATTTGCTTTACGACATTTAGGTCCAAGAGAGAGCGACCTTCCGCACATGTTCCAAACCATTGGGGTGAAAGACATGGATCAATTATTGTATGAAACATTTCCGGACGGAATCCGTTTAAAAAATGATTTACAACTGGACCCGGCCTTAACTGAATATGAATATTTAACGCATATCCAACAACTGGGTGCCCAAAACAAAGTATTCAAATCGTATATCGGATTGGGTTATCACCCGGCTATCGTACCTCCGGTTGTTCAACGTAATATTTTTGAAAATCCGGGATGGTATACCGCTTATACACCGTATCAGGCTGAAATCGCGCAAGGACGTTTAGAAGCTCTTTTAAATTATCAGACTACGGTTATTGAATTAACCGGAATGGAAATTGCCAATGCTTCTTTACTTGACGAAAGTACCGCAGCTGCTGAAGCTATGGCTTTACTTTTTGATGTAAGAACCAGAGATCAGAAAAAAAATAACGTTAATAAATTCTTTGTTTCCGAAGAAATTTTACCGCAAACTTTATCGGTATTAGAAACGCGCTCTACTCCTATCGGAATTGAGTTAGTTGTAGGAAATCATGAAACATTTGATTTTTCAGATGACTTCTTCGGTGCTATTTTACAATACCCTGGCAAACACGGACAAGTTTACGATTATGCCGGTTTTATCAATACGGCTAAATCGAAAGAAATAAAAGTAGCTGTTGCTGCCGATATCTTAAGCCTTGTAAAATTAACTTCTCCGGGAGAATTAGGAGCTGATGTGGTTGTAGGAACTACACAACGTTTCGGAATTCCAATGGGATTTGGCGGACCTCACGCAGCTTTCTTTGCAACAAAAGAAGAATACAAACGCAGTATGCCGGGACGTATTATCGGAGTTTCACAAGACACAAACGGTAACCGCGCTTTACGTATGGCTTTACAAACACGTGAGCAACATATCAAACGTGAAAAAGCAACATCAAACATTTGTACGGCTCAGGTATTATTAGCTGTTATGGCCGGTATGTATGCCGTATATCACGGTCCGAAAGGATTACAATATATTGCTGATAAAGTACATGCTTCAGCTGTAACAACAACCAATGCCTTAGCTAAAATCGGTGTTTCTCAAATCAACTCGGCTTTCTTCGATACGATTACTGTAAAAGCAGATGCTGCAAAAGTAAAAGCAGTTGCAGAAAGAAACGAAGTAAACTTCTACTATATCGACAACGATACCATTTCGATTTCATTTAACGAAACAACTTCCTTAAACGACATCAACCAGATCGTAGCTATTTTTGCTGAGGTTGCCGGAAAAGAAACCGTTGTAGTAACGAATTTAGACCAAAGCACTCATATTCAGGAAAAACTAGTTAGAACATCAACGTTTTTACAACATGATGTATTCAACAGTCATCATTCTGAAACCGCTTTAATGCGTTATATCAAAAAATTAGAGCGAAAAGATTTAGCATTAAATCATTCTATGATTTCTTTAGGATCATGTACGATGAAACTAAATGCTGCTGCAGAAATGTTACCTTTAAGCATGGCTAACTGGAACAGCATCCACCCTTTTGCTCCGGCTAACCAGACAGAAGGTTATCTTACCATGCTTAAAAAACTGGAAGAACAATTAAACGTTGTAACCGGTTTTGCAGGTACCTCTTTACAACCTAATTCAGGTGCTCAGGGTGAATATGCCGGCTTAATGGCAATTCGCGCTTATCATATCTCCCGAGGAGAAGGACATCGTAATGTATGTTTAATCCCGTCATCGGCTCACGGAACCAACCCGGCTTCTGCTGCTATGGCCGGAATGGACATCATCGTTACTAAAACAACTCCGGAAGGAAACATTGATGTTGAAGATTTAAGAGCGAAAGCAATTCAGCATAAAGACAATTTATCTTGTTTAATGGTTACTTATCCGTCTACACACGGTGTATATGAAAGTTCTATTATCGAGATCACAAAACTGATCCACGAAAACGGTGGTCAGGTATACATGGATGGTGCTAATATGAATGCTCAGGTAGGTTTGACAAATCCTGCTACAATCGGAGCTGACGTTTGTCACCTGAACTTACACAAAACATTTGCAATTCCTCACGGAGGAGGAGGACCTGGTGTTGGACCGATTTGTGTGGCTTCGCACTTAGTTCCGTTCCTTCCGACGAATCCTGTAGTAGCTACCGGTGGTGATCAGGCGATCTCTGCGATCTCTGCAGCACCATACGGATCGGCATTAGTATGTTTAATCTCTTATGGTTACATTACGATGTTAGGCGCTGAAGGTTTAAAACAGGCAACGCAACATGCGATCTTAAACGCCAACTATATGAAAGCGCGTTTAGAAGTACACTTCCCGATTCTATACACAGGCGAATGCGGACGTGCTGCTCACGAAATGATCGTAGACTGTCGTTCTTTCAAACAAAACGGAATTGAAGTAACCGATATCGCTAAGCGTTTGATGGATTACGGTTTCCACGCTCCTACAGTTTCTTTCCCGGTTGCCGGAACGTTAATGATCGAACCGACCGAAAGTGAGAATCTTGAAGAACTGGATCGTTTCTGTGATGCTATGATTTCGATTCGTAAAGAAATTGAAAATGCTACTGCTGATGATACTAACAACGTATTGAAAAATGCACCGCATACATTAGCTATGTTAACTGCTGACAGATGGGATTTCCCTTATTCAAGAGAGAAAGCAGCTTATCCGTTGGAGTACATTGCTGAAAATAAATTCTGGCCTTCTGTTCGTCGTGTTGATGACGCTTTCGGAGACCGTAACTTAGTTTGTTCTTGTGCGCCGATCGAGGCTTATATGGAACACTAAAATAAACACCTAAGAGAGCCGCAATAAAGCGGCTCTTTTTATATCCTATAAAGACGATCCAAATTTTTATTTCCACAGTATGCACGACATTACTTCCAGAACTGACCTTTTTCTGTTAATGCAAAAGTTTTACGCCAAGCTTTTATCAGATAACCGTATCCAATATATTTTTACCGACATAGCTCAGATTGATCTGGAAGCCCATTTGCCTCATCTAACTGATTTCTGGGAACAGACAATCTTACATCAGGGAAGTTATCGAAAAAACGTAATGCAACTTCATCTGGATCTTAATGCCAAAGAAAAACTTACGCCTGAACATTTTACCGTTTGGCTCGAACATTTCAACAAAACAGTTGATGAAAACTTTAAAGGCGATCGTTCAGAACTGATCAAGACACGCGCCCTCTCTATTGCTACGGTTATGCAGCTAAAGATTTCTCAAAAAAGTCACAATTAATTTCACTATCCATAATTTTAAACTCTTTTAAATAACTATTTCATAATAATTATTTTAAACAAAATTTTTCACCAATCGGAAGCGTTTAAAATCAATAACTTAGTACAAAGTTAATCTTATGAATAGTAAAATAATCGGATCCGGAAGTTATATTCCAAACGTTACCGTAACCAATCTTGATTTTGCCAGACATCAGTTTTTAAATGAAGACGGTTCTCCTTTTCCTTACCCTAATGATGTAATTGCTCAAAAATTCAAAGAGATTACCGGAATTGAAGAACGCCGGTATGTTGAAGACAACTTGTTAGCTTCGGATATTGCTTATTTTGCTGCTCAAAAAGCCATTGACGATGCCGGAATTGATCCCGAAACACTGGATTACATTATTTTCGCACATAACTTCGGTAACGTAAAACAAGGTGCTATTCAGACTGATATTCTTCCGAGTTTATCCGCCCGGGTTAAACACAGCTTAAAAATCAAAAATCCGAAATGTGTCGCCTATGATATTTTATTCGGATGTCCGGGATGGATTGAAGGCGTAATTCAAGCCAATGCCTATATTAAATCCGGGATGGCAAAAAGATGTCTGGTTATCGGTGCCGAGACATTGTCACGTGTAGTGGATATACACGATCGCGACAGTATGATTTATTCCGATGGTGCCGGAGCAACAATAATTGAGGCTACCGAAGAGGAAACTACCGGTGTATTAGCCCATGAAACCGCTTCTTTCACCCATGATGAAGCCTATTTTCTATATTTCGGAAATTCGTTTAACGACACACACGATCCCGATGTACGTTATATTAAAATGTACGGTCGGAAAATTTACGAATTTGCATTAAGTCAGGTTCCCAAAGCCATGAAAGAATGTCTTGATAACAGCGGAATCGACATTAGTGAAGTAAAAAAAGTACTGATTCATCAGGCTAATGAAAAAATGGATGAAGCGATCATTCAGCGTTTTTTCCGATTATACAAACAAACACCGCCGGAAGGTGTAATGCCGATGAGTATTCATAAACTCGGAAATTCCAGTGTAGCAACGGTTCCTACTTTATATGATTTGCTGATAAAAGGAAAAATTGAAAATCAGGAACTTCATAAAGGAGATGTTATTATCTTTGCATCCGTAGGCGCAGGCATGAACATAAACGCCTTCGTTTACCGATTATAATTATGTACGAAAAAACGTTTCCGAACAAAAGGTTCAAACACACTTTAGAGTTTCTTCAAAAACACATAACGACTTCCGAATCTATTTTGGATTTGGGCGTAGAAAATCCGTTTTCTACAATAATGAAAGAAAACGGCTATACGGTAACCAATACGAAAGGCGAAGATCTGGACATCGATCAAAGTGCGCTTTCGCAAAATAAATACCAGGTAACCACTGCTTTTGAAATTTTCGAACATCTATTGAATCCTTATACGGTTTTACAGCATATCCAATCGGATAAACTGGTACTTTCCATTCCGATGCGATTGTGGTTTTCACCGGCATATCGCAGCAAAACCGATATGTGGGATCGTCATTATCACGAATTTGAAGACTGGCAACTGGACTGGTTACTGGAAAAGGCCGGATGGAAAATCCTGGATCGCCAAAAGTTTACCAACCCGGTAAAACAGTTTGGTATTCGCCCTTTACTTCGTCGTTTTACACCGAGATATTACATTGTTTATGCTGAAAAAGTAAAATAATGAGATACTATATTGTTATTCCTGCTCATAACGAATCGGCTTTTATCGCCTTAACACTACAATCGTTGGTTGAACAAACACTGCAACCGCAAAAAGTAGTTGTGGTTAACGATAATTCTACGGATGACACCAATGCAATTGTAAGCGATTTTTCAGCTAAACATCCCTGGATCTCGATCATCGAAAAAAAATCGGATGCGATTCATTTACCCGGAAGCAAAGTCATTCAGGCTTTCCAAAAAGGTTTTGATACACTGGACAACAATTATGATGTGATTGTAAAGTTGGATGCCGATTTAATTTTACCGCCGGATTATTTTGAAAAAATCATCGGAAAATTCCAGAGTGATCCGACTGTCGGTATGGCCGGCGGATTTGCTTATATTGAGAAAAACGGTCATTGGATCTTGGAAAATCTTACCGACAAAGATCATATCCGAGGTGCCTTTAAAGCATATCGAAAAGACTGTTTTCAACAAATCGGCGGTTTAAAAGCAGCTATGGGTTGGGACACTGTAGACGAACTGCTTTGTAAATTTTACAACTGGAAAGTGGTAACCGACGAAAGTCTTATCGTAAAACATTTAAAACCAACCGGAGCCAACTATAACAAAACGGCACGTTACAAACAAGGCGAAGCATTTTACAGTCTTCGTTACGGTTTTCTTATTACAACAATTGCTTCCTTAAAGCTCGCAATGATGAAAAAGAAACCCTTACTATTTATTGATTATATCGTTGGTTTCTTAAAAGCCCGGAAAAATAAAAAACCGTATTTGGTCACACCGGAACAAGGTCGTTTTATCAGGAATTACCGGTTTCAAAAGATGAAGTCAAAGCTTTTATAATCCAAAAAACTACGCTACAATACGACATAACTCGTAACTTATTGGTATTTTAGCCAAGATTTATTAAATATTATGCTTAGATATCTGTCACAAATAGGGAAATATTTCCTGATGTTGAAAGAAGTCTTCAACAGACCGACAAAATGGTCGGCTATGAAGCAGCTAATTTTCAAAGAAATAGATGATTTAATTATCGGATCACTGGGAATTGTAGCGTTCATTTCGTTCTTTGTGGGTGGTGTTGTTGCCATTCAAACTGCTTTAAACCTTACCAATCCATTAATTCCGAAATACCTGATCGGTTTTGCCACACGTCAGTCGGTAATCCTTGAATTTGCTCCTACTTTTATCTCGATCATTATGGCCGGTAAAATGGGATCTTTTATCACTTCCAGTATTGGTACAATGCGGGTAACCGAACAAATCGATGCATTGGAAGTCATGGGAATTAATTCTCTGAATTATCTGGTATTTCCAAAAGTGATTGCGTTGCTTTTATATCCTTTTGTTATCGGATTAAGTATGTTTCTTGGAATTTTAGGCGGATGGATTGCCGGAGTTTACGGAGGTTTTGCTTCCAGTGATGAATTTATGACCGGTTTACAGGTAGAGTTTAATCCGTTCCACGTAACCTATGCCTTTCTTAAAACCGTTGTATTTGCCCTTTTACTGGCCACTATTCCATCCTTTCACGGCTATTACATGAAAGGTGGTGCGTTAGAAGTCGGTAAAGCCAGTACGACTTCATTCGTATGGACCAGTGTTGCCATTATCCTTGCGAATTATATTTTAACACAATTACTATTAACCAAATAATCATGATAGAAGTAAAAGATATCGAGAAATCATTTGGTGACACCAAAGTTTTAAAAGGAATTTCCACTGTTTTTGATACCGGCAAAACCAATTTGATTATTGGTCAGAGCGGATCCGGTAAAACTGTATTATTAAAAAGTCTTTTAGGCATCCATACTCCGGATAAAGGAACCATTTCATTTGATGGACGAATTTATTCAGACCTTACAAATGATCAAAAACGGGATTTACGGACAGAAATCGGAATGGTATTTCAGGGAAGTGCGTTGTTTGACTCAATGACCGTGGAAGAAAATATCGGTTTTCCGTTAAAGATGTTTACCAATAAGAATCCACGTGAAATTCAGGAACGCGTTAATTTTGTTATCGATCGTGTAAAACTGATCAATGCTAATACAAAAAAACCTTCAGAAATATCAGGAGGAATGCAAAAACGTGTAGCTATTGCCCGTGCCATTGTAAACAATCCTAAATATTTATTTTGTGATGAGCCGAACTCCGGTCTGGATCCCAAAACTTCAATTGTAATCGACAACCTGATTCAGGAAATCACAGAAGAATACAATATTACAACGGTAATCAATACCCATGACATGAACTCTGTAATGGAAATCGGTGAAAAAATCATTTTTTTAAAAGAAGGTATTCTGGCTTGGGAAGGAACCAAAAAAGAGATCTTTAAAACCGATAATGAAGCTATTGTTGATTTTGTTTATTCTTCAAATCTCTTTAAAAAAGTACGAAAAGCCCAAAACAGGGAATTATAATACGAAAGCCTTCTTTACAGAAGGCTTTCTTTTTTGTCAGAACACAATTTATTCTGAGAAGGGAATAACTACAGACTCTTCATCCGAAAAATCTTTACAGAGCTCCCATAAAAAACTAATTTTTATTTTATTACGAATACTTCTTCGTAAGTAAACATCCGTATTGGCTAATGTTTGTGTTATATCCTGATTATAGATATCTCTAAACAAAATGGTTAATCTTTCGTTCGAGTTACTTCTGTTTAGTAAATGAACTAATAAGGAATTACGTTCCTTACTTACCGACATAGTATAGGTTTTACCAAAATCAAACATTTCAATCGTATTTTGTACATTCGCTAATGAATGTGCTTCAAAAACAATCAACGGCTTTTGTGCATTACACATATACCTACGAATTACTGTTACATGTACCGTATGATTAGCTGACACTGTCCATGCAAAATCTTTAAACTCCTCTGGTATGGTTAACACTTTTGTTTTTAAGTTTGCAAATAAAACTGCTTTTTTAGTCTTGGTATTAATGAAAAAAGTTCCTGTAGTACTAATACAAATCACTTCATCAGCAACAACAAATTTGCCCTTATATATCGTTTCAAATAAACCAAAATGAAATGCTTGTTTATAAAACTCCCGATTACTATCATTCCATTTATCAATATCGATCTGAGTCACGACACCTTTTCTCAACTTATGATCGTAGTAAAAGGAAAAGCCGTCCAGAGTAGAAAACTGTACATTGCTTACCGTATTATCATGTACTTTACAACCGTCAATATAAAGCAGTTGCAAGGCGAGTCCTTCTAAGGTCAACACCGGTTTTACTCCGCCGGTTAATGAAAAAGTAACGTTATTCAAATCCGAGAGTTTGTACTCTTCAAAATGAACACGCTCCACCGATACATCTATATTACCCGAAACCGGCGGTAGTATATACAGATTAATTATCTGACTGAACTCGGCACTACGGTTACTGATCTTATTCAAGATATACGTATTTCCTCCGCCTCTTCCGTATACACTTACCCGGGACATCCTACCTAAAACAAATACATTCGGTTTATTCGATTGTCCTTTGACCACAACTTCTCTATGCAATTCAAAATTAGACAACGAACATCGGACAATATTAAAATTGGAAACAGCTACTTTTATACAGTTTGAATAGCGGTCATTTCCCATATAAACAGGCTGATAACCGGTAATATCCAAATCGACATTTAAGTTGAGTTGTACCTGAGAAAGATCCAATGTATTATTTCCCGAACCGCCATCAAGGAGATATCGCCCTGTTTGTCCTAACACCACCACATTATTGCCCGGTCCGGTAGTAATGTTAAACTGATAATTTGCATGTTGTTCTATAATATATGAAGCTTCCCTGGCATCCGACCAGTTCACAATATCCGGTGTAATAAAAGTGTTATCCAAACTGTTCCCGATAACGGTACAACTTGCTCCGTCCTGTTGGATAGAATTATAATTCGCCCGGGTATAGAAGGTTTCCCAATAACCACCGCTGGCTCTGCCGTTTCGGGAATCATAAAGCAACCAGTCGGAAATATATTCCACCTGAGTCATGAGTTGATAACGACTACCGTAGCCCAGTATAACCCTGTCAATCAATCCCCATCCGATATTAAACGGTGATCGAATCGGATCAAAAAATTCTTCTCTGGCAAAAGGTCCGATCGGACTCGTATAGCTATAACCGTAACCAATAGCATTTCTCACTTCTTGCGGGCTCTTCTCCGGATGATGACCATAACGGATCGCTGTATCGCAGGATTTGGTATAGGTTAACTGATGCGGATTTTTTCTATCATCGCTCAATACCAAACGGACATCACCACAAAGTTGGTTTTTAGACAGATCCGCCAAATTGCGATTTCGGGTATTAGGCACCGGACTATAACTGTTGGCAATCTCCCGTAATCGATCCTGCCATTCGGTTAGTTTATAATACCGATCATGAGCATTGGCCAGATTCTGAACAATCG